>CAVCML010000091.1:0-87834 GCA_963603335.1 Bacteroidaceae bacterium | reverse complement strand
GGGAAGAAGTTTTACCGTTTTCTTTTCTATATGATTGTTTGATGTAGACATCCTTGTTGTTTTTGCTTCCGGTGATACAGATATACATAATTAAGCCTCCTGTTTATATGTATATTATACCACAAAGAGCAAAAAAGAGCACTAACAAAATCATAAAATTTGACAAAAAAATTCACCTCAAGCGGTGATAATTCAATATATCTGGATTATGCAGCTAAAAATCAAGTGTCAAACTCCCGATTTAATCCGCCGCTGCGGCAAGTCCCCATAAAACTCCCGAAAATATTGTAATTGCCCGTTGTTTCGTGGTATAATCATTATGTATTTTTCTGCGCAGGCAGAAGACCATGCAAACCCACGTCCGGCCGGCTGTAAATAAGCCTGATTATTCACGGCAGGGCCGCGGCGATAGAATAAAAGGAGATTATTATGGAAAACACACAAAGCTACACAAGTTCCCTTTCCGAGCGGTATCCAAGCAAAGAAATGAAGTATCTTTTCTCTCCGGAAATGAAATTCAGAACCTGGAGAAAGCTGTGGATTGCACTGGCTGAAACGGAACAGGAACTCGGACTTCCGATCACTGACGAACAAATCGCAGAACTGAAGGCCGCTGCCGATGATATCAACTACGATGAAGCCAAGGAACGCGAAAAAATCGTGCGCCATGACGTCATGTCCCACGTATATGCTTACGGACTGCAGTGCCCTAAGGCCAAAGGAATCATCCACCTGGGCGCAACATCCTGCTACGTTGGCGACAACACGGATCTGATTATCATGACAGAAGCTCTGAAGCTTATCCGTAAAAAACTCATCAACGTAATCGCAAATCTGGCTGATTTTGCAGAAAAGCATAAAGCTCAGCCGACTTTGGGATTCACTCACTTCCAGCCGGCACAGCCGACCACCGTCGGCAAGCGTGCAACCCTGTGGCTGCAGGATCTGCTGATGGATCTGGAGGATCTGGATCACATTCTGGCATCCATGAAGCTCCTGGGATCAAAGGGTACCACAGGCACGCAGGCCAGCTTCCTGGAACTGTTTGACGGTGACCTCTCCAAGGTGGCGAAAATCGACGGCATGATTGCCGAGAAAATGGGATTTGACGGCTGCTATCCCGTATCCGGTCAGACCTATTCCAGAAAGGTCGATTCGCGCGTACTGAACATCCTCGCAGGCATCGCCCAGAGCGCACATAAATTCAGCAACGACATCCGTCTGCTGCAGCACTTAAAAGAAATCGAAGAACCGTTCGAAAAGAATCAGATCGGTTCCTCGGCTATGGCCTATAAGAGAAATCCGATGCGTTCCGAACGTATCGCAGCGCTCTCCAACTTCGTGATTTCCGGCGTACTGAACCCTGCAATCACGGCTTCCACCCAGTGGTTCGAACGGACTTTGGACGACTCCGCAAACAAGCGTCTGAGCGTATCCGAAAGCTTCCTGGCGACCGATGGAATTCTGGAGCTTTACATGAACATCACATCGGGACTGGTGGTTTATCCTAAGGTAATCCACGCCCGTCTCATGAGCGAGCTGCCGTTCATGGCAACCGAAAACATCATGATGGACGCCGTAAAGGAAGGCGGAGACCGTCAGGTGCTCCACGAAAAGATTCGTCAGCATTCAATGGCTGCAGGAAAACGCGTCAAGGAAGAAGGCGCGGAAAACGACCTGCTCGACAGAATCGCAGCCGACCCTGACTTCCACACCACCAAGGAAAAGCTCCTTGCCATTATGAAGCCGGAGAACTTCACGGGATGCGCCGAAAGTCAGACGGAAGCGTTCCTCGAAAACTGCGTAAAACCGGTTCTTGAAGCCAACAAGGAAGCTCTCGGCATGACCGCCGACATCAGCGTATAATAACGCGGTATTTTGGAAATCATTCAACACAGATCATTCATAGAAAGGAGAGCGTTGGTGCTCCTGCAAAGAGCGCTCACAGGACTCTTTGCAAAAAAACAGGCATCGGCGCGACAGTTCAGATATGGTTAAAGCTATCGTAGGCGCCAACTGGGGCGACGAAGGAAAAGGTAAAATTACGGATATGCTTTCACAGGAGGCTGACATCATCGTCCGCTTTCAGGGAGGAAGCAATGCGGGTCATACCATTAAAAACAACTATGGCAAATTCGCACTGCACATGCTGCCGTCAGGTGTGTTTTACGGTCACACCACAAGCATTCTGGGAAGCGGCGTTGCGCTCAACATCCCTTATATGTGCAGAGAAATCGATGATATCGTAAGCAAGGGCGTGCCGAAACCGAAGATTCTGGTTTCCGACAGAGCTCAGATTCTGATGCCTTATCACATCCTCTTCGACGAATGCGAAGAAGAGCGTCTGGCGGGCAAGGCATTCGGTTCCACCAAATCCGGCATTGCGCCTTTTTACTCCGATAAATACGCCAAGATCGGCTTCCAGGTACAGGAGCTGTTCATGGATGAAGCAGAGCTGCGCGACAAGGTAGAACGAGTATGCGTTCAGAAAAACATTCTGCTGAAACACCTTTACAATAAACCGGAACTTGATCCGGACGATATTATGAATACGCTTAAGGAATACAGAGAAATGGTTGCTCCTTACGTTTGCGACGTTTCCGAATTCCTGCACGAAGCGCTGGCTGAGGGCAAGGAAATCCTGCTCGAAGGACAGCTCGGTGCTCTGAAGGATCCCGACCACGGCATCTACCCGATGGTTACATCCTCTTCTACACTGGCGGCCTACGGCGCAATCGGCGCAGGCGTTCCGCCTTACACCATCAAGGATATCGTAACTGTCGTAAAGGCCTACTCGAGTGCAGTGGGCGGCGGTGCGTTCGTCAGCGAAATTCTGGACGAAGCCGAAGCCGAAGAACTGCGTAAGCGCGGCGGCGACGGCGGCGAATACGGTGCAACGACGGGCAGACCGAGAAGAGTCGGCTGGTTCGATGCGGTCGCTACAAAATACGGCTGCATGACTCAGGGAACGACGGAAGTCGCCTTCACCGTACTGGATCCGCTGGGCTATCTGGACGAGATTCCGGTATGCATCGGCTACGAGATCGACGGCGAGATTACCTCCCGTTTTCCTACCACGGCCAAGCTTGAAAAGGCAAAGCCCGTACTTAAAAAACTGCCGGGATGGAAATGCGATATCACCGGTATCCGCGAATTCGACAAACTCCCTGCCGAGGCGCAGAACTACGTAAACGAAATCGAAAAACTCATCGGTTTCCCGATTACCTACGTATCCAACGGCCCTGGCAGAGAAGATATTATTAAAAGAACACCGCAGCTTTAAATCCGCTGCGGCGTACCGCTCCGCGCTTCCACGGAAATCCCGGGAAATCCGCGGAGTTTTCCATACTGTGAAATGATCGAATGGAGGTGTGTATCATGGCAGTACTTATTAAAAACGGAACAATCGTAACAGCTGACGGCGAAAGCAAGGCGGACATCTACGTTGATGGGGAAAGCATTGCAGCCATCGGTGAAGGACTGCATTCAAAGGAGGGCGACGAAGTCATCGACGCAGAAGGAAAATATATTTTACCGGGCGGCGTTGACCAGCACGTTCACTTCTCATTTACTTACAAAGGCAGCAAAACGCGCGGATTCGAAACGTCCAATGCGGCCGCTGTCGGCGGAACCACAACTCTCATCGAGTTTGTAAACCAGGAAAAAGGCAGAGGTCTGGTGGAAACCCTGGAGGATTACCGTAAATCCGACGCAGACGGCATCGCCATGGTAGACTACGCATTCCACAGTGTAATGACCGACCCGAGAGATGAAGTCATCGAAGAAATCCCTAAGCTGGCGGAAGCCGGATATCCGACCATGAAACTGTTCATGGCATACAAAGGTCAGTTCTTCCATGCAGATGACGACGCCATTCTCAAAGCTTTGCAGAAGGGAAAAGAAGCCGGCGTAACCATCATGGTTCATGCGGAAAACGCCGATATGATAGACGTCCTGACCAAACAGCTGATTGCAGAAGGCAAAACAGCACCGTACTATCACGCTGTCAGCCGTCCGCCGATCGTTGAAGCCGAGGCTACGAGACGTGCCATCTATCTGGCTGATCTGGCCGATGCTCCGATCTACATCGTTCACGTAACCTGCAAGGAAGCTCTGGCGGAAGTCAAGGCAGCCTACAGCCGCGGACAGAAGGTCTTCGGCGAAACCTGCGCCCATTATCTGGTTCTGGATGAATCCGATCTGGCAAAACCGGGTTACGAAGGCGCCAAGTACGTATGCTCCCCTGCCCTGCGTACAAAAGAACACAGGGATGCTCTCTGGGAAGCCGTTGACCGCAAATGGCTCAACGCCATCAGTTCCGACCACTGCGGATTCGACTATGCAGAACAGAAGCATCTGGGATACGGCGAAGGCAAATCCTTTGCAGACATCCCGAACGGAGCACCGAGTCTTCAGAACCGCCTGAACATCCTGTGGACATACGGCGTATGCGAAGGCAAAATCTCAAGGAGCAGACTGGTAGATCTGTACGCGACCACTCCTGCCAAGATAAACGGTCTGGATAAGAAAGGACAGCTGGCAGTCGGCTTTGATGCTGACATCGTAATCTTCGACCCTGACTACGAAGGCACCATGAGCTACAAGACGAACCTTGAAGGCGTGGATTACAGCCCGTTTGAAGGCTTCGCACAGAAGGGCCGTCCGGAAACCGTATTCCTGCGCGGACAGAAAATCGTAGAAGACGCCAAGTACATCGGCCACAAGGGCCAGGGCAGATTTGTTCCGGGCAAACCGTTCGGCGCAACCTACAAATGGTAGAAACGGCGGGATTTTATGAAATTACAAGCCAATGAAAAACGGCTCCTTGACAACCTGAACACCCTGAAAACCTTCACTGACACGCCCGAAGACGGCGTGACGCGGTTCTCCTACGGCGCTCAGGACGCAAGAGCCAGAGAATATATCATCAAACGAGCAGAAAACTGCGGCTGCAGCGTGTCCATCGATGCGCTGCAGAACATCCGCATCGGACTTGCGGGCAATAAAGACGGCCGCAAAACCGTCTTCTCCGGCTCCCACATCGACACGGTACGAAACGGCGGCTGGCTGGACGGCATATACGGTGTATGCGGAGCTCTGGAAGTGTTGGAAACTCTGTCGGAACACCCGGAAGCCATCGAAGACGCCGCATATAACTACGAAGTGGTGATCTTTGCAGAAGAAGAAGGCTCCGGCTTCGGTTCCACCATGACCGGCAGCAAATTCATCACCGGCATCTACGGCAATCCCGATCTGGACAAACTCACGAACGATTCCGGGATGAGCCTCCGGCAGGTTCTGCAAAGCCTCTCGCCATACGGTCCCGACGGCAGCACCATCGTCTACAATACGGAAGAACTGTCCGAGGAGGCACTGCAAAGCGTCCGCTGGAATTTCGATAACGTCAGGACGATGCTGGAGCTTCACATCGAACAGGGACCTATACTTGACCGCGAAGACCTGAGTCTCGGCATCGTCGATTCCATCTTCGGCATGAGGGTAATAGAAGTGACCCTGACCGGAGTCGGAAACCATGCCGGCGCAACCCCGATGAAGGAGCGTCAGGATGCTCTATGCGCTGCGGCGGAATGCATCCTGGCAGCGGAAAGCCACGTGAAAACCGACGATGACAAACGCACGGTGGTAACCTGCGGCAAGATGGAACTCGCACCGAACTGCTCCAACGTCATCCCGGAAACTGTGAAATTTTCACTGGAAGTCCGTGACAAGGACGAAACGAAAATCAATCGCTTCATGAACGAGATTATAGATCTGATCATCAGGATTGCCAAAAAACGGCACGTGGACTGCAGAATCAAAGAACATTCGAAATCCAGTCCGCTTCGCCTGACCGATCGTCTCATCGATTCCATGGCGCAGCATGCCGCAAGCCTCAAGCTGCCTTATAAAGTTATGGACAGCGGCGCAGTGCACGACGCCTGCATGATTGCAGAACATGCACAGACCGGTATGATTTTCGTTCCAAGCATCAACGGACGAAGCCACGTGCCTGAAGAAGATACAAAAAAAGCAGATCTCGCCGCCGGCGTTCAGTTCCTTCTGGATACCGTGCTCCGCGAACTGCATGAAACCGCATAAACAAACTCTTAAAAGATTCATATCATCATCATGAAGGAGGTGCCCATAAACTTGTACAAAGATGCCTTACGTGCAGCCTGGGCTGAAATCAACATTACAAATTTAGACTTTAACATCAAGCAGATTAAAGAGAAGGTCGGATCCGGCGTCAAAATCACCGGAGTGGTGAAGGCTGACGCTTACGGACATGGATCGGTACGGGTCACAACGGTTCTTCGCGCCAACGGAATAGAATCCTTTGCGGTCGCAACCCTCTCCGAGGCAATACGCCTGAGAAAAGCGGGCTTTATGCTGGAGGAGATTCTGGTGCTCTCACCGATTCCGGAACCTTATATAGGAACCATCATCGAATACCGGCTTGCTCCGGTTGTCTGCGATTATAAAAACGCAGAAGCCATTTCCGCGGCGGCTGCCAAGGCGGGTATACTCATCAAGGGATATGTCGCCGTTGATACCGGCATGGGCCGTATCGGCTACAGCGATGACCCGACATCCGTAGAAGATATCAAGATGATTGCAGCGCTTTCCAACTTTAAAATCAACGGTCTGTTCTCGCACTTCGCTACGGCGGATGCGGCGGACAAGACCTACGCCACTGTGCAGGAACAGCGCTTCATGAGCTTTTATAAGCAGCTCTTAAAGGAGGATATCGACGTTCCGCTGCGTGCGCTTGCAAACAGCGCCGCCGTCATGGAAATCAGCTCAGCACACCACGAAATGGTGCGTCCCGGCATAATCCTGTACGGCCTCTATCCTTCAGACGAAGTGGATCGCAGCCAGCTTGCTCTGCGCCCTGCCATGTCCATTAAAGCCAACATCACTCAGCTTAAAAAGGTGGCAGCCGGAAACAGCATCAGCTACGGCCGCAAGTTCACGACTCAGAAAGACAGTCTGATTGCGACGATTCCAATCGGCTATGCGGATGGACTGCCGCGTCCTTATTCCGCGAAGGGCAAGGTTATAGTCAACGGCGTCTATGCGCCGATAGCAGGCACCATCTGCATGGATATGTGCATGATTGACGTAACCCACGTACCTTATGTGCGCCTCGGCGATGAAGTAACCATCATGGGCAAGGACGGCATCTACGAAATCACAGCCGATGATATCGCACGTGAAACCGGCACCATCAACTATGAAGTGGTCTGCGGATTCGGGCAGCGCCTCCCGAAGGTTTATGTATATTAGGACTGTTTATGAAAGAATACGCAAAACAACTGATTCAGGAAAATCCGATTATAGAACAGATCAGCCGGCAGGAAGAAGTTCTGTGGATCAATGAAAAATATCTGCCTTTCGATACGATTGAAGGGCTGTGCAGTCTCGTGGTATCCGCCGATGATATCAGGGATGCCGAGGAGCGGCTCAGCCGCTTTGCACCGTTTATAAAAGCCTGCTTTCCACAGACGGAAGCGACCGGCGGCATCATCGAGTCGCCTTTGCAGCAAATTCCGGCAATGCAGAAAGCTCTCGAGAATTACGGGAATACCGAACTTCCCGGGCAGCTCCTGCTGAAAATGGACAGTCACCTCGCCGTGGCCGGCTCCATCAAAGCACGCGGCGGCATTTACGAAGTGCTGAAACATGCCGAAAATCTGGCACTGGCGGCCGGCAAGCTGAAGATTACCGATGATTACACCGTGCTGAACACGAAGGAATTTAAAGATTTTTTCAGCGATTACACGGTGCAGGTAGGATCTACCGGAAATCTGGGGCTTTCGATCGGGATCAGCAGCGCAGCCATAGGTTTTCAGGTTAAGGTTCACATGTCTGCCGATGCAAAGCAGTGGAAAAAGGATCTTCTCCGCAGCAAAGGCGTTGAGGTCATAGAATATGAGAGCGATTATTCCAACGCGGTCGCAGAAGGCAGGAAACTCTCCGCACAGGATTCGCACAGCTATTTCATAGATGATGAGAATTCGAAGGATCTGTTTCTGGGATATGCGGTGGCTGCATCCCGCCTGGCAAAACAGCTGGCGGATCAGCAAATCACTGTGGATGCGGATCATCCTCTGCTTGTCTACCTCCCGGCAGGCGTCGGCGGGGCTCCCGGCGGAATAACCTACGGGCTGAAGCAGATTTTCGGCGATAATGCTCACTGCTTTTTTGCGGAACCGGCTCACTGCCCTTCCGTGCTGCTCGGCATGGCAACGGATCGCTATGGGGATGTCAGCGTTCGTGATTTTGATATTGACGGAATCACGGAAGCCGACGGGCTCGCCTGTGCCAGTCCGTCCAGATTCGTTACACGCATGGACAGAAATATCGTCTCCGGTGATTTCACGGTCGATGACGCTCGGCTCTATGATTTTATGCGCATGCTCTACGAAACCGAGGATATTCGCATCGAACCATCCAGCTGCGCGGCATTCGGGGGGCCTTTACAGCTGATCTGCTCGGATGCCGGAAAAGCTTACCTGAATTCTCAGCATATCACCGGCAGCACGCTGAAAGATTCCACGCATATCTGCTGGGCAACCGGCGGAGCTCTGGTGCCTGATTATGTGTGGGAGGAATATTTTACAAAGTAATTACCTATTAATGCAGAGAATATGCTTTGCATTATGGTTATTCTGATTCTTCAAAAGCAAAGGGTTGAAGCTGCAATGCAGCCTCAACCCTTTGCCATTTTATATGCTTTGATGTAAATTACCCTTTTTTGACATTGGAACCGATATAACGATGTTTTCTTCCGTAAACGTAAACGCCTGCGAGCGCTGCAAACGAAAGAATCATCAGTGCAAACAGCAATTCGGTATTGGTCTTATCGCCGGTCTGTGAAGTTTTATCGGTCGGATTTGCCGGATCTGTACCCGCCGGATTCTGTGAATCTGTTTTTTCCCACTGTGCGTAGAGCACCTGACTTTTATCCATAACGATATTGTCATCCGGAGCGTAGTCCGTACCGCTGCCGTCCGCCTCAGTGTTCCAGCCCGTGAAGCGATATCCGTCACGCGTAAACATGTTGGCGAGTACTGCAGCCTCCGTGCCCGGAGTATAGGCATTCGCATCATACTGATACTCGCTGCTGCCTTCATAATTCGCATCGTATGCAAGCAGTTTTCCGTACCAGATAGCTTTGCCGCCGGTATTATCTACGTTTTCTCCGCCGCCGAGGAAATCAAGATTTTCATTTTCCTCAGAGACGAGAACGCTGTCCGTAATCGTTGAATAACGGCTCTCTTTCGAATATGTACCGTTTCCTACCCATTTCCATACTTTAACTGACTCATATCTGCCGGTCGACGTATTTTTCTTCCAGGTCTGAACCTGTTTGTATACCTGATCTTCCGTGCCGTCTATGAACCATCCGTAATAAGGAACTGAGATTTTCGAAAGATCCTCTTCATGATATCCTTCGATTTTTTCAACTGAAACAGTGCCGAGATCCTCACTGCTGCCGTCACCGTACATGCGGTTCGGCTGCACGGCATAAAGCGTCTCCCAGGTTTTCTCGCTGAAAATGTCATCTCCTGCATCGGAAGCCGTATTGTCATAAATCATGCCGGATTTGAATGCACTGTCATAGGCATAGTTATACACTCCGCCGCCCTTGCTGCCGGCCTTGTTGTCGCGAATCGTACCGCCGTTCTGAATAATTCCATAACTTCCGGTATATACCGCGCCGCCGTTCTTGACTGCGGTATTGTGATGCAGGCAGGAATCATCATACATAACCAGAAGCTGCTCCCACTGGTATACGGCACCGCCGTCCTGGGTTGCCCTGTTATAGGACATAGAGGATGTGTCGTGCATATAAATTATGGTATTATCGTCATTTCCACCATTTTGAGAATTAGCAGCGCCGCCGTTCTTAGCCGTATTGCTCTTCAGCGATGTTGCTTTATATAAATGTACGCTCGAAAACGTGATGTCAAGACCGCCGCCGCCTTCCGTCGCCTTGTTGCTGCTGACAGTGGTGTTCGTCAGAGATATGCTGCTATCATCTGCTTCTTCGGTACAGTTGTGGAACGACAGACCGCCGCCGTATTTCGCCGTGTTTTTATAAATCAGAGAGTCTGAAATGCTGACTTTAGCTGCGTTGTACATATAAATACCGCCGCCGTAACCATACTCCCCTGCGGCATTGTTCTGCACTGTACATCCGCTAAGCGTAAGACTGATGGCATCCTTCGCATCTTCTGAATCAGCTTCTCCGCAAATACCGCCGCCGCAGTCATCTGCCGTATTTCCGAGAATCTTGCAGCTCTTCAGGCTGACCGCAGCTTGCGTCTCCATATAGATAGCTCCGCCGTTCCCATCGCAGTAGTAAGGTTTTTCGATTAACTTCCACGATCTGAGACTGGTTGTATTATTCTGCACGGTTACATTTTCCATGGAAATCGTCGTGTTTTTCTCAGCGTAAACTGCTGATGAATAAGCAGCATAATTTTTACCGTCAATGGTCATGTTCTTAACGCTGAGCACGGCTTCGGCATTACTGCTGCCCTTGACCGCTGCCAGAATAGCTCCCTGGAAATTTTCTGCGCGATTCAGTGCAAATCCGCCGCCGTTGATCGTACAATCATAATCGACAGCAAGAGTGGCGCTGACATCAATATCCGCTCCCAGCGTAATCGTTTCCTGTTTGTTGTTTATCGCATTCGTCAGTTCTTCGTAAGTCATGACCTTGTCGCCGCTTTCTGCAAATGCCGCAGCGGTAAATACCGGCATCATGCTGAAGACCATAATCATCGTAACGAGAACCGAAAGCAGTCTTTTACTTTTCATAATCGATTTCTCTCCTTCTTCGGATTTTATCTGATTATAATAACATACTGCTACCAACGTCCAACCCACATAATTTGACTATTTAGCCCATTAATCTGAAATTTTATTCATAATTTCTGCCAGAATCGGATCTCCCCAGGAATATTCCGAGAGAAACTCGCCTTCAAATCTGTCATTGTTTCCCATATTCCCATCCTGCCAGGCGAAATAATCGCAGTCGCATATGGCGGTATTAAGCATCTGACCTCGCTGCGTTGACAGCAGCAGATCACTTATCCCGGCTTCGGCGAGAGCATGTTTGAGACGAGACAGAGCATTGTAATAAACCTTCATTCTTTCATTGCTGTATTCGCGGTTTTCCCAGACGGTGCCGTAAATCTCTTCATTGCTGATTTCTTTTCCGCGCCTTGAAGCGATAAGTGCGAGAATTTCTTTAGTCTTTCCGCTTATCTTTAGCGGTACGCCGTCTTTCATTACGTTGAATCTGCCGAACATCTGAATATAGATATTCTTTTCGAGACGGCCGGCAAGCAGCGACATTTTCTCTGCCATCATCCGTATGGTCTCTTTTTTATACGGCTTGAGGATGTAGTAATCACCGCCGATTTCATTGAAATTTCGTAAGTATTCATCATAAGCAGAAATAAATACGATCAGCAGTTCCGGTATTATTTCACGAAGTCTGACCGCCAGCTCGATGCCGTCCATCCCGGGCAGGCGCACATCCAGAAGCGCCAGCTCAAACGGATTCTCACGTGCAAATTCAATAGCTTCTTCTGCGCTTTGAAATTGCGCGATAACATTTATCTCCGGAATATCTGCGCTGTTTCTCATAAAGCTGCGCAGCATAATCGCCTCATCATCGACCAATATTGCTCTCATCGCTTACCTCCTGCCGGTATCGTTACTGTAACTTTTGTCCCGCTTCCTATTTTACTTTCCACTGCAACATGTGCATTCATCAACGTTTCAAAACGGAAAATCAAATTATAAAGGCCGCTGGAATCGCGCTTGCCGCTCTTTACCTCCGCCATCGTCTTTTCAAAATCAAAACCCGTACCATCATCTTCAACACAAACTGTAATGCACTCATCTCCTCGCGAAGTGCTTACCGCTACCGTGCCGCCGCGCACGCCGCACTCATATACGCCATGGCGGATAGCGTTTTCAACAAGCGGCTGAATACTCAGCGGAATGATATCAAACTCCGTTTCCCGGCAGTTATATTCTACGCGGAGTCTGTCTCCGAAGCGCATTTTTTCAATATTGACATAGGCTTTGATGTTCTCAAGCTCCTGTGTGAACGGCACAAGATCTTCATTTGACATCGAACGGATGCAGGCACGCAGATGCGTCGTGAAATCATATATTAAATCCGATGCATACTCCGGATCCTCCAGAACGATTTCCCGGATGGACGAAAGTGCATTATAAAGAAAATGCGGCTGCATCTGGCTGTTTGCGTTTTTTATCCTGCTTTGCTCAAGCTGCTGTTTCACATCATCCAGCTCCCGCTCAAGCCCCTGCTGCATTTCCTTGTATTTTTGAAGATCCGTTACGACGGAATATCCGTACATTGCTCCCGATGAGCTTTGCTTTGCATCCATCGTATCGGAAACCGCAAGGAGCGAACCATCGGCGCATACCAGGTGATATTCACAGGTTTCTTTGCCGCCGCGCGCTGCCAGATTTCGAACAAATTCATCGAACACCGCACGATCCTCCCGGCTGATCAGCATGGAGTATTCTCGCTTAAAGCCGATGATTCTGTCAATCTCTTCACGCGAATACCCCAGCATTTTACAGAATCCATCGCTGAAATATTCAACATGAATCGGATCGTTGAGACTGCAGCGATACACACCTGCCGGTATATTTGTGTACATTTCCAAAACAGCGTCGCTTTCACGATGGAGATCCGAAACATCAAATATGGCGAAAAGTATTTTTCCCACGGTGTCATTTTCATTCAATATAGGGATAATCATCGTCTGCAGCCAGCAAATCTTTTGAGTGTTCGATGTCAGAATCGATTCAAACAAATAGGTTCTGCCGTCTCGTTTTGCAAGCTCCAGCTCTTTTTTCAGTTCATTAAAGTCATATTCCGGATGCATCGCTTTAAATTGTTCATATGTATCCAGCGAACCGTTCAATACGCCCAGTTTTAAATCTCCGAGTTCCGGCTGAATTGTGGCCAGCAAAGCATTGTTAATATCGTATTCCACGACACCGCACTGTACTTCTTTAAGAATGTTCCTGTAATTCTCGTAATTGCACTTGGCCGCAAGCGCTTCCCTGCTTTTTCGTTTCACATAGGACTTTCCCAAAGCTATTATATATATCAATATTGCTGCGAAAATCACAAAAAAGTAAGCAATTGTTTTCTTAATCAGCACCAGGTTTGAGCTGAATGTTTCCGATACATTCGCCTTGCCCACAATGCAGTAAAGATACCAGCCGTCTGCTTCCAGCGGAGTGCATGCCGCAAAATGCATTTTACCGTTAAGGTCAATTTCTTTTGTTTTTACATTATCATCACGCATCGTTTCGAGACCTTTATTCCATTTATAGACATTAAAGCCGCTCTTCTGATACGATTTATCACCGCTGAAATCATCGTCTGCGTTTTCATTTGCTGCGATAAGCTCTCCGGTTTCCGTACATATAAAAATAGTCGAGGAAGAATCGAACAGATCTTCATGTGCAAAAATAGAATTTTCAAGAACGGAAATCTCTTTGCTGCAGAAAAGAACTCCAAGCATGCTGCCGTTTTTATCATATGCCGGAACAGAGAAAATAACGCGTGCTTCACCGCCGTTTTTCGTCGTTTTAAGGTATTCACAGTACTGCGTGCTGTTTCCGCTCATGATTTCATAAAAATATGCACGGTCGCTGCAGTTGCCGATGTCATTGCCCTGATAGTCGGTTACATTCCCGTCAGTGTCGGCAAGACACAGTGTACATAATTCGGAAGTGCGTACGATGGATGTCAGCGTTGGCTGTATTCCCTTGCCGGCAAAATGTCTTCCGTATTCCAGCATATCGGCGACCAGCTCCAGCGTCTTAAACTGTGAGTCAACGTCATCTGAAAATGTCGATCGCTGCATGCTGACCGTTGACTTAAGTTCCGCAAGCGCACGGTTTTCCGTATTCTGAGATAAGTTCACCTCAGCTATTACAATAATGCATCCGATCACTAAAATGGCAATTACAATATTGAATATCCACTTTGTTCGCGCCGAAAGCCATTTGCATACTTTCCCAAACATCATTACAAATCCCCCATCTGTTTTGCAATATTATAGCATCACTGCGGATTTTACGACAAGATTTTATGAAAAAAATCGATATTTTCGGCCGATACACATAGAGATTTTCTGCAAAAATTAATCAAAAAACGGATTGTTTAGAAAGTTAAAATACGTTAGGATGTGTTGTTGTCTGAGCAATTCAGGAAAGCTTGGAAAAAGAAAAATGCTGCATGTTAATGCAGCATTTGAGGGTGGTATTGTGTTTTTATGCAAAGCTTTCTCATCGTCTAAGCTTTGCGGAATCGAAACTATGATTTTGTAATGAAAAATTATAGTTTTTGCGGAATTGCCAACCTTATTAATTATCGTCAATCTGCACCACCTGTGATGTGGTCTTACTGTTCTGATATTCCTGGTATCTTTCCCATGTAGTCTGATCGCTCTTGCCCAGGCAAAGCGGTGAGAATACCGTGTATACCAGTGCAGTGCATGCCAGGATGAGAACGATTGCTTTCTTTCTGTTCTTCCAAGGTCTCATATCCATACCCTCCGGCGGATTTTCCTTAAGTTCGAAATCCTCACTGAGCGGCTTGAACTTGATAAGCAGCGCTGCGATCAGCATGTCGAGTACAAAGAATACAATGTACCAGTACATATAGAATACTGTGCCGAACCAGTCGAAAAAGTTAGGCAGTATGAAGTTAACCAGCGAATATGCCACAATGTGCAGCGGAATAATAATCTTGCCGATATATCTCGGTACTCTCTTCGAGAATATTGCAAGCAATGTCAGCACAAGAATAGGAATACTGAAAATACCTATTGCACTGTTAACCCAGGTGAAAATACCGCCCGCAAACATCAGGAACGGTGAAATTCCGGTTGAAATAACGGCAATTACTATACCCATTTTTTTACCGAACTTAATTGTCTGAAGCTCGGTTGCATCCTTTTTAAGAGCTCCCTTGTAAATGTTGACTGCAAAGATTGTAGATGCCGAATTCAGGAATGCATTAAATGTCGACAGAACTGCTCCGAATACGCATGCTGCAAATAATCCAAGCAGTATATTCGGCATGCTTTCTGAAATAAGCAGCGGGAATGCATTGTCTCCGTTTTCATACCAGTTAATTTCCGGGTGAGCCAGGTTTGCAATGATGCCGGGGATTACCAGGAAAAACGGGGTAATCATCGTCAGAAGACCTGCATATATCATACCTTTCTGCGCATGAGCCAAACTCTTGGCACCGAAACATCTCTGTACGATTGCCTGGTCACATCCCCAATAATAAAAGTTATTGATGGTTAATCCCAGTATAATTGCCGGCCATGGCCACCATGGTTCATTGGAATCCCATTCATTAATAGCATTCATCATCGCAGGATCCTTAGTGGCAAATTTAACAACTCCATCCATCAGGCTTCCATCGCCGCCCAATGTATTTGATAAGAAAATAAATCCAAAAATAGTAATGAGCATACCGCCTACCAGCATACCGATACCATTGATTAAATCTGCCGAAGCCATAGATTTAAGACCGCCCACGATAGCGTACATACAGCCTATTAATGCGATTGCTACACAAATTACAACCAGAGATTCAAAATAAGTCAAACCGAATATCTCATCGACTTTAAAAATCTGAATAAACACTTTAGCTCCTGCATAAAGTGCACTTGGAATCATTACAATGATGTAGTTAACCATCATAATGATAGTGATTAGATTTCGCGTAAACTTGTCATATCTAAGTTCGTAGAACTCCGGCATTGTAGTAATACCGCATTTAAGATATTTAGGGATAAGGAACAGAGCCGCCAGAACCATGCCGCTGTAGCCTAAGCCCTGTGCTGCAAATACACCCATACCGACAGTAACGGATTGCCCGTTGTTGCCTACAAGCTGCATAGCCGACAGGTCAATCATAATAAGACCACTGGCGATAACAATACCCGACAGTGACCTGCCTGCAAGATAATACCCATCTTCTTCTTCACGATTAACGTTTCTGCTCTTAAAATAAGAAAAAACTGCAACGCCACCTGTAAAAGCTATAAAGCAGAATACCATAAACCCAAACGAATTAAAAATATCCATTTTTCTTCTCCTTTGGTGTTCCTCAATAATTGAGAGCGTTAACGAACCAACACGTGTCTTTTTAAGTATTCTAATATATTACTCTACCGATGTCAATCATTAATTTTAATTTTCAGACAATAGCTGTGCAAAAAGCTGTGCCTACTCCATCTCCCCGGCCCCGCTGCGGAGGCGTGAAGAGATGAAATCGGCACAGCAAAGAAATTGGTGTTTAAGATGAACTTTTAATGCAGTTAATCTACAATTTGTTTATTATCTAAAAAACTCATTTAACTCCTCAGCGATTTCAATCGGACATTCCTGAAGAATTTCATGCGTTCTGCCTTCAAGCATTTTAAGCTTTGCATCAGGCAGGAGACGTTTAACTTCATCCTGAAGTTCGGCTGAAATCAGATTGTCCTCCGTACCCCACATGAGATAGACCGGACATTCTATATACTGCAGGAATCCGGAGTTATCTGCGAGTTCCATTCCCCACCATGCGGCCTTGTAGCATCTGAGCGGCCATGTCGCATAAAGCCGCTTTGCATATTTAGGGTACTCAGGATCGTAGAATGTATCCAGTGCCGGCCAGAAGTCTCTCTCGTCAATGCCGTTTTTAGCCCAATCTTCAAATGTCGCAACGTATTCTCTGATTTCCTCCGGTGTTGCTTTAAAGCCTGCGAAAGTGGAGAGAAGCGCTACTTTACGCACTCTCTTTGGATAAGAAAATGCGATGGACTGTGAGGTCATGCTTCCCATTGAATGTCCTGCGAGATAGAATGTATCGATGCCGACTGCATCCGCAAATGCGATGACGTCCTCTGCATACTGCTGAATGGTGTAAGCGAACTGTTCCGGTTTATCGGAATATCCGTGCCCTCTTAAATCGACTGCATAGATATGAAAATTATCCTGCATTTTCGGGATTATATTTCTGAACATCATGGATGAATCCGAATACCCATGAACAAGAATCAAAGGATCTTTTTCAGGATTCCCAAGTTCTATATATGACATATTTATGCCCGTGCTCAGCTTGATAAGTTTGCAATAATCTTTCCACTCATATAATTCAGGCAGATATTTTACTGACATTTTACTCCTCCTTATTTATACTCTTTCTTTAATGGATTTTTGATTACGAATATAATTGCAAACAATCCGAATGCAATTATATTTGACATAATTACCCCGAGGTAAAGATCACCGAAAATCGCTTCGGCTCCGGCCATCCAGAATGAACCGAAGAAGCATCCCAGGCAGCTTGCAATCCAGATCATTGAAGTCGCGAGAGCTACTGAAGCCTCATTGCTCATTTTAGCTGCAATTTCAGTGCTGACCGTCATTATTGCATACCATCCCCAGCCGGCGATAAACGATCCGACGGCGATGAGAATGAAGATTCCGCCCCAATAGAACAGTACGCAGCCGAGAATTATCATAAGGCAGCAGCATGGTAAGAAAAACTGCTTGTATAATGATCTCGTCTTATCAAAGATAAGTCCGCCGAATGCTCCTCCTGCAGTATAGACCGATAAGAGAATTCCTGCTTCGGTTGATGAGCCGAGGTTGTTGTCCACAACATAAGGTGACATGATGAGAAGCAGAGCATAAAGTGCCATGGTTAATACAAAGATGACTATGCTGAAAACGATGACATTAAGTCCAAGTTTTGTCTTTTCTTTTTTAACCGTTGTCTCTGCTGCAGTCTGAATTTCTCTGACTTCCGATGGCTCTTTAATGAAAAATGCAGAAACGAGAGGAATGATTGCCAGAAAATAGGCATAGGCTGCTATATGCCAGTGGATATCTCCGAGAACGCCTGCGATTAAGGCCAGGACTACGGAACCCAGATTCATTGAAGTGACATGCCATCCTAAAATTCTCTGCTGCTCCCTGCCTTCGAATATTTCTACAGTATAACCGTTGATTACTACCAGTGCTCCAAGTCCAAGTCCGAAAATCATACGTGAAAGCATGAGTATTGCAAAATTCTCATAGAGAAGCGACGGTGTCACTCCCCCGACAAGAACGAGTACACATCCGAGAATTATAGCAGTTCTGTATTTCATCTGCTTTCCTACGATTGCACCGATTGCAAGTGCGGCGATACAGAAGGTTACGTTCGGAACAGTTGCAAACAGTGTGACTGTTGTATAGCTCAAATTAGGAAATGCATCGGAAATGCTGTCCAATACCGGATTGAAAGCGCTGCTGCTGTCTCCCAGAAACGATGTCGCGATGATTGCAATGATAATCATTGTTAGACCGCTGCGTTGTTTAGTTGTCATTTTTTCTTCCTTTCTTATCTTAGCAATTAGGAATACTCGAGTAGTTCAATTTTTTGAATAAATTAAAAGCGCTTTTTGTAACAATAGTGCAACTATTGGCCACTCTTTTTTATATCACTATACAAAATAATTGTTAATAATTTATCCGATTTTTGGAACATAATAAACACTGTATATAAAAATAATCCCGTGTTTATGATTAAAGACGAGATTATTTTTTATTTTTATGTAATTATATTCTCTTGTTTTTTTCTTCTACACTGAAGTATTCCAGCTTTCCCCCGCACTGACAGCGGTATGCGTTAATCTTTTTCATCACACACGTAAATCGCTGTCTGGGATACTGCCTGCCGCATTTTTTACACTGTATGATGTAGCGAATCTGCTGCTTATCTTCCGCATTTTCTTCCTGCTCAGATATCCCCATTTCCGCAAAACTGTTGACTCTCTTTATCCTGTATCCATATACGCTGTTCATCATCGACGCATAATATTTCCAGCGCTTACCATGTTCGTAGCATCCGGGGCAGGTATGCAGAATCTCGTGCGCCAGGACGCCGCGGATTTCCTTTTCGCCGCACCCTTCTGCATCCAGCAGAAACCCGCTTATTTCTATTGTAAACCCATCAGCCCTTTTCCTGCAGCAGCCGAATCTCTTCTTCGGTCTGTTGTTTACAATTACATTCTTCTCAATCGAATGAGACACGGGAATTTTTAATGCCCGTGTCTCATTGATAACTTCCTCTAATAATTTGTTTAATCTTTCTTTATCCATCATGATTTTTATAATGTTTCACATGAAACAACTGTCTTTAATGCAGTGTTTTCAACAATTCTATAAGTCTTTCAAGATCGTCTTTACTGTAGTATTCGATTTCAATCTTTCCTTTTTTACCCTTTTGATTTAGGGTAACGCGCGTACCTAAAACTTCCTTCAAATCATTTTCAACACGCTTGACATCGGCACTCTTCTCACGCTGCTTTGCTTTTGTTTTACCGGTTTTGCTTTCCTTTGCCAGTTTTTCAATCTGTCTTACCGATAGGCCTTCCTTCACAGCCTTCTCCGCCAGTGCAATTTGTTTTTCTTTGGTTCCCGCAGAGACAATTGCTCTCGCATGTCCTGCAGAAAGCAGTCCGTCAGCCACAAATTCCCGGATAGCTTCCGGCAGTTTTAACAATCTCAGGCAGTTGGTTATATACGGCCTGCTTTTGCCTACGCTCTTTGATACCTGATCCTGCGTTAAACCGTAGGTGTCAATCATCTGATTGAGACCCTCCGCCTCTTCTATAGGATTCAGATCTTCACGCTGCATGTTTTCGATGATCGACAGCAGCATGTTTTCTTCATCACTCAGCTCGCGGACGATACAAGGTATTTTTTTTACTCCCACCTTCCGCGCTGCACGCCAGCGGCGCTCTCCGGCAACGATTTCATATCCGGCTCCCACGCTTCGCAGCACTATCGGCTGTATCAAACCATGTTCTTTAATCGATGCAGCAAGATCCTCCAGCTTTTCTTCATCAAACGTCTTACGCGGCTGGTTTGTATTCGGTTTAATATCATTGATATCCACATAAAGGATATCACCTGTATTATTCTCTTCTTTAACGGATTTTTCGGCCGGTGCAGCAGTTGACGCCTCATTTACAGAAACAGCAGCTTTTTTTTCATCGAGTGCATCCTGTTTGTCATTTTTTAATATGTCTACCTCCATATCGCCAAAAAGCGCATCGAGTCCCTTCCCCAGTCCTCTTGATTTTTTAGCTGCCATTAAAGTTCCTCCTCGTTTGCAAGAAATTCATCAGCGAATTCCATATATGCGATAGCCCCTGCAGATTTCGGATCGTACTGAATAACCGGCATTCCATGACTCGGAGCTTCTGCCAGACGTACATTTCTCGGTATAACCGTCGTATACACCTTTTCACGGAAATACTTCTTTACTTCCTCTACAACCTGTACCGATAAGTTGGTTCTGCCGTCAAACATACTGAGAATAACACCTTGGATCTCCAGATTTGGATTGGTATTTTTCTTTACGATATCGATGGTGCTCATCAGCTGGCTTACACCCTCCAGCGCATAGAACTCACACTGAATCGGAATCAACACCGAATCTACGGCTGTAAGTGAGTTGATTGTAAGAAGCCCCAGTGACGGCGGGCAGTCAACAAAAATATAGTCGTACTTCGGCTTCAGCTGGTCAATCGCCCATTTAAGTCTCTTATCTCTGCCTGTCAGCTGAATCAGCTCAACCTCAGCTCCTGCCAGCTGAACGCTTGCAGGCATAATATCAAGATTCTTTATGCCTGTTGAAATCACTGCCTCTTCCGGGTGCTGATTATCCTCTACCAGAATCTCATGTGTTGTCACATCCAGATCTCTCTTTGATATTCCAACACCGCTTGTGGTATTTCCCTGCGGATCAATATCTATTATGAGGATTTTCTTTCCCTTAATGGCCAGACATGCAGCCAGATTTATATTGGTGGTTGTTTTCCCTACTCCACCTTTCTGATTAAAAATTGCTATTGCTTTTCCCACTTTTACCCTCCTGAATTAACTCTTACAAAGCTGTACAGAATTTTTCTTTTGCGGTTACTCTATTATATAACAACACTCATTTTTTTACTATACATTTTCATGAACATCATAAAAAAACCATAATGTTTCACGTGAAACATCCTTTATATCCGCTCCCATAAAAAAGTCATCGCACTAAAAAAGAGCCGATGTTTATCATTTTATCGGCTCTTTTGAAGGAGTTCCCGGTTTTCTCGGAAACCTTGCCTCTGTCATTTTGTTTTTATAAATAAAGATCAGCTGATGCTGCAGTTCCGACCTGCTGCTTTCCGTCATCTCAAGCGATGCAAAACTTTCGCGTCTCTGCACGCTTCCTCCGAGTTTTTTTATTGCGTTTTCCGCATTCAGTAATTCTTCCTCGCAGTCCGGTCCCTTATAGGCGATGAACCATCCTTCTACTTTTACAAACGGCAGGCAGTATTCGGAAAGTGTACTCATATTGGCAACTGCCCTCGATATGCATATATCGAATGATTCTCTCATATTCTTTCTTCGTCCCAGCTCTTCCGCTCTGCCGTGAACCGCTTTCACATTTTCGATTTCAAGTTCTTCGCAAAGCTGCTGAATTATTTTTATTCTCTTATTCAAAGAATCCATCAATGTGAATTTCTTTTCCGGGAAAGCTATCGCCAGCGGAATTCCCGGAAATCCTCCGCCGGTTCCCACATCTATAATCGTCTGAGCCCGGAGAAATTCCGCAGAACCTGCACACAGCAGTGAATCTATATAATGCTTCTCTATAAATTCATCTCTTTCTTTGATTGCAGTCAGATTGACATGCTGATTCCATTCCAGAATTTTTTCCATATATCCGGCGTACTGCATATCTTTTTTTTCGCTGTACGAAAGTCCCAGTTTCTTAAACACACGGTTCATTTGTTCTATCACGGAACCCTCTCCCTTCTAATGATTCTGTCTGCGGAGTTTTTCCATCCATATAAGCAGTACATTTATATCGGCAGGCGATACTCCGGAAATTCTGGAAGCCTGCCCCACCGACACAGGGCGGAGAGCATCCAGCTTCTGTCTGGCCTCGATTCTCAATCCGTCGATTGAAAAATAATCCAGATTCTGCGGCAATTTTTTATTTTCCAGTCTTTTGAATTTTTCTATCTGCTGCTGCTGCTTTATGATATAGCCTTCATATTTAATCTGCACTTCCATCATGGTTTTCTGATGAGCCGAAAGCTCCGGACGCGCATCGTCAATAACCGCCGTATCATCATACGTGATCTCAGGTCTCTTCAACAATTCCAGCAAAGAAACAGCACTCTTCACCGGTGTACTTCCCTTTTCCTCAAGAAATGGATTTACTGTATCCGGCTGCAGAATTTTTTTCTTCAGTCTCTCGGTTTCTGCAGCTGCCGCTTCTTTCTTCTTTAAAAATCTGTTATATCTGTCTTTTTTTACCAAACCAATCTCATATCCGCGCTCCGTCAAACGCATATCAGCGTTGTCTTGCCTCAGAAGCAGCCTATATTCCGCTCTGCTGGTCATAATTCTGTAAGGTTCATTAGTACCTTTTGTTACGAGATCGTCGATGAGAACGCCGATATAAGCCTCGCTTCTATCGAGAATAAATGGTTCTTTTTCCTTTATTTTACATACAGCGTTTATTCCGGCCATCAGACCCTGAGCCGCCGCTTCCTCATATCCTGAACTGCCGTTAAATTGTCCGGCACAGAACAGATTTTCAATATGACGGTTTTCCAGACTCACCTTCAGATCCAGCGGATCGATGCAGTCGTACTCGATGGCATATGCCGGGCGAACGATTTCCAGATTCTCCAGGCCCTCGATAGTCTTGTAAAATTCTTCCTGTACATCAACCGGTAAGCTGGATGACATTCCCTGTATGTACATTTCTTCCGTATATAATCCTTCCGGTTCTATAAAAAGCTGGTGACGCTTTTTATCCGCAAAGCGATTTACTTTATCCTCGATGGATGGACAGTAGCGCGGACCCACTCCCTCGATCTGTCCGCCGAAAAGAGCGGACCTATGAAAATTCCGGCGTATTACATCATGAGTTTTTTCGTTGGTATAAGTCAGCCAGCATTTTATCTGATCCTTCTGCAGATTATCGTTCATAAACGAAAACGGCACTACCTTTTCATCACCGTCCTGCGGAATCATCTTTTCATAATCCAGACTCTTTGCAAGTGCGCGTGCAGGCGTACCCGTTTTAAATCTCCTCATCGGAAGTCCGTACTCGCGCAGGTGCCGCGCCAGTTCATTGGATGGGGCAAGCCCGTTCGGCCCGCTTTCAAATACACTGTCTCCTATGAAAATCTTCCCGGCCAGAAAAGTTCCCGTCGCAATTATCACGGCTTTCGCCTCGTACATGGCTCCTGTCTTAAGAACTACGCCGCAGGCTCTGCCGTCTTCTATAATCAGATCTGTTACCTCACCCTGCTTCAGATTGAGATTTTCTTCGGCTTCCAGCGTCTTCTTCATTTCTATATGATACTCATTTTTGTCGGCCTGTGCACGCAGCGAATGGACCGCAGGTCCCTTTGCAGTATTGAGCATACGGCTCTGAATGAATGTTTTGTCTATGTTAATTCCCATCTCGCCGCCGAGTGCATCAATTTCTCTGACCAGATGACCCTTGCCCGTTCCCCCTATTGACGGATTGCACGCCATCATCGCCACTGCCTCCAGATTTATGGAAAGCATCAGCGTTCTCATGCCCATGCGCGCAGCAGCAAGACCGGCCTCGCAGCCTGCATGGCCTGCCCCAACGACGATTACATCATATTTTCCCATTAAAAATTTTTCCATAAGCTCTATTCCTCAATGTTTTATTTTTATTTTCCCAGGCAGAACCGAGCGAATACTTCGTTAATAATATCGTCAGATACCGTTTCTCCTATTATTTCTCCGAGTTTTTCATACGCATTCTTCACGTCCACCTCAATGAAATCCAGTGCCTCTCTCTTCTGCGTCATCTGCAAAGCGTCCGCAAGCGACTGTCTTCCCTGCTGCAAGAGTTCTATGTGACGTACGTTTCCTACCATCGTGCTTTCCTTCTGTGTAATTTCTCCGCCGTATACCAGCTCTTCCACAGCATCCTCTATTTCCGTTATTCCTTCTCCCTCTACAAGAGATGCTTCGATTACGCGGCAATCAGGAAGCTTTGCAGAAATCTCATCTTTCGAAATTACTGTTCCCAGATCCCGCTTATTAATCATAACGAGAGACTTTCTTCTTTCCAGAAGTTCCATGATCTGTATATCTTCTTCTTCAAGAGGCTGACTTCCGTCCAGTATAAACAGAATAAAATCCGCGCGGTTAAAAGCTTCTTTTGATTTTTCGATGCCCATCTTTTCAACTTTATCGGAAGTTTCACGAATTCCTGCTGTATCAACCAGATAAACCGGAATGTTTCTGATACTCAGAACTTCTTCAATAGTGTCGCGTGTAGTTCCGGGGATATCCGTCACTATGGCACGCTTTTCTTTCAAAAGGCCGTTCATCAGCGAGGATTTTCCTACGTTCGGCTTTCCGACTATGGCTATTTTAATTCCTTCTCTGATCATTCTGCCCGTGGATGCCGTCGCCAGAAGTTTTTCAATCATGTTGTGAGCTTCCACAATGCTTTCTTCCAGCTTATCGTAGGTCATCTCCTCAATATCTTCATCGGGATAGTCTATATTCACCGTTATTTCCACAAGCAAATCCAATAGTTTCTGCCGGATTTCCTCGACTTTAAGAGAAAGTCCTCCTTCAAGCTGAGATACTGCAGCGTCGAAACTTTTGTCGGTTTTGGCACGAATCATATCGATGACCGCCTCTGCCTGAGACAGATCCAGGCGTCCGTTGAGAAATGCTCTCTTTGTGAATTCTCCCGGTTTCGCCAGCCGTGCACCCTTGCGCAGCACGAGCGCCAGAGTTTTACGCAGGGAAACCACGCTTCCGTGACAGTTGATTTCCACCACATCCTCTGCCGTATATGTCTTGGGACCTTTCATATAAACAGCCAATACTTCATCAATCAGCCGGTTGTTTTCTTTATCTATTATTTTGCCGTAAGTCATGCGTCGGCTTATAAACGTATTAGTTTCACCATGAAACTCGAATATTTCCCGCAGAATAGGCAGAGCCTTTTCTCCGCTTATTCTTATAATTCCGATTCCGCCTTCTCCATAGGCAGTTGCCACTGCTGCAATCGTATCTTCCATGGAATTTTCCTCCCGCGATTTTATAATAAAACCGCTCTGTTTCAAAATACAAGTAATGCCCATACGCAGTCCTGCAGAGTATGGGCATTCTTTCCTGTCTATTTTTTAAGTTCGATGATAACTCTCCGATACGGCTCTTCCCCTTCACTTCTCGTTATAATGTCAGGGTTCTTCTGTAAAGTCGCATGTATGATTTTTCTTTCATACGGATTCATTGGCTCCAGTCTGACGTATTTCTTCGTCTTTATTACTTTAGCAGCAAGACGATTTGCCAGCTGTTCCAGCGTTTTCTGCCGTTTAGCTCTGTAGTTTTCCGCATCAATTACGACTTTAATATACTTCTCGCTGTTCCTGTTTACAACGAGACTGGTCAGATACTGGATTGCATCCAGAGTCTGTCCGCGTTTACCGATAATCGTACCGGAATCTTTACCGTCCATTTCCAGATAAACAAGGTCTTTTCCTTCCTTCGCATGGAAATTCAGATTGAGTCCCATCTTTTCCGTTATATCTTTAAGGAATGTAAGTGCTTCGTGATCTTCAATATCGTGAAGTTCTTCCTTGTTTACCGGATCGATATCGAGATCCGGAGCAGTAAATTTTTCTTTTTTATCTCTGTTTCCGTTATGTTTTCTCTTTTGGTTTCTGTTACCTTTATTACGAGGCTTTGACTCCGTTCTTTCTTCCTTCTCCTGGCCGCCCGAAACCGGGTTTTCCGCCTTTTCGGATTTCTTATGTTCCGGCTTTTCTTCCTTTTTAGGTTCTTCCGGTTTTTCTTCAACAGCCGGCTTTTTCTTTTCTACTCTTACTTTTGCCAGTTTTGAACCAATGCCAAAAAATCCTTTTGAAGGTTCTTCCAGAACAGTCACCTCAACTTCATCTCTGGAGAGTTTCAGGTCGACAAGCGCCAGTTTGACTGCCTCCTCGACATCAACGCCCCACTTTTCTGAGTAATCCATTTCCGTTTCCTCCAAAATCTGCATTGAGATTTATTTTTTCTTTGCCTTTTCCATCAATCTTTTTTCTTCTGCTTCGCGTTTCATCCTTTTGCGAATCGTACTCAGATGAATATTGAATCCTATCTGCATGATCTGACTGACCGCCCAGTATAAAGCGAGTCCCGAAGGGAAGGATCTTGCCATCCAGAGTATCATAAGCGGGAAGATATATTTCATCATCTTCGTCATACCCGCCATCTGGTTGTTGGCATCCGTACCTCCTGCCAAAGCCTGCGTCATGGAGAACGAAACAAACGTTGCAACACCTGCTATAATCGGCAGGATCCATCTGTCCGGCTGGCTTAAGTCCGCAATCCATACAAATGATTCATGGAATGCAAAAATCATGCTGTCGTCTGTAATATACTGCATCGGGTTTCGCAGCAAAGCAAAAAGTCCCATGATAATAGGCATCTGAATCAGCATCGGAAGACATCCGCCCATCGGGTTGAATTTTTCTTCCTTATAAAGCTCCGCCATCTTGATATTGAGAGTCTCTTTATCATTGGCGTACTTGCGCTGCAGTGCCTGCATCTTAGGTTGTACCTCTGCCATTCTGGCAGTCGATTTAGTCTGCTTTATGTACAGAGGATAGAGACACAGCTTTACGATTAACGTGAATATGATAATCGTAAGCCCGTAATCATGGACGAATCCATACAACAGGTTCAGCAGCATCCCCAAAGGTTTTGCTATAACACCTAAAATCGTATACATTAATGTACTTCCTCCTATTTTAAAGGATCATACCCCCCGGGATTGAAAGGGTGGCATTTAAGTAATCTTCTAATACCGAGATAACTTCCTTTAAAAAATCCATACTTTTCTAACGCTTGAATAAAATAAGTGGAACAAGTAGGATAAAATCTGCATGTTTTCGGAAAAAGCGGAGAGATAAAAATCTGATACCCTCTTATGAGCAGAATCATGATTTTTTTCATAAAAATCACCTCTTTTGAAACAATTTTGCTTTATGCAAAGCGCGCTTCATCGATTTTCCGACGTCAAAAGCTTTTTGACCGTTTATAGTATTGCGGGCAATAAAAATCAAATCATATCCTTCTCTTATATCACCCTTTAAAGCACGGTAGTTTTCTTTCATGAGCCGTCTGGCTCTGTTTCTCTCTACACTGTTTCCTACTTTTTTGCTTGCTAAAAACGCAGTTCTGTTATAAGAAAGTTCGTTCTTTCTATAAAAAAACACAATATATCTTTCACCTACAGATTTGCCTTTTCGGTAAATTGCGGTAAAATCATCTTTTCTTCTCAGTACTTCTTTTTTTAGCATAATCTCCCTAAATATCCGTCTTGAAACAAAAAGACCACAGATGCGGTCTCTATGCGGATAAAACTTTTCTACCTCTTTGTCTTCTTCTCTTTAAAACATTTCTGCCATTCTTGGTACTCATTCTCTTACGGAAGCCATGTACCTTCTTTCTCTGTCTTGTTTTCGGCTGATATGTCATTTTCATAGACCGGTTCCTCCTTTTCTAAATTTAAGTGAACTTGTGCAGCTCTTAATTTCAACCTGCACATATGCTTAACTATTATACCGTTGAAAAAAGAACATGTCAAACCTTTTTCCCCGGAAACACCGTGAAATCGAAACAAAAAGCCTCATAAAGGGTATTTTAATACACCCCTGTGAAAACTTTGCACAATTTTATCCACAGCCGGTGGATAACTTATGCGGATTTATATTTTTCCAACATTTAAAAATTACCTATTGCCTGTGGATAACTTTGTTTGTTATTATATAATTACTTTTTAAGAAAAGGTGTATATAATGCGAAAAAAAATTGATTCAAAAAAATGGAGAGATATTCTCGCCGATATCAGCGAAAACGTTACTGAAGTCAGCTACCGTTCCTGGTTCACCCCGCTCGTTCCGATGGAAATCGATGAAGATGCGGCTGTGATTTATTTTGCTACTTCAAAAAAACAGATTATGGAAGTGCTCGAAATGCGCTATATTCCAGTGTTTGAACGTGCTGTTGAGGCGGTTTATCACAAAAAATACAAGGTCGTTGTAAAGAACAAAACCGAAGCCGAAATTCAGCAGCAGCTGAGTATGGGTGAAACCATGCTTCCATCCGCCAATAATTCAGCGTCTCTGCGCCCGGCTGAAAAACCTCATATAATCACCGGAAACACCAGGAAAGCCCCTTTGCAGAAGGAAAATGAATTAAAAGAAGAATATTTTCTGAATCCGCGCTATAATTTTGATAATTTTATAGTTGGGGAAAACAATAAATATGCCCACGCTGTATCCTATGCCGTAGCCGAGTCTCCTGCCGCCACCTACAATCCGCTGTTTATATACGGCGGGTCGGGCCTTGGAAAGACTCACCTCATGCACGCCATCGGCCACTACATACTGGAGCATAATCCTGATATGAACGTTCTCTACGTTTCCTCTGAAATGTTCACATCCGAGCTTATTAAAGCGATTCAGGATCCTAAAAATTCATCGGGTATGCTTGAACACTTCAAAAACAAATACCGCAGCGCCGATGTATTGCTCATTGACGATATTCAGTTTCTGGAAGGAAAGGAATCCACACAGACGGAATTTTTCCACACCTTTAATGAGCTGTTTGAGTACAATAAACAAATCGTTATTTCCAGTGACCGCCATCCGAGCAAGCTTAGGGATCTTGATGAAAGACTGCGTTCCCGCTTCCAGTGGAATATAGTAGCGGATGTTAAACCGCCCGATTACGAAACTCGCGTGGCGATTCTCAGAAAAAAAGCAGAGCTTGAAAACGTCACCATAGACAATGATTTTCTGGAAGTAATAGACCTGATTGCCGAAAAAGTCAAATTCAACATTCGTGAACTTGAGAGCGCGCTGACGCGAATCATCAGCTACTCCACATTGTTCAATGAACACATCGATGTTAAATACGCCAGAAAGAATCTCAATGACATATTTTCAACACGCGATTTCAACATAAACTGTGAGACCATCAAGAAAGCGGTCTGCAAAAAGTACGGTATTAAGCTCACGGACATCGAATCTTCCAAACGAAAGAGAGAATTTTCTCACCCGCGGCAGATTGCCATGTACCTCTGCAGAGAGATGACCGACAGCTCGCTTCCTAAAATAGGTGAATATTTCGGCGGACGAGATCATACTACGGTTCTTCATGCCTACGATAAAATCGCCTCGGAAATAAAAAACAACGAATTGCTTGCGGACGAAATCCACCAGCTTAAAGAGGATATCGAATAACTTCTTATCCACATTCGATGTGTCCAAAAAAAACAAGTTATCAACAGTTTTTTAAGAACAAAAAAATAAGTGAGGGCAATGGTTCCAGAAGTTATCAACAGTTTTCACAGCCCCTACTACTATTACTATTATAAATATATATAAATATAATAAGGCTTCGCCGGGCCCTTTTACTCCGGCAGTCTGGAGGAAATTATGAAAATAACATGCAATCAACAAACATTATCGAAAACCTTAAACACAGTTTCAAAAGCAGTCTCCACCAGAACAACCCTTCCGGTTTTAAAGGGCATCCTTCTGGAAGCTAAAGAAGACGGAAGTCTTACTCTAACCGCTTCTGATTTGGAAATAAGCATTCAGAAAACAATACAGGTAAACGTGGAAGAACCGGGCTCAGCCGTTGTGGTTTCAAAATTGTTCGGCGACATTATAAGAAAACTTCCAAATGAAGATATTTTACTGGATCAGGCAGAGGACGGAAGCATCCTCATCAAAACTCATTCCTCTGAATTTACGGTTGTCACATTACCGGTGGATGACTTCCCGAAGGTAGGAGATCAGGAAACGGAACGTGATAAAATCATATTCAATGCTGACATTTTTAAAGAAATGGTCAAAAAAACATCATTTGCAGCAAGTGTAGATGAATCAAAAGGAGTTCTGGTAGGTGTTCTCACCGAAATACATCCCGAAAGCGTATCCATGGTAGCGCTGGACGGCTACAGACTGGCGGTTACTACAGAAAAAATGACCAGCGATGAAGAAAATCAGTTTATCGTTTCTGCAAAAATCATAAATGAAATAAGTAAAATTATCGCCGATGAAGGATATGAAGATGATATTGAAATTTATCTCGGAAAGAAAAAGGCGACGTTTACGATAGGTACAACAGAAGTTGTTCTGCGTCTTATGGAAGGTGAATATATCAAATACAGAGATATAATGCCTAAACAGAGCACCACCGATGTAGTAATAGGCAGAGAAATCCTGCTCGAAAGCATAGAGCGTGCATCCCTGCTCGCAAGAGAAGGCAAGAACAACCTTATAAAAATGAAAATTAAAAATAACCTTCTTACCATAACATCCAGATCCGAAGAGGGAAACGTAAAAGAAGAGATTATCATGGAAAAAGAAGGTGAAGATCTTGAAATAGGATTCAACTCCAAGTTCGTAATAGATGTTCTTAAGGTTATAGATGATGATGAAATAACAATGCATTTTCTGACGGGAATATCCCCTTGCATGGTAAAGCCTGTAAACGGCAATGCTTATGAGTATCTGATTCTGCCGGTACGAATTCCTACTATGTAAAATTATGTATATAAAAGAAATTGTATTAAAAGATTTTCGCAATTATAAGGAACTTCATGCATTCTTTCATCCGAGAGTCAACATTTTTCTGGGCAGAAATGCCCAGGGAAAGACCAATCTCCTTGAGGGAATCTATTTGAATGCCATGGCGAGGTCATTCAAGACCTCAAGAGACAGAGATCTCATAAGATTCGGTGAGGAGTTCTGCAGAATACGCACCGTATCGGAAGCATATGATGAGCAGCAGGAAACAGAAATTCTCATAACGAACAAAGGAAAAAAGATTATTAAGATAGATGGAATAAAAGCATCGAAGACATCTCAGCTTCTGGAGAGAATTTACATTGTCGTTTTTTCACCGGAAGATCTTAAAATAGTAAAAGATGAGCCGGAAAAGAGAAGAAGATTTATAGACCGTGAGCTTTGTCAGATCAGACCGGGATATTACAGCGATCTGAGCAATTATAAAAAAGTCCTGAAGCAGCGGAACATGTATCTTAAAGAGAGAGAGGTTGATCCCAATGTTTTGGATGTATGGGATTATGAACTCGCGCAGTATGGAAGCCGGCTGATTAAAAGGCGGGATGAATTTATAAAGAGGATAAGTGAGATAAGCAGCGATATACATGATATTATTTCAGGCGGAACGGAAAGCCTGAAAATCATTTATGAAGCAAATGCAGCACCTTTTGAAAACGATTCGGATAAAAAAACAGCGGAAAATTTTTATAATATGCTGAAAGAATCAAGTGAAGATGATATAAGAAATCGCACGACCGGTCATGGTCCGCATAAGGATGATCTGAAAATAGAGGCTAACGGCATAGATTTGAGAAAATTCGGTTCACAGGGACAGCAGCGCACGGCGGCACTTTCATTGAAACTTTCTGAAATAAGACTCATAGAAGAGGAAACGGGAGAAAAACCTATCCTCCTTTTGGATGATGTTTTATCGGAACTGGACAATGAGCGTCAAAGCTATCTGATAAGCTCTCTGGGGGAGAATCAGATGTTCATAACGACAGCCGATATTTCAGGTAAAGTTATACGTTCCATGCCTGAGGGAAAAGTATTTAAAATAAATAACGGAACGATAGAAATGGAAATATAGGGTACACCTTAAAATTATTATATGTTTTTTGTATGAAAAATCGCCGATTTCGGCGATTTTTTAAGAAAGTATCGAGTTTTAAGTCCAAAACCCATAAAACCTTGTGTAAAAGAGAATTTTATGCTACAATTAAGGTTGCTTATGTGAAAGGAGAATTGGAATGGCGAAAGACGAAAAGCTTCAGCAATACGGTGCTGAGCAAATACAGGTATTGGAAGGTCTTGAAGCTGTAAGAAAAAGACCCGGCATGTACATCGGAAGTACAGGCCCAAGGGGTCTTCACCATTTGGTATATGAGGTGGTAGACAACAGTATCGATGAAGCGCTGGCTGGATTCTGCAGTACGATTCACGTTACGATACACAAGGATAATTCAATTACCGTGGAAGATGACGGAAGAGGAATGCCGGTGGACAATCATCCTAAGCTTGGAATACCGGCAGTTGAAGTAATTCACACGGTTCTGCATGCCGGAGGTAAATTCGGCGGCGGAGGATATAAGGTATCAGGAGGACTTCACGGTGTAGGTGCATCGGTTGTAAATGCGCTTTCGACTCACATGATTGTAGAAGTCAAGAGAAACGGCAAGACTTATAAACAGGAATATGCGAAGGGCAAGACGATTACCGCCCTGACGGAGATAGGAAAATCAAAACATACGGGATCGAAGAGTACATTCTGGCCGGATCCTGAAATTTTTGATGAAACGGAATACGATTTCGAGACGCTCGAACGCCGCCTCAGAGAAATGGCGTTCCTGAATAAGGGAATCAAAATAACGCTGACGGATGAACGTGAAGGCAAGGAGAAAAACGAAGAGTTTCATTATGAAGGAGGTCTTCGTGAATTTGTTATGCACCTTAATAAGAACAAGGAAACGATTCACGAAAACGTCATCTATTTTGAAGTGATGGATAAAAACAGAGAAGTGGAAGTAGCGATGCAGTATACCGATCGCTACAATGAAATGCTTCTTTCTTATGCAAATAATATAAACACGACAGAAGGCGGTTTTCACATGGTTGGATTCAAAACGGCTCTGACTCGTGTATTCAATGATTATGCAAAGCGCAACAAATTCCTTAAAAATGATGACAGCTTATCCGGTGAGGATATTCGTGAAGGTTTGACTGCCATTGTTTCAGTCAAGCTGACGGAGCCTCAGTTTGAGGGACAAACCAAGACGAAGCTCGGAAACAGTGAAATGAGAGGATTTGTGGAAAGCGCCACATCTGAAAACGTGCTGGCATTTCTGGAGGAAAACCCAACGCAGGCAAAGATTATTTTAGATAAGTGCATGCGTGCGGCAAGAGCCAGAGAAGCAGCCAGAAAAGCGAGAGAACTGACGAGAAGAAAGAGCGTTCTGGACGGTGTTTCCATGCCGGGTAAACTGGCAGACTGCTCCGAAAAAGATCCGAGCCTTTCTGAAATTTTCCTGGTAGAGGGTGACTCCGCCGGCGGCAGCGCCAAGCAGGGACGTGACCGTCTGCGTCAGGCTGTTCTTCCTCTCAGAGGAAAAATCCTGAATGTAGAAAAAGCAAGACTGGATCGCATTTTGAATTCGGAAGAAATAAAGAATATGATAACGGCATTCGGATGCAATATAGGAGCTGATTTTGATGAGTCAAAGCTCAGATATCACAAGATTATCATCATGACGGATGCCGACGTTGACGGAGCTCATATAAGGACGCTGCTGCTGACATTCTTCTATCGCTATATGACTCCGCTCATTGAGAAGGGTTATGTTTATGCTGCACAGCCTCCGCTTTTCCAGGTCAAGAAAGGTAAGGAAGTGTATTACACATATTCAGACAAAGAACAGGAAAAGCTGATGAAGGAACTGTCGGAAAAGCCGGGTAAGGCTGATATACAGCGTTATAAAGGTCTTGGCGAAATGGACTTCCACCAGCTGTGGGAAACGACAATGGATTACAATACCAGAACACTGGTGCAGATTACGCTTGAAGATGCGACGGCAGCTGACGAAATCTTTACAACACTGATGGGAGATAAGGTTCAGCCGAGAAGAAAATTCATCGAAGAAAATGCCGCATTGGCAACACTGGATGTATAAACGGGAGGAGTTTAAATAGATGAGTAACCTGATTGAAGATCAGAAAATGATACAGCATGAAATCCATGACGAAATGAAGAACTCCTACATCGATTATGCGATGAGTGTAATCGTCGGAAGAGCTCTTCCTGACGTTCGTGACGGACTTAAGCCGGTACACAGAAGAATCCTTTACGGGATGAGCGGTCTGGGTGTTACACCGGACAAGCCGTTTAAAAAATCGGCGCGTATCGTCGGTGAAGTAATGGGTAAATATCACCCTCACGGCGACAGCTCGATTTATGATGCCATGGTACGTCTGGCACAGGATTTCTCAACGCGTTACATGCTGGTAGACGGTCACGGAAACTTCGGTTCCGTGGACGGCGACGGTGCTGCTGCAATGCGTTATACAGAAGCTAGGATGTCTCCGTTTTCACTGGAGATGATTCGCGATATCGATAAAGATACCGTAGATTTTATGCCGAACTTTGACGAAGAGGAAAAGGAACCGGTGGTTCTTCCGGCCAGATTTCCTAATCTCCTGGTAAACGGCAGCAACGGTATCGCAGTAGGTATGGCGACTTCCATACCGCCTCACAATTTAAGAGAAGTAATAGATGCGACAGTCAAGATGATAGATGATGAAAACTGCACTGTCGATGATTTGATTGATATAATACAGGGTCCGGACTTCCCTACCGGTGCACAGATTCTCGGCAAAAAAGGAGCCAGAGAAGCTTACAGAACCGGACAGGGAAAGGTTATGGTTCGTGCGATTGCGGACATCGAAGAAACCGAGCGCGGAAAATCACAGATTATAATCACGGAAATTCCATTCCAGGTTAACAAGGCCAGACTTTTAGAGAAAATCGGTGAGCTGGTCAAGGAAAAAAGAATCGAAGGAATCAGCGCCATTCGCGATGAATCCAACCGCAACGGCATGCGTATCGTCATTGAGCTGAAGCGTGACGCCAATCCGCGGATTACACTTAACAGACTTTACAAACACACGCAGCTGCAGGAAAACTACAGCATGATTATGATAGCGCTGGTAGACGGGAAGCCTAAGCTTCTGAATCTGTATCAGATTCTGGAAGAATATCTGAAGCATCAGAAGGAAGTAGTTACCAGAAGAACCATATTCGATAAGAAAAAGGCTGAGGCAAGGGCTCATATCTTAGAAGGATTGAGAATAGCACTCGATAATATCGATGAGATTATCAAGATTATTCGTTCCAGCTATAATGATGCAAAGAGCAAGCTGATGGATCGATTCGGGCTCTCGGAAATTCAGGCGCAGGCTATTTTGGATATGCGTCTTGCAAGACTGCAGGGACTGGAACGCGAAAAAATAGAAAGTGAATACGAAGAACTCTGCAAGAAAATAGCTTATTATAAAGAACTTCTGGCCGATGAAAAGAAGCTGATGGGAGTAGTAAAGGATGAGCTTCTGGAAATCAAGGAAAAATGGGGAGATGACAGAAGAACCAAGATAACTAAAGCTGCGGATGAGATGGATGATGAAGATCTGATTGAAGAAAAACAGGTTGCCGTAACTCTGACTCATCTGGGGTATCTTAAGCGGGTTTCCGTAGATACATATAAGACACAGAAACGCGGAGGCAAGGGAATTACGGGATTGACTACGCGTGAAAATGATTTCGTGACAAATCTCATTATGACTTCAACTCACGATAATCTCATGTTCTTTACAAATACGGGAAAAGCGCATAAAATCAAGGCTTATGAGATTCCGGAGGCGACGAGGACAGCCAAGGGAACACCTGCGATTAACTTCCTCAATCTGATGCAGCGCGAAAGAATCACGACGGTTATTCCGTTTAAGGAATTCAACGACGATGAGTATCTGATTGCTGTCACCAAGAACGGTACGATTAAGAAAACCGCCATGTCGCAGTTCGACACCAACAGGAAGACAGGCCTTATCGCCATCAATCTCAAGGATGGAGATGAGCTGGTCGCCATAAAGCAGACGACCGGCAACGATAAGGTCATCATTATTACCAAAAACGGCAAATGCATCAGCTTCTCAGAGGATGATGTGCGTCCTATGGGAAGAATCGCAGGCGGCGTAAGAGCGATTAAGCTTGAAGATGATGATGAGGTTGTATCCATGGAACTTGTGCAGCCGGATGAAGAGCTGCTGGTAGTAACCACTAACGGCTACGGCAAGCGTACTTCTGTCAAGGAATATAAGGTACAGGCGAGAGGCGGCAAGGGATTGCTCACATATGACAAGAGCAAGTTTAAGAAGACAGGTCATCTCGTAGGTGCTATTGTAGTTGATGACGACGATGAAGTTCTGCTGATCAATTCGGAAGGAACTATTATACGCATTAAGGCAAGCGAGGTTTCCAAGCTTGGAAGAGCGACCCAGGGCGTTAAAATAATGAGAACCGATGAAGATACAAATATCATTTCAATAGCTAAGGTTATTAAAGAAGAAGACGAATCCGAGCAGACGAGTTTTGATCTGTAAAACCCGGATTTGCAAGTAATTAAAAAAGAGGAAAAGAGCATGAAAAGAGTTTTTTCGGGCGTACAGCCTACAGGCAACATCCATATCGGAAATTATCTGGGAGCACTCCGGCAGTTTGTAGAGCTGCAGGATGACAACGAATGTATTTACTGCATCGTGGATCTGCATTCCATCACTGTACCGCAGGATCCAAAAGAACTGCGCAAACATATTCTGGACGTGGCAGCCCTTTATTTAGCCATCGGCATTGACCCGAAAAAATCCATCGTATTCGTTCAGTCGGATGTAAGCGGACATGCGGAGCTTTCATGGATTTTGACATGCAATTCATATACGGGAGAGCTTTCCAGAATGACGCAGTTCAAGGATAAGAGCAGAGGCAAGGAATCCGCCCCGACGGGACTGTTTACATATCCTATTCTGATGGCAGCGGATATTCTGCTTTACGATACCGATATAGTACCGGTAGGAAACGATCAGAAGCAGCATATTGAGATTTGCCGCGACATAGCAATTCGTGTCAATAACAAGTACAAGAAGACATTTGTGGTGCCTGAAGGAAGATTTATGAAATCCGGAGCAAGAATCATGTCTTTGGACGATCCTACTTCAAAGATGAGCAAGAGTGCGGAAAATATTCACAGCCGCATATCTCTGCTCGATGAAGACAGCAAAATCAAAAAATCAATCATGCGTGCTACCACGGACTCCGACGGAGAGATTCGCTTCGATCCGGAAAACAAGCCGGGCGTCAGCAATCTGCTGAGCATCTACAGTGCATTTTCAGGTGAATCAATAGAAGATATCGAAAAGAAATACGCAGGATGCGGATATGGTGATTTCAAAAAAGATTTAGTGGGAATAACTCAGGAAGCAGTAGCTCCGATTAAGCAGAACTTCAACGAAATCCGCGAATCGGATGAGCTGAAGGAAATACTGCGCGACGGTGCGGAACGTGCCGGTGTAATAGCCGAAAAGACCATGAAGAGAGTTAAGGAACACTTTGGACTGGGATTTTAAAAATCATGAATAAATTACTGGTTATAGGTGAAGAAGGACGGCTCGTCAAGTACGCTCCGGATCCTAAAAAACTCGAAGCTTATGAAATTGTTTATGCACCGGTGGGAGCATCGGATGAAGAGCTTATTGAAAAGGGAAAAGATGCGGATTTCATTCTTGTTGATGCCATCGGAAATGTGTCCGAAAATGTGATAAAACAGATGCCGAATCTGAAGCTCATACATTCGGAGGGCGTCGGATATCAGGGCGTCGATATCTCCGCTGCAAAGGAAAGAGGCATATACGTCTGCAACTGCAAAGGCATGAATGCTTCAGCGGTTGCGGAACAGGCGGTGCTTCTGATGCTGGGACTTCTTCGTGATATCTGCGGCGGCGACGGAAGCGTGCGTGCGGGCAGGCAGATTGAAACCAAGGAAAGACATATGATTCTCGGCAATCTCACGGAGCTTTCCGAATGTACGGTTGGTCTTATCGGATTCGGAGATATCGGAAGAGCAACGGCTCATATTCTGAATGCTTTCGGTGCAAAGGTGGTCTATACGAAAAAAAAGCCGGCTGACCACGATACAGAAACGCGCTGGGGCGCATCATTTTTGCCGCAGGACGAGCTTCTTGCGGTCAGCGATATAGTGAGCCTTCATGTCCCCGTAAACGCTGATACGCGCTATATGGTGAATGATGCTTTCTTAAAGAAAATGAAAAAGACCGCATATCTTATCAATACATCCAGAGGTGAGCTTGTGGACAGCAGCGCTTTGGTATCTGCACTTGAATCGGGAAGAATTGCCGGAGCAGGGCTTGATACGATAGATGGAGAACCGGTAAAATCCGACAATCCTCTTTTGCAGATTTCTGAAGAAGCCGGGAAAAAACTGCTTTTAAGCTGCCATATAGGAGGCATAACACGTGCGTCATTCACCCGCGGATATGCCATGATTCTGAATGCCATAGAAAAAGTAACCCGGGGAGAAACACCGGACAATATAGTGAATAAATAAAAAAAGGAGCTGTCCAGCAGCTCCTTAATTTTACCGTAAATCATGTAAAAAATCATAAAAAACCGGCCTATTTCTTCTTTTTAGGTGCCATATGGATTGCACCGCCTTCAAGTTCTTCCAACGCTTCTCCGAGCGCTTCGTTATACGTAGGATGAGCACGCATGCCTTTGAGCATCTGCGCTGGGGTCAGTTTGTTTGCAATCGCAGTGGACATTTCACCAATCATATCGGTAGCGCGTGCGCACATCATCTGTGCTCCCAGAATTTCATTGGTATCCGCATGAGCGATAATCCTGATAAATCCGCGTTCCTCCTTGGAAATCAGGGATTTGCCGTTTGCGCTTGTGATATATTTTCCGACTTTGACAGGAATTTCCGATGCTTTGGCATCATCTTCGTTAATGCCGACTGAAGCAATTTCAGGGCTTGTATAGATGCATGACGGCACGATGGAGAGATTCAGGTTCGGAGTGTGTCCTGCGATTTTTTCAGCTGCCGTAATACCCTGCGCACTTGCTACGTGAGCCAGCTGAATACCCTTTACGATATCGCCGATGGCATAGATTCCCGGAGCTCCGGTCTGTCCGTATGGGTCGGTTTCGATAAATCCGCGATCCATGGTGATACCCAGATTGTGAGCTGTTTGTGCGGCAGCTTCCAGGTGCTTCGTCGTAATAGCTGCGGGTTTTTCGGCTATGTCAGCGAAGTCTGCCGGATCCAGAAAGAGACCGGCTGCATTAGGTTTTCTGCCTACAGCGCAGAGAACGTAATGAGATGATGCCGACTGCTCCTTATCCTTTTCGGTATAGCGGCAGATCATCTTGCCGTCGGAATCTTTTTCTATTTTGGTAAGTGAGGCTCCCGTGTGGATATCCACGCTGCGCTTTTTAAGAATCATCTTCAGATTCTGAGAGATTTCCTTATCCAGATTTGCAAGCAGCCTCGGAAGAGCTTCCAGGATGGTTACTTTGCAGCCCAGTGATGAGAATACCTCCGCAAATTCCACGCCGATTACGCCGCCTCCGATGATGGTCAGGCTTTCCGGAATTTTTTCAAGTGCAAAGAGTCCGTCACTGGTCAGCACACCGTCAAGCTCCATGCCCTCCACCGGCAGCTTCGCCGGATAGGAACCGCCTGCCAGAATGATGTTTTCGGATTCATAAAATGCTTCAGTCTGTCCGTCTTCCGAAGGCTGTGCGAATGTAACCTTCACCTGGCGGTCAGCCAGAAGAGTTCCGGTGCCTTTAAGCATCGTCACGCCGTTGGCTTTTAAGAGCTGTTCAACGCCGGAGACAAGCTTGTCGATTGTTTCCTGCTTATAGTCCAGGACTTCGCCGTAGTTTACTGTCACATTTTCTGCATGAATGCCGAATCGGCCGCCTTCCAGTACTTCTCTGTACAGGTCGGCTGCATGGAGCATAGCTTTTGTAGGAATGCAGCCGCGGTTTAAACAGGTGCCTCCAAATCGGTCTTTTTCGATGATTGCCGTATTAAGTCCCAGCTGTGCACCTTTGATGGCGGCAACGTAACCGCCCGGGCCGCCGCCGATGACGATCAAATCAAAATTGCTCATAGTTTAGTTCCTTTCTTAAAAATCTTCCTTTGCTGCAGCTTTAACAATATCCGCCAGCATTTGTTTTTCCTGTGGGTTTGCTGTTTCATGAGCTGCGAGAGCTTCACATATGGCGTTCTTTTGGTAAATTACACCGGAAAGGTGCTTTGGCAGCGCCAGCATAAGCTCCGGATTCAGAGAATCGGAATAGAAGATTGCTTCTTTGATGACACCTTTTTCCACCGAAAAGCACAGGTCTACGCCGCCCCAGTCAAAGCGAAATGACATTTCGTTTTCAAAATCGGGATTATGGCCGTAGATCCATTCCCAGGAGGAAAATTTCTCTCTGCCCTTCTGCAAAGCTTCCTGATTCAGGTCATCCTCGGTCATGGTTTCGGTATTCAGTCCGTATATTTCTTCAAATGAAGCCTTCAGAGCTTTTTTCAGCAGGTCAACCGTCAGATTCGGTACGAAGTCCACCAGGTTGGTAACGCGGCTTTTGACAGAAGAAACGCCTTTTGATTTCAGCTTATCCGCAGAGACATTCAGATATTTCGACAGTTTTGAAACGTCAACATTCAGCATCAGCGTGCCGTGGTGGTAGCAGTACTTGCTTTGTTTATAAAAAGCATTTCCGGAAAATTTCTTACCATCAGCCAGAATGTCATTTCTGCCGGAGCGTTCCGCCTTGATGCCGAGCCTGCGCATGGCTCCGATGATAACGTCAAGCTGACGTCCTACATCGTAGTTTTCTCTTTGCACGAGAAATGTGAAGTTAACATTTCCTAAATCGTGGTAGACTGCACCGCCTCCCGAAAGTCTGCGCACGAGATGGCCGCCGCTTTTTTCAAGTTCCGTCAGGTGACATTCCTTCCATGGATTCTGATTGCGGCCTATGACGATGGTGTGTTCATTCTGCCACAGATAGAGGATGCATTCGGTTTCAGCGCAGTGCATCATCAGATATTCTTCCATGGCCAGATTTGCATACGGATCGTAAGTGGTGCTTTCGATGTAACTTATTTTGTCAATCATAAATATGAGTACTCCTGTGCAAAAAAGCGGCGGACTTGCGCGCCTGCCCGGGCAACGAAGCCGCCGTTTTCTGTTTTTTGTTTAAGTTTTTTATCAGTCTGCTGCTTCTCGACTAGTCTTCGAAGTGATAACGCAGATGAGGATGTCTTGCCGCTCCGACTTCGTCCAGTCTCGTTACCGGAGTTTTTGTCGGTGCATGGTGAAGTCCGTCCGGATCCTCCGATGCCTGTGCGTGGAGCTGACGGAATACCGCTATTGCTTCATCCAGTGTTTCGCGGGATTCCGTTTCTGTCGGCTCTACCATCAGTGCTTCCTCTACGATGAGCGGGAAGTACATTGTAGGCGGATGAATGTTGTTGTCCAGAAGTCCCTTTGCAATATCCATTGCGGATATGCCGGTCTCCTTCTTCATGTCAGCAAGGCACATAACGAATTCATGCATACAGATGTCATCATATGCCATAGTATAAAGATCCTTCAGACTGTTCATCATATAGTTGGCATTGAGAACCGCATTGCTGCTTGCCTGAGGTATTCCCTCTCTGCCCAGAGTCAGGATGTAAGACAGAGCTTTAACAACTACGAGGAAGTTTCCGTAGAAGCTCTTCATTTCGCCGATGCTGTGCTCCGGCTTGATGAAGTGAAGTCCGTTTTCATCTTTTTCAACCAGTACGGACGGCAGGAACTGTGCCAGTTCTTCTTTGCAGCCTACAGGACCGCTGCCCGGACCGCCTCCGCCGTGAGGTGTCGAGAACGTCTTGTGCAGGTTGAGATGAACGATATCAAAGCCCATATCGCCGGGACGAACGATTCCCATAACAGCATTCAGATTGGCGCCGTCATAGTAGCAGAGTCCGCCGCAGTCGTGAACAATCTGAGTGATTTCGCGGATGTTTTTATCGAAGAGGCCGACCGTGTTAGGGTTGGTCAGCATCAATCCTGCGATATCGTCACCTGCTGCTTCCTTCAGCTTTTCGATGTCCACGCAGCCGTCTTCTCCGGACGGGATGCTTACGACCGTATATCCTGCCATGGCAGCACTCGCCGGGTTTGTTCCGTGAGCGGAGTCCGGTACTAAAATCTTCGTTTTATGAGTGTTTCCTTTGCTCGTGTGATATGCTTTTATGAGCAGCAGGCCGGTCAGTTCGCCGTGTGCACCTGCTGCCGGCTGGAGCGTCATGTGCTGCATACCGGTGATTTCGCAAAGGTATTTTTCCGCCAGAGCGATTACTTCCATGCAGCCCTGAACCGTGGATTCCGGCTGCAGCGGATGAATCTGATTAAAGCCTTCGAGCGCTGCAATCTGCTCGTTGACTCTAGGATTGTATTTCATGGTGCAGGAACCCAGAGGATAGAATCCGTCGTTGACGCCTCTCGTCTTATGAGCGAGCTCAGTGTAGTGGCGGGACAGCTCCGGTTCCGAAAGAGCCGGCATATGAAGCGCCTTTTTACGCGCGTCTTTTTCCTGCGGCAGGACTACCGGCACGTCGCATTCCGGAAGAATGGCGCATCCTCTGCCTTCTCTGCTTTTCTCAAATAACAGCATGGGTTACACCTCCTTCACGATACGAACTACCTTGTCCATATCTTCTTTTGTATTCATTTCGGTACAGCACCAGAGAATTCTGTGATTGTCCAGCTTCAGCCCTCCCAGAATGTCTTCGGCTTCAAGAGCAGCCAGAACTTTATCCGTATCCTTGTTGGATACCGTGACGAATTCATGGAAGAAATCGGCTTTGTTTTCTACTGCAAATCCCGCTCCGGAAAGCTGATCTGCCAGATAGTGCGCTTTTGACATGCACTGGGATGCGGCTTTGCTGAGGCCTTCATTTCCCATAGCTGCCAGATAAACACCTACTGCCAGTGCACAAAGTGCCTGGTTTGAACAGATGTTGCTGGACGCTTTTTCGCGGCGGATGTGCTGTTCTCTGGCCTGCAAAGTGAGCACATATCCCGTTTTGCCGTCAGCATCGACGGTCTGACCTACGATACGGCCCGGGAGCTTTCTCATCATTTTTTCACGGCATGCCATGAATCCCAGATAAGGTCCGCCGAATGCCATGGAAAGTCCCAGAGGCTGACCGTCGCCTACAGCGATATCGGCACCGTATTCCGCCGGAGTTTTAATAACGCCCAGAGAAATCGGATTTACGCCCATGATGTATTTAGCACCGGCTTCGTGAACGATTTCGCCGATGGCTTCTGCGTCTTCCAGATTTCCGTAATAGTTCGGATGCTGGATGTAAACGCAGGCAACGGATTTATCCATGTGTTCCTTCAGATAATCAATATCGGTTAATCCGTCTTTTTCAGGTATGATTTCCAGCTCAATCTCGTTGCCGAAGCAGTATGTCTTCACTGTTTCGAGAGCGGCAGGCAGAATCGCTGCGGAAATCAGAGCCTTGTTTCTTTTTTTGTCACGGCACATTGAAATGCCTTCTGCGGCAGCTTCCGCTCCGTCATATACGGATGCGTTTGAAGCGTCCATACCGGTCAGATCGCAGATCATCGTCTGATATTCGAAGATGGACTGGAGCAGACCCTGGCTGATTTCAGCCTGGTAAGGAGTGTAGGCTGTCTGCACGCTTTCATTGGAAAGTACGCTGCCTACGACAGCCGGGATATAGTGGTTATAGGAGCCTGCACCGCGGAAAATGGAAGAGAACACCTTGTTCTTTGCAGCAATTCCCTTCATAATGCGGCTGACTTCCAGTTCGGATTTTCCCTCCGGAAGCTGCAGACCGTCTTTTAATTTCATGTCGTCCGGAATGGCAGCAAACAGATCGTCCATGGAGGAGTAACCCATGCTCTTGAGCATTTCAAGCTGTTCACTGCTCGTATTTGGGATATAGCTTCCCATTGATAAATCACCGCCTTTGCTTATTCTTCGGATTCTTCTACAAATTTTTCATATTCTTCAGCGGAGAGCAGTTCTTCTTCATCGCTGATATCGGTAACCTTGATGAACCAAGCATCGTAAGGTGCTTCGTTGATGCTTTCCGGAGCATCCATCAGAGCTTCGTTGATTTCACTTACGGTGCCCGTTACAGGAGAGTAAACGTCGGAAGCGGCTTTAACGGATTCTACGTCTCCGAATGCTTCGCCCTTGGTTACTTCATCGCCTTCTTCAGGCAGGTTTACGAATACCAGGTCGCCGAGCTCGGACTGCGCATAATCCGTAAGACCGATGACAGCAGTGTCTCCGTCTTTCTTAATCCATTCGTGGGATTTAGTGTACTTCAGTTCAGCTTTCAGTTCCATGATAAAAATCTCCTTTCAAATCATGTGTAATATTATTGGTGTAATAATGATGTTATTTTGCTCTTGTATAGAAAGGCAGCGGTACGATTTCGACTTCAACCATGCGGCCTCTGACATCGACTATCAGTTTGCTGCCGATTTCTGCGTATTCCTTGTCGATAAGAGCCATTCCTACCGGTTTACCCAGGAACGGGCAGTGCGTGCCGGATGTGGTATGACCGATTTCCTTGCGTCCGTCAGGTGCGGATGCGTCTTCGACGTAAACCGTCTGTTCTTCGCGGATGATGCCGCGGCCGGTTACGTTAAGACCGACTCTTTTAATCTTCGGTTCGCCGGCTTCTTCCATGGCGGATTTGCCGATGAAATCGTCCTTTTTCATTTTTACCGCAAAGTTAAGTCCGGTCTCAAGCGGTGTTACGTCGTCGTTCATTTCGTGTCCGTAAAGCGGCATGGCAGCTTCCATGCGAAGAGTGTCGCGAGCGCCGAGTCCGCAAGGAATCAAGCCGTCGTCTTTGCCTGCTTCCAGAACCAGATCCCAGAGTTTTTCTGCCTGATCAGCGGGTGCATAGAGTTCCACGCCGTCCTCGCCGGTATATCCCGTCTTGGAAATTATGCATGGGATGCCGCCGACTTCGCCGTCGAATACCGCATGATAATATTTGGTTGGAATCTTGTCTTCCGGTGCAATCCGGCGCAGGATTTCCATAGCCTTAGGACCCTGCAGTGCCAGCTGCGCATACTGGTCGGATACATCTGTAAAAGTCGCTCCCGGAAGCTGATGATCCAGCATCCATTGAAAGTCTTTATCTTTGTTGGCAGCGTTGACTACGATGAAGTAGTTGTTGTCTGCTTTTTTATAAACAATCAGATCGTCCACGGTGCCGCCGTGTTCGTTGCACATCGGGCTGTAACGTGCCTGACCGTCCACCATATTTGTAAAGTCATTGGTCAGCAGATGCTGAAGATTTTCGAGTGCAGCTTCGCCTTCGCAGAGGATTTCTCCCATGTGAGAAACGTCGAATAAGCCTGCCTGCTGCCGTACGGCCATGTGTTCTTTGATTACGCCTGCTTTGTATTGTACCGGCAGGATGTATCCTGCGAAAGGTACCATTTTGCCTCCTGCTTTTACGTGGGCATCATAAAGCGGTGTTTTCAATTCCATTTTTTAACCTCCTTGCTTTCTTGTATAGGTGTGTTAAAGGGTCTGTAATTATTAGCTGCCCGGATTTTTGCTGTGCCTCTGCCTTTTGATTTTTTAATGAGGCCGTTTTTGATTCAAAACAAAAAGAGCCTGGCAGTCCGGACATTTGCCCAGACGGTCGGCTCGCTGTTTCTGATACTTCATGTGGTCAATTCCACTGATACCGTCAGTTGTATCATGGATGCCATTGTAGCATAGCTGCAAAGAATATACAAGTAGTGTTTTTTTACCTTGCAATTATTTTACACTATCTTTTGTCCTGCAGGCTGATTTACACGGCATGCTGCAAACAGAAGTCCTCCGGCGGAGGGAGGGTGGTTTCCGGTTTATCCGGAGGAACTTATACGTTACAGCACTGTGTGAAGAATCTCAGAACTCTGACGAGCCTGTTATTGCGAATCCGTGCCGGGCTAAGCTGCCGCCTGTTTTAAGACGATGAACCATGCCTTCAGGTGTAATTCGCAATGAAAAAAGACAGGGAGAACAAATCCCTGCCCGGGATCACGTTTCCCTGTCTAAATGACAATCCAGAGGTCCGTCCGGATTCAGTTCCTTTTACCTGAGAGTTTCAAGCTACTGTTCTCAAAAATACACTTTTGCCCCTTCGGCGCTGCCGGACCTGTACTGCTTCGCAATGGTGCAGCGACAGTGTACAGCAGTCTCTCCTGAACCCTTCAACCGGAATATTGTGATATAAGTTATTATATAGTGTGAAACGGGAAAATGTCAACACGTTTGAAATCATATTGAGCAAATAGGAAATAGTGGAATGATAATAATGCGGATTTGAGATAAAATACGGCGCATGAGGAAAATCAGGCTAAAACGGTTCCGATTTATACTATTAAGTATTTACATCTTGAAAATAAGAAGCAAGATGTGGTAAAATAACATGCGTTGAGTCCTCATAGTTAAATGGATATAATAAGCCCCTCCGAAGGGCTCGTTGCAGGTTCGATCCCTGCTGGGGACGCCACAAGACCCAGAAGAGCCGGAAACCTCGATGCAGGATTTCCGGTTTTGATTTAAAAATATACGGATATGTGCCTCTATAGTTAAATGGATATAACAAACCCCTCCTAAGGGTTAGTTGCAGGTTCGATTCCTGCTAGGGGTGCCAAAAGCGCGCAGCCTTCCGGCGTTTGTCGGAAGGTTTTTTTTTTCGCCGCACCGATTTTATCAGCATTGAACCGTAAATGAACAAAAAACAAACGAGACCATCTGCAAATCGGAAATATCGAATTGCAGCGGTCTCTTTTGTCATATGGAAATATGGAACGGACTTTTTGTCTGCCGGACGGATTCCGGCATATTGTGTATAAGGAAGATTCTTATTTTACCTGCAGAGCGCGTTCGCGAAGTTCAAGTTCCTCCGGATCATCGGTTTCATCAAGAACGATGTTGTGAGGACGCTTTTTCTTCGTATCCGGCTCGACGCAGACGAAGGTGATAAATCCTTCAACGTTTTGACCGCCTGCAATCTCGCACATGGCTTTAACGTGAATCATCAGGCTGGTTGTTCCCGCCTTGACGATTCTGCCGTATATGGTCAGAATATCGCCTTTTTCTACGGGCCTTTTGAACGTAAATCCATGAACGTTGACGCAGAGAACATCCTGCGGTCTGCCGTGTTCTGCGGCAGCAGTTATAAATCCGGCTTCAACCAGCCATTCAGCGGTTCTGCCGGCAAACAATGTGCCGTGATGGTTTAAATCTTCTGATTTTACCAAGTGGGAAATTTTAAAAACCTTCATAGCATATGCTCCTTTTCTTGCTTAACTGTGTGTAACTTTTTTGTATTAAGATGCTTTCAGTATATGCTTTTTTTGCGCAGAAGGGTATAGATATTTGGTACTAAATCGGGATTTTGCATAAAAAAGGCTCTCAAACTTTGGTTTGAGAGCCTTGCTTTTTCAACATTTAGGTTAATGGAGTTTATTTCTTTACAATATGTTTGAAGCCCTTGCAGATTTCGTTTACCACGATAACCGAAAATGCCGTCACCATCATCTTTGCCCACATAACCGCAGAAAGCGGAGTGGTTTCGAAGACGGCAGTACCAACCTGCGTAATCAAAAACTGAAGAACAAGTACTACGAAAAATACCACCAGCATCAGTTTGTTGTTGAACAGATTTCTGAACATAGGAGTGTCATCCAGTTCCCTGCAGTTAAAGGCATTGAACAGCTGGAACAGTACGAACAGCGTAAACAGTACCGTGGCCTCCTCAGAAGGCGCAGCTCCGAGGAAGTTGATGAAATGCTGCAGCATGAATACGATGGAAATGAAAATTCCGTTGGCAAAAATCCGGGTCAGCATTTTTCGGGAAATTATATTTTCGTTTCGCTTTGTCGGCGGATGCTTCAGGAGATCTTCACGAATCGGTTCCAGTCCTAAGGTCAGTGCCGGAGGTCCGTCCATGATGATGTTGATCCACAGGAGTTCCAGCGCAGTAAACGGTGCAGGGAATCCCGCCAAAATTGAAGCGATTACGACTACGACCGAAGATACGTTTACGGTCAGCTGGAACTGGATGAAACGTTTGAAGTTCTCGTAAATTCCGCGGCCCCACTGGACAGCTTTGATAATTGTAGAGAACGAATCGTCCAGCAGGACCATGTCGCTGGCTTCCTTGGTTACTTCCGTTCCGGCAATGCCCATGGCGATGCCCACGTCGGCATTCTTAATTGCAGGAGCGTCGTTGATGCCGTCGCCTGTAACCGCGACGACATTTCTCTCTTCTTTTAACAGTTTTACGACGCGCATTTTGACCAGCGGAGTACTTCTGGCGATGACGCTGATCTTCGGCAGAGCTTTTTTCAGTTCGTCGTCTGACATGGCTTCGATTTCTGAAGCTTCAACCGCCAGATGCCCTTCCTCAAGCATATGAAGTTCTTCTGCGATGGCGCGAGCGGTTCGGATGTTGTCCCCGGTGAGCATTTTCACCTCGATGCCGGCGCGGCGGCAGCTGCGGATGGAATCGTATACATCGGGGCTTAACGGGTCGGAAATTACTACGAAGCCGTCATAGTGCAGGTTCTGTTCCAGTACCTGCTGTTCTTCGCCGCTGAATCCGCCGAGCTTTTTATGTGCAAAGGCCAGAAGGCGGCCGGCTTTGCTCTGAAATTCTTCCATGAGCTCCTGGATATGAGCGGCTTCCTCAGCGGAAACATTGCTGCAGAGAGAAAGTATTTTTTCCGGGTTTCCCTTGGTGTAAAGAATCAGTTCACCGTCTTCGTTTACGATGGTGCTCATATCCTTGTTCTGAGAAGAGAACGGAAATACGCGGATGATATCGGCTTCTTTGCGAAGATGCTGATAGTCGGTGCCGGCCTTGTGAGCTGCGGCCAGCAGTGAGCATTCGGTCGGATTTCCGATGAAGGTCCAGCTGCCGTCTTCCCATGTTATGTCAGCATTACTGTTGATGCAGTAGTTGCGAAGCAGAATCCGCGCCGTTTCCCGGTCGATGGCGGAAGGCGCCTTTGCAGAAAGAGACAGATCTTCCGGCTCCAGGAGTTTGCCTGCGGTGTAGATTTTCTTGACCGTCATTTTGTTTTCGGTCAAAGTGCCCGTTTTGTCGGAGCATATTATGTTGACGCATCCGATGGTTTCGCAGGCAATCATCTTCTTGACCAGGGCGTTTTCGCGGGACATTTTGATGATGTTGAGTGCGAGGGAAACGGCCACGATGGTCGGCAGGCCTTCCGGTACGGCAGCTACGATGAGGACGATGCTGGTGATGAATGCCTCGGATACGGAGTTCAGGCTGATGGTGTGGTTCATGGCGTATTGAATCACCTGAATCAGGAATACGATGGCGGCTGCGGATGCACCGAGGACGGTGATGCCTTTGCCGAGGCGGTCGAGCTTTTCCTGAAGAGGCGTGGTTGTTTTTTCAATGGATGAAAGTTCCTGGGCAATCTGGCCGAATTCGGTGTCGTTGCCGACGCCGGTGACCAGCATGGTGCCCGTCCCTCCGGAGACGAAGCAGCCGGAGTAGAGCATGCAGGCGCGTTCTGCCACAGGTGTATTTTCGCGGCAGATGAATTCGGCGTCTTTTTTTACCGGCAGGCTCTCGCCGGTGAGTGCGGATTCATCTGCAGAAAGATCATGGCCTGAAATCAGCCTGCCGTCGGCCACGATTTTATCGCCCGTTTCGATGAGCAGAATGTCGCCTATTACGATATCTTTTTGAGCAATAAGCTGCGGATCGCCGCCGCGCATGACTTTGATGAGCGTGTCTTCGTTGATTTTGCTGAGTGCTTCAAATGCCTTAGCGCTTTTTCCTTCCGTTACGATGGTGATGACGACCGACAGGAAGATGGCTGCAAAGATTCCGGCGCACTCGAGAAAGTTGTATTCGCCGCCGGTGAAATAGCGAGTGATATTGACAGCCAGGGTGATGATGGCTGCAAAGATCAGAAGCAGGAGCATCGGTTCAGTCGATGCGTCCCAGATTCGTCTCAGCATTGACTCGCGGCTTTGGCGGACAAAGGTGTTGGCGCCGTATTTTTCGCGTGACGCCAGGATCTGATCTTCATCAAGGCCGCGCTCGGGGTCGGTTCCGGTAATTTGCAGAAGCTCCTCCCGGGACATATAGAATGCGTTGTTCATAAATACTTACCTCCTGAAAACGTGTATAAAAAAACCGATACAGCGTAAAGGTTCTGCTGTATCGGTTTGTGTGTCGTAAAAAGAGACCTCTCGTACAGCAATAAACCGTACATGAGTCTCGTTGATTAAGGCAAGCCAGACGATTGCTGTGCAGGTTGTGATTACATCTGCATATCGTCAGTATGTTGACTTGCCGCGCATTGTGCATGCGCCACTACTCCCCCACGAACTAAGATATAAAATCATTTGTTTGATTCGAATTTGACTATAGCATGGAAAACACGGGTTAGTCAATGCTAATTACGCCCGGATTCTCAGGAGATGGCAGCAATGGAAACAAGTGGATAAAAACAATAAAAAACAGGTCGAGATATCTTTTATATGCATCTTGACTTTTATATATGAGGCTCGTATAATATTACATGCAACACCAATATGTTGTGTACATATAGTAGAATCAACACTAAAATATTCAATATATTGGAAGATTAATAAAGGAAATAATTGCAGAGGTTAGCCGACATTGAGGGACTGGACTTTCCGGAACTTTGCGCAGGGAGGCAGCCTTTTTGTTTGCCGGAGATGCCTGCCGCTTTCGAAGGCGGCAGCAGGCACTCGCGGTAAAGTCTGCAATAAATTATAAAAAGTATGATTATATAATGTATGAAGAGCAGGAAGGAGTAACCATGGAAAAGAGGATAAGGGTAAATGTAATAAAACGAAACGGTGAGGAGGTTTCCTTCGATCTGCTTAAGATTATAAATGCAATCAAGAGCGCCAATCGTGAGGTGGCACCGATTTACCAGATGAATGAATATCAGATTCAGGCGGTTGCGGATATTGTGGCATCAAGAATTTCGGAGATGTCTCACGCGGTTCACGTGGAGGATATTCAGGATATGGTCGAGACGGCGATCATGGAAATGCGCGGATACGAGGTGGCGCAGAAATATGTAAGATATCGTTATAAGCGTGAGCTGAGCAGAAAATCAAACACCACCGACAACGGGATTCTGTCCTTGATTGAACACCTGAATGAGGAAGTAAATCAGGAAAACTCCAACAAAAACCCGGTCATCAACTCAACGCAGCGTGACTATATGGCGGGCGAGGTCAGCAAGGATCTGACGATGCGTGTACTGCTGCCCGAGGAGATCGTCAGGGCGCATGAAAAGGGAATCATCCACTTTCACGACTCGGATTATTTCGCACAAAAAGAACACAACTGCGATCTGATTAATCTGGAGGATATGCTCCAGAACGGAACGGTTATCAGCGAAACCCTGATCGAAAAGCCGCACAGCTTTTCCACCGCATGCAATATCACGACTCAGATTGTGGCACAGGTAGCAAGCAATCAGTACGGCGGACAGTCGTTTACGCTGTCGCATCTGGCTCCGTTCGTGGATGTAAGCCGCGAGAAAATCCTCAAGGCGGTTATCGAGGAACGCCAGGATTTGGGCGAAGATATGGATCAGGACATCATCTCAAAAATTGTTGAACGCCGCCTGAGAAAAGAAGTGCAGAGCGGCATCCAGACCATCCAGTATCAGCTTATAACATTGATGACCTGCAACGGACAGGCTCCGTTTGTCACCATGTTCATGTACCTGGATGAAGTGCCGGAAGGACAGACGAGAGACGACCTGGCAATGCTCATCGAAGAGGTGCTTCTGCAGAGAATGCAGGGCGTCAAGAACGAAAAAGGCGTGTGGATAACACCGGCATTCCCGAAGCTCGTGTATGTGCTGGACGAGGATAATGTGACCGAGGATTCGAAATACTGGCATCTTACGGAACTCGCTGCAAAATGCACAGCTAAGCGGATGGTGCCGGACTATATTTCTGCAAAGGTTATGCGTTCTCTCAAGAAGGGCGATGTATATCCGTGCATGGGCTGCAGATCCTTCCCGACGGTGGAGGACAGTCAGAGAAATCCGGATGGATCCAGAAAATATTACGGCCGGTTTAACCAGGGCGTTGTGACGATAAATTTGGTTGATGTGGCATGCTCGGCAGAGGGCGATATGGATCGTTTCTGGCCGATTCTGGAGGATCGTCTGGAGCTTTGTCACAGAGCGCTGCGGTGCAGACATGAGCGGCTGCTTGGAACGAAGTCCGATGTGGCTCCGATTCTGTGGCAGTACGGTGCGCTGGCTCGCCTTAAGAAGGGTGAGACCATCGACAAGCTGCTGTTTAACGGTTACTCAACGATTTCGCTGGGTTATGCGGGACTTTGCGAAATGTGCGTCCGCATGATCGGCAAGACTCACACCTCGCCTGAGGGACAGAAATTCGCACTTTCCGTTATGCAGAAACTGAACGATAAATGTCAGGAGTGGAAGGCGGCGGAGAATATCAGCTACTCGGTCTACGGTACGCCGATGGAATCCACCACATATCGTTTTGCAAAGTGTCTGCAGAAGCGTTTCGGAATCATCAAGGGTGTTACGGATAAGAACTATATAACCAACAGCTATCACGTTCACGTTACGGAGGAAATCGATGCTTTCAGCAAGCTGAAATTCGAGGCTGAATTCCAGAAGCTGTCGCCGGGCGGTGCTATAAGCTATGTGGAAGTGCCGAACCTGCAGAACAATATCGAGGCGGTTCTTTCGGTGATGAAGTTCATCTATGATAATATCGTATATGCGGAACTGAACACCAAGAGCGATTACTGCCAGGTATGCGGATATGACGGTGAAATCAAGATTGTGACCGATGATGCCGGCAAGCTGGTTTGGGAGTGCCCGAACTGCGGCAATCGGGATCAGGACCAGCTCTTCGTGGCTAGAAGAACCTGCGGATATATCGGGACTCAGTTCTGGAATCAGGGAAGAACGCAGGAAATCAAAGACAGAGTGCTGCATCTGTAGACTGCGGCAAAAAGGTTAAGCAGAAAAATAAAAGTGCCCTTCCGAGGATTGCTCCTCCGGAAAGGCACTTTTTGGTTATCATTGTGCATCGTTATTGTATTCCTTCCAGCCGCCTGAAAGCGTATTTCGTGATATTGCTGGCGTTGATTATTCCCACCATGGCACCTTCATACAGAACCGGAGCTTTTTTGATATGGTTATCTGAAAGCACGTGGCAGACGGTTCCAAGATTGTCTGAAAGATTTACCGTAATGACGGATTTGCGGGCGATGTCCCGCACCTTGGAATGCATGAGCTTCTGCAGCTTTTCATCAAAATCCATTGTCATAAGCGAGGATGGATTCACGTAGAGAGGATGCTCGGCGGCGAGAAACCTCAGGATATCTCCATCGGAAATAAAGCCGATTAAATCATTATTATCGTTGACTACGGGAACACCGCTGATCTTCTTTTCGGTCAGCATTTTAAGCACGGCGGTCAGATTGTCATTGCCGTTAACCGTATAGACATCCTTTTTCATGAGCTGCGGCAGCGGAATGACGGAGCCTTCGGAGCCTGCAGACTCATCGGAATCGGCAGTACGGTCGGAAGCGGCAGGTGCGGCAGCCGTATGGATGCGAAAGACGCGGTCGCGTGCAGGACCGAAAATACGTGTGATGAGTTTCAGGCTTGAGCCAACCAGAACCGCAGCGATAATCGTACCAAGACCGACGCTTCCAAGCGAATGAATCAACAGGACACAGGTGATCAGTGAAATAACGACCATGCTGATGTCGAAGATCAGTTTGATGGTGGAAAACGGTTTTTTTGTAACCTTTGCGATGGCCAGCATAGCACCTTCGCCTGCCAGCGGCACCAGATCCATCGGCACATAAAAAAAGATTCCGATGGCAATGAGTACGGCACTGATAATCATCATGCCAAGCTGGATGTAAATATTCCCGGGGTCAGGAAGGAACGTCATCAGATAATTGGAGAATGTCGTCAGGTAACCGAACAGGACTCCAACGGGAACCTGCAGGAGATTTTTCAGCTGGAATGCCCGCCTTAAGATGATAATCTGCAGCAGCACCAGTCCGATGTGAAAGAGTATGGTAGCCTTACCCATTTCGATGCCCCACACGCAGGTAACGGTGTATGGAATCGAGCTCACAGGCGAGACTCCAAGGTTGGATTTGACAGAAACAGCGATTCCAAGCGTCATGATGAGAAAGCCCATCACATACACCAGGAATCGCACTAAGACGCTGGTTTCTTTAGTTTGTTTGTTCATTTTTATGCCTTTCTATTCTAGATTTTTTATTATTTGTTTTGTGACTTCCTGCCAGGTTTTCAGGTCATCCGGCGCGATGCTGCGAGTCAGTTTTTCGGTAAGTTCGTTAATTTCTGAGAAGAGGATCTCGCGGTATTTTGCCGCCTGTGCGGTTGGTGTCAGTTTTTTGCACCGGCCGTCCTGCGCAGAGGGTTCTCTGATCAGAAGATTTTTTTTCTCCATGCCCTGCAAAAGGACCGTTGCGGTCGAAGGGCGCAGCCCGAATTCTTCTTCGATGTCTTTTTGAAAGATTTCTTCTTTCTGATCCTGATGGTCGAGCAGGTAATGTAAAACCCGTATTTGTGCGCCGCTGAACGGGACATCTGAAGTCAATCGATCGAAATGCCTGCGCTGGCGATTGGCAAGGATGTTGATTTGGCGATAAATCGGGGATAGTTTCATGATGGCCTCCGTGTTTTTTATTGGCTGGAGCGGCAGCGCGGTGCATTTGCACTGCGATTTATTTGCGTTTATTTGGTAATTCGTTTGCGCTATTATACTTAGCAACCTAAGTATAATAGCGCGTATAGATCAGAATGTCAATGGATAAAAACTTTTTTCGGCACGATTTTATGTTAAATTGCATTATTTTTAGCTGATAAACATAGTAATTTCCGTAAAAAAGAGATGAGAGGCGGATTATAAAAATGGGTTGACAACAGATAGTTGAAATAGGACGGAATTTCGGCCGGATAAGAAAAAATGCCGCATAAATATGCAGCATTTAGGATAATATTGGTTTTTTATGCAAAGCTTCGGCATTGCCGATGTCTTTTGAATCGGATTCTATGATTTAACAAGAAAAAATCGGCAATTTTGCGGAAACGGAAAAGCTGAGTTTGTAACTCCTAGTGATTTCCGCAGTTTCCACTATTCCCGCCGTGTCCGCAGGAGTGATGGTTTCCTTCGCCGTGTCCGCAGGAGTGCTGCCCTTCACCGTGCCCGCCGCAGGAATGTTCATGACCATCGCCATGTCCGTGTCCGCCGCAGGTCGGATTGCTGGTTACTGCGATTTTTCCGCTCAGAAGCGCATCCACCGCATCGTCAGCCATGCCGCGGACTCCGCCGTACAGCTGAATTCCGGCTGCCTGCAAAGCCTGCTGTGCACCGCCGCCGATTCCGCCGCAGATGAGAGCATCAACCTTTGCAGAAGATAAAAAGTCCGCCAGTGCACCATGTCCCTGTCCGTTGGTATCGATTACTTCCGACGTGAGCACCTTATCGTTCTCGATATCATAGATTTTAAATGCCTGCGTGTGTCCGAAATGCTGAAAAACAGCTCCGTTTTCATAAGTAACTGCGATTCTCATAATATGTTCTCCTTTCGTCTGCAAAGCCTGCAGAGCACATTGTTCGTCCGTATCGGAAGCTGTCCGGCAGCGCCTGCGGCAGCAAAAATCAGCGGTGCCATCGCAAAGACGGTAATTCCCTCCGGAAATTACCAGGGCTTTGCCGCCGACGATGCTGTCGGCGATTTTATAACGCGCTGATTCGTAAAGCTCCGTTACCGTCGTGCGGGAGATATCCATCTGCTGTGCGCACTGCTGGTGAGTGCAGTGCTCAAGGTCTATAAGGCGAATCGTCTCATATTCTTCGACTGTCAGTGTCACCGTATCCGCACACGGAATTCCGGACGGAGCGAAAGCATCGAAATCCGGTTCGGTGCAGATACGCCGGCATCGTTTTGGTCTAGCCATGGAAAACTCCTTTCTGATAGTGTTATCGGGCTGCGTTTTTTGTGCTCCCCGGCTTTAATCGGGTGCATTGTAATGTTTCAAATCGGGTTTCCGACATATGTCGGAAACATTATAACGCAAGATCCAGCGAAAAGCAAGAGGGCTTTTATTATCGGAAATGAAAATCTCTCAGTAAAAATTACTGCAGATCTGCCAATAATGAACGCAGCTGTTCGAGCGTGAGCCCGTAAGTGCGGGCGATTTTGGCGAGATCATCGTGTTCGTATTTGGTGCGGGTGATTCCGCAGCCTGAGGAGGTTTTATAGCGGATTGTGCAGCTGCTGCCGGTTGTTTTGGGCGCCTGCAGTCCCGGTTCTGCCTGCAGATTCGGTTTTGCCCGCAGATTCGGTTCTGCCTGCAGGTCCGGTGCCGCGGCAGCTGCCAGTGCGTCATCCGGGATGCGGCATTCCGATTCGCTGCGCTTTAAAATCCGGCGGTCTTTGGCGGCAATGCGAACGCCGAGTGTGCTGGTGTGGCGCAGCATCAGCTCAGTCATTTTTTCCAGGTCGGCTTCCCGGCAGAGAACGGTAATCAGTACTCCGGGGCGGCCTTTTTTCATTGTGCAGGGGATGGTGAAGGCATCCAGCGCACCGTTTTCCAGAAAAGTTTCTGCTGCAAAGGCCACGTCTTCACCGGTCATGTCATCCACGTTGCAGCAAAGCTCGCAGACGGTATCGTGCATAGAGAATTCCGCTGCCGAAAAGAGCCGTTTATCAGAGCCGTAATCCGCGGTTTCCGCAGAGGAGCCGGAATCCGTCTTTTCTGCAAAGCTGTCACCGAGGATTGCGCGCACGCAGTTGGCTGCATCAAAGTCTTTTTTCCCCATGCCGTAGCCGGTGGATTCCGGCCGCATTGCAGGCATTTCGCCGAAGCTTGCGACGAAGTGTTTAAGCAATGCTGCTCCGGTCGGAGTGCAGAGTTCGCCCTGAATCCGGCCGCCGTAAATCGGAATGCCTTTCAGAATGTAAGCGGTTGCCGGTGCAGGTACAGGAAGGATGCCGTGGGCGCATTTGACCCGGCCGCTTCCGACATGGATCGGAGATGCGGCGATCCGGTCCGGTGCCAGTTTGCGCAGCAGCAGGCAGACGGAGGCGATGTCGGCTATGGCGTCCATTGTGCCGACTTCATGAAAGTGAATTTCACTGACCGGTTTGCCGTGAGCTTTGCTTTCGGCCTCTGCGATAAGCGTATAGACGGCGAGGATGTCTTCGCGTACGGTTTCGGGCAGCTTCAGATCAGCGATGATATGGTGAATATCGTGAAGGCTGCGGTGAGCATGATGTTCGTGGTGATCGTGAGCGTGATGTTCATGAGTATGATTGCCGTCATGCTCATGATGATGCGAATGCTCATGGGTGTGATCATGCTCGCCACTATGGTCATGATCGCAGGATTCCTCCTCTCCATCCACGGTGACGCTCAGATGCATACCCGTGATTCCGCACTTAACGGACGGTTCAAGCGATATTTTCACACCGGGAATTCCGGCATCGTTTATTTCTGCAGCAAAGGCTTCACGCTGCGCGGCCGACAGCAATTCCGCAAGAGCAGCTCCCAGCATATCGCCGGCAGCACCCATGCCGCAGTCAAAATACAGTAATTTCATATAGTAAAAATCCTTTCAATGTTGACAGCAAGCCGGCTGTCCGGTTGCGTTTGTTTATTTTCTGACTGCTTCTATGCGTTTTCATTTTCATTATTATTCTGCAGAAGCTTTGCATAATAAGTTTTAATCTGATACAAAGCGGCAGCAGGGTTGTGCCCCAGCACGCGGTCCTTGGTCACCAATGTGGTGCAGAGAGCATCCGAATACTTGTAAAACAGACTGTCATGACCGACGCAGAGACCGATGACCACATTCAGCTCCGTTTTTTCCGCATTCAGGAGTTTTGCCTGCAGGATCGGATTGCACATATTGGGTCCGACTTTCTCGCATTCAGCATCAACACCGACGGATGTTTTGCGCTGAGCACCGACTTTGCAGCCGAACCCGACAACCTCAAATCCGTGGCTTCGGAATATGGAAGCTGCGGCACGAGCCTCGCTGATAAGGCCGACGCAGGTAGCGATACCCAGTTTTTTGAATTCCATTTTTTTCGCAAATTCCGCGATTTCTTCGACGCGGGTCATTTTGCAGTAATTTTCGTATTCAACCCGGGCGGAAAGCTTTGTTACGCGGGAATTTTCTTCGTCTTCCGTGTAAAGACGCATGGCTTCTTCGAGAATCGACGGATCCAGATCCTTCGTTTTGCAGAACGATGGAAATTCGCCGCATTCGGCGGAAAAAGCATCTTCAAGACTGCAGTGGTCGCATCCGGTGGACGCACAGTCGACGCAGGATCGCTTGATGTTGTTTTTCGTCATGGGAAACCTCCTTGATTATGGGGCGTAATATACCGCAAATTATGTTTTAAAGCTTGTCCAGGATATAAACCTTAACCCTTTCGATAAGTTTCTTGCGTGAGCATGAATAATTGTTGCGGAAAGTTATATCTGCGGCAGTCCGATACAGCGGCATTCGGCTGCGTTCCATTTTTTTCAGCGTTTTGATGTCTTTAGAGAGAGGCCTGCCGCGGGTTGCCAGTTTTTCGGCGGAGCGGGTAATATGAACCAGAGTTCCGTTCTGCCGCAGTGCGTCCACGTTTTCGGGCCTTAAAACCGCACCGCCGCCGGTAGCTATAATCAGACCGCGTTCTTTGCCCAGTTTTCTGCAGATTTCCGATTCAAGGCCGCGGAAACCCGATTCGCCTTCTTTTTCGAAGATTTCGGGGATTGTCATACCGGCTTCTTTTTCGATTTCAATATCCGTGTCATACAAAGTTTTTCCGGTAAGTTTGGCCAGTATTTTACCGATGGTGGACTTGCCGGTTCCGGGCATGCCGATGAGGACGATATTGCCCATCTGCCGCTCCATAGCTTTGATGATGCGTTCGTTTTCCTTTTGAAAAGCGCCCGGTGTTCCGAGAAAGTATCCGGCGGCTGCGGTGGCCTGCGCCACCAGCATCGGCAGTCCGTTGGTGAAGTTCAGTCCCAGCTTTTCGGCTTCCAGAAGCAACGCTGTTTTAAATGGATTGTAGATTACATCGATGACGGATCTGCAGTTTGGAAAATCCTTTAGCCGGATGACCTGTTCCAGGTTATTCGGAAAGGTTCCAACCGGCGTGGTGTTGACAATCAGGTCGATTTTATCCGCAAGCTCTGAAAGCCGGTCATAGGATACGGTGGTAATGCCGCAGCTTCCCGCCGGGCTCGAAGCGCAGCTTCGAGCCCCGGCTCCGCCGCCGCAGTCTTCGGAGACGGCCGGAGCCGGAGCCGGAGACTCTGCTTCCGGGCGGCGGGAAGCAATATATATTTCTGCCGCGTTCTGATCCGCCGCCGCCCGGCGGGCCATCAGAGATGTCCCGCCGGTGCCCAGGATCAGAACGCGCTTTCCTTCAAAGTCGATTCCTGCCCGCGATGCCGCGTACAGGAATCCTTCATAATCCGTGTTGTGACCGACCAGGCGGCCGTCTTTCAGGTATAAAGTATTCACGGCACCGATGCTCTGTGCCAGATCCGTGACCTCATCGCAGAGCGGAATAACATCCTTTTTATACGGAATAGTAACGTTAAGCCCTCCGAAATCGCGGGCCTTGATGAAATTCGCCATTTCATCTTCACTCAGGCTGAAAAGCTCATACCGATAGCGTTCGAGAGCCTCGTGGATTTCTTTGGAATAGCTGTGGACCAGGCTCTTTCCGATGAGTCCGTACTTAGCGTTTCCCGTTTTTTCGCGTCCCATTTAGATGGCCTCCGTGTAGCAGCCCAAAAATACGAAGGTTTCCGGCTGACTTTCCATCTCGGACAGCAGGTTTATAAGCTCAGGCGAGTAAACCGAAGCATCCAGATCAAAATAGAACATAAATTCAAAATCACTGCCCGGAATCGGACGGGATTCAAGCTTGGTCAGGTTGATGCCCAGTGCCGCAAACTTGGAAATAGCCAGATACAGGGATCTCGGTGTGTGCGGCAGGGACAGAATCAGGCTGATTTTATTGGATCCCGGATATATTTCAAGCTTCTTTGAAATGCAGATGAAGCGAGTGTAGTTGTTGTCGGAGAGCTGAATCTGTTTCTTCAGAACTTCAAGTCCGTAGAGGTCGACGCATTCCTTGGAGGAAATTGCAGCGATATCGTCGCGGTCACTTTCGGCTACCATCTTTGCAGCAAGAGCAGTGTTTTCCACATAGGTGATTTTCACATCCTTCAATCCTTTCAGGAACTCGCCGCACTGCCCGATTGCCTGCTCGTGCGAGAAGATTTCCTTTACGTCCGTGAGTCTGGTTCCCGGTTTTGCCATCAGATTGTGGCTGATGCGCAGGCGGATGCCCTTGGCTATGTGGAAATTATAGTTCTGCATCAGGTCGTAAACCGCACCGACGGAACCGTATGAGCTGTTCTCAATCGGCAGAATACCGTACTGGCAAAGGCCTTTTTCCACCGCATTGAACACGCTTTCGAAGCTGTTGAAATACATGATGCTCGGTACTTCGAAGAGCTTTTCGCAGGCGGCCTGCGAATAGGAGCCGGCAACACCCTGGCAGGCTACGACGGCTTTTTTCGGAAAGAGGTTCGGCGTTTCCCTCAGAGCCGCTTCTATGCGCTCAGCCAAATCGGATCTTTTCGCCATGTAGTTGTTCTGGCAGGAACGGCTGGCGTCAAAAATCGAGTTGAAGAGGAGCCGTGCGTATCCGTCAAAAGGCTCACCGATCTGCTCGGATACTTTGTGCAGAATTTCCTTTTCGCGTTTATCGGAGAAGACGGGCAGCTTGTGATCCTTCTTATATTTTGCGATTTCCAGAGATTTTTCCATTCTTTCCTTGAACAGATCGGTCAGCTTTTCGTCAATCGTGTCTATGTCGTTTCTCATCTGGTCTAAGTTAATGTCTGTCATTTGTTACCTCCATGATACAGTCTAAAATACCGAGTGCCAGGGCCGCTTCGGCGATTGGAACGGCTCTGACTGCGACGCAGGGATCGTGTCTGCCCCTGACGACTAATTTTGTGTTTTTATGTGCTTTTAAATCCACCGAATCCTGCTCGCGGCTGATGGAGGGAGTCGGTTTGAAAGCGAGACGGGCAATCAGCGGCATTCCGGTTGTGATGCCCCCTAAAATCCCGCCGTGATGGTTGGTTTTGGTTTTGACCTGCCCGTTGTTATCGTAATAAAACGGATCGTTGTTTTCGGATCCTCTAAGCTGCGCGGCATGAAATCCCGCTCCGAATTCGACGCCCTTTACCGCCGGGATGCCGAAAAATATGGGTGCGAGGAAGCTTTCAAGCCCATCGTACATGGCGCCTCCGATGCCTCCCGGAAGTCCGATTGCACAGACTTCTACGACTCCGCCCACGGAATCCAGGTCATCCTTTGCCTGCAAAATGGCCTCTGCCATTTTTTCGCCTGCGCCCTGCGACAATACCGGAAATTCTGTCTTCTGCAAAGCTTCCAGCGTTTCAGGCGATACATTTACGGGATCCAGCGGAACGTCGTTTATGCCTGCGATGGCGTAAAGGTGTGCGCCGATTCTGATGTGTTTTTCTTCCAGCATCTGCAAAGCGATTCCGCCTGCGATGCAGAGGGGTGCGGTCATGCGTGCGGAAAAGGGTCCGCCGCCCGCCATATTCAGTGCATCTCCGTAGCGAAGCCGCGCGGTGTAATCCGCATGACCGGGTCTTGGTACAGTCCGCAGCTCTTTGTAATCTGCGGATTTTGTATCCGTGTTGCGAATCTCAAAGGAGATGAGCGAGTCGGTTGTGACAATTGATTCCGCCGTGACGATCGATTCCGCCTGCGTGAGCGGGGGAGCGGAATCACCTGGAATGCGGCAGCCCGAATCGGAATCGATCCGAGCTGCAGTTCCCCGAACGGGAATCGGCAGGTCGGGCTCTTTGCGCTTGGTGGCAAAGGGGCTGCTGCCGGGTGCGCGGCGCTTAAGAAATGCGCGCAGCCGGTTCATATCGATATGCGTTCCGAGCGGAATCCCTTCGATATCGACGCCGATAGCCGGTTCGTGAGATCCGCCCCAGATGGAAACGCGGATGTTTTTTCCGAAAGTTGATTGCATGTAAGTGCTCCTAGTCTTCTAAAATTTCGATTTTGCCGCCCAGCTTGACGAAGTCGGTGAAAAAATCCGGGTAGGACTTTTTCACAGCTTCCGCGCCGGTGATTATTACCGGGCCGTCGGCTCCGCAGGAGGCGACGGCAGCTGCCATCGCGATGCGATGGTCATTATGGCTGCTGACTGTCCCGCCGTGAAGCAGTGGGGCGGGACAGTGGGCAGCAGTCCCGGCGGGGGTATATTCATTGTTGTTTTCGAGGCTGTTTCCGTGAATGATCAGACCGTCTTCGGTCTGTCTTATATCGGTTCCGAGCCTGGTCAGAAGATCGCAGACGGCTGCCAGCCGATCTGATTCTTTGATGCGGAGCCGCCGGGCATCGGTGATTGCCGATGTGCCGCCGGCTTCTGCCATTGCAACGGCCATGATCGGTACCAGATCCGGAAACTGCGATGCGCTCACCGTTTCGCCGTGAAGTGAAGTTCCGCTCCCGGCGATGTGGTATGTTGTGTTTTCTCTCTTGATTTCAGCTCCCATGCTTTGCAGCACGGTGATGATTTCTTTATCTCGCTGCGTGGAATCCGGATTGAGGCCGGTGCAGGTTATATGCCCGCCCAGCGCACCGGCTGTAAGCCAGAATGCGGCATTGGACCAGTCGCCTTCGACTTTTAAATCATTTGGCTCGTGATAGGTTTGTCTGCCCGGGATTTCGTAGCGAATCAAGTAATCTTCGGAATTTGTTCTTGATTTTGCTGCAGGTTCTGCAGCAAAATCCGATTTGGATTCTGCAGGAACTGATTCCCTTATTTCTCGAATTCTTATTCCGAATTCTCGAAGAACCTGCAGGGTCAGATCCACATAGCCGGCTGATTCCAGCTTTGTGGTAAGCTGCAGGCAGCTGTCCCCGTCAAGAAGCGGCAGGGCGAACAGCAGCCCCGTAATAAACTGTGAGCTGATATTGCCTGCCAGCCGGTATTCGCCCGGCTGAAGTCTGCCGCGGATCCGGCAGATTTCAGAGGTTACCCCGCGCCCGGAAGCTTTTGCAGCTTCGAAGGCTTCCGGAGCGGCAATCTTTGCAGCATCCGGAGCCGGCATTTCGAACCTGCAGCCGTGTCGTTCCATTTCTTCCTTCAACGGAGAGAGCGGCCGCCGGGGTAATTTACCGGATCCGTAAAATACTGCTTCTTTTTTCAGTGCCATGGCGACCGGAATCATGAACCTGATCGTGGAGCCGCTTTCACGGCAGCCGAATCGGGGAAGTTCCTGCTCCAGCTGCAGCAGGCAGCTTTTGGTTGCATCGATGTCCTCCGAAAAAGTCGGAATCTGTGCAGGATTTTTCTGACCGCCGCCCTGCAGCGACGCAAGCTTCTGCGCGATTAAAATCCTGTGCGCGTGCGACTTGGAGGGAATCGCTTCTATCGTTCCGTTAAGTTGTTGTGGTGTGATTTTTATCTTCATAGTAAAATGTTTTTCATGCTCGAAATCGAGCTTTTTTTGCTGCAAAAACAGAAAATCGTGCCGGATTACTCCCGGCTAACCGAAAAGCCGGCGCGAGAGCCGATTCTCGGCTAACCGGCTTTCCGGATTACAATCCGTACGAAATGAACTTTTCCAGTTTGCTTACCGGGATTGTCTTAAGTCTGCATTTTCCGACTGCAGCCGGAATCACCAGAGTTATGTTTCCGCCGCGGATTTTCTTATCCTGCATTGCCGCATTGGCCAGTTCCCACGCGCTGTACGGGCAGTTGAGAGGGAACTTGAACCGCTCCAGAATTTCCAGAATATCCTCGGAGCATTTTTCTACCGTCCAGCCCAGGCGGTCGGATGCGATGGAAACGATTTTCATGCCGATAGCCACCGCGTGTCCGTGGCTGATTTTGTAACGGCTGCATTTTTCAATCGCATGAGCCAGAGTATGCCCGAAATTCAAAAGCTGACGGCTGCCGTTATCGCGTTCGTCTTCTTCGACTACCTTTCGCTTAACCTCGATGGCCAGTGAAGCCAGGTTGGTGAGAAAATCGGGATCGTCCAGAGTACGTTTCATCTTAATCGAATCCAGAATCAAAGGATCTGCGATAATCCCGGCCTTAATTGCCTCAGCGATACCGTCAAGCTTCATATTATAAGGAAGCGAATCTAAAACCTCCGGGTCAAAGAGCACCAGGCTCGGCTGCCAGAACGCACCGGCCAGATTCTTTCCGGCATCCAGATTGACGCCCGTTTTGCCGCCGACCGACGAATCCACGATAGCCAGCAGAGTGGTCGGCACCTGGATGAATTCCACGCCGCGCAGATACGTTGCCGCCGCGAAGCCCGTAACATCACCGACAACTCCGCCGCCCAGCGCCAGCAGCACATCCGTACGCGTAAAACGTTTTGACGCCAGAAACTCAAGAAGCTCTGCGATTGTCTCCAGATTCTTGCTCTCCTCGCCGCCGGGGAACACGTACTTGTGCACCTCGAAGCCGGCTGCTGCCAGAGAATTCCAAAGCGGATGATTTTCACGTCCGTAAAGCGGCTCTACCGTTATATCCGTCACGATGCAGATTTTCTTGTTTTTCAGCTTGCCCGTTACCGGATTATCCTCAAGACCGAGAGCATCCTTGACATACATGCCGGCCATCGAAAGAATCCCCCTGTTGAGGATCACGTCGTACTGCCGTGAAGCAGCAACATGAATTTTGATCATACCTTCTCCTTTTCTGCAAAGCGGCTTCCGCCGCAGCTTCGCAATAAATTACATATAAATTTATATATAAATCATATATCACAGTTAAAATATCGGAGTTAAAAAAATTCTCCGTCGATAATCGCTTTCTTCTCCCGGCCTTCCTTTAATAAGAGGCGGAGAGTTTCGCTGTCGTTTTCCCGGATTGCTTTACTGTATTTCTGCAGGTTCTCGATTAATGTATCGATTTCATCTGCCAGATTGTCCGGATTTTCTAAAAACAGCTCGGTCCACATATTCTCGTTGAGCTTGGCTACGCGGGTCAGATCCTTGTAGCTGCCGGCCGAAAAGCCCATATGCTCCTGCGCCGTCGGACTTTTGATGTAGGCGTTGGACACCACATGTGCCAGCTGAGATGTAAATGCGATTTTGCGGTCGTGTTCCTCAGGCGTTGCGATTTCAATGTTGGTAAATCCGATGGAGGTGAACAGATTCTTCAGTTTTTCCATGCTCTCAATCGGTCCCTTCGTTGGGGTAAAAATCATCGAAGCGTTGTTGAACAGCGACTTCTTTGCATAAGTGAAGCCGGAATGCTCCCTTCCTGCCATCGGATGACCGCCTACGAACAGGAAGCCGTTTTCCTCGGCAAAGGGAATGAGCTGTTCACAGACTATACGCTTGACGCCGCTGCAGTCACAGACGATGCCGTTTTTCTTAAAGAGAGCGGCATGGCTCATCACATAGTCGATGGTATCCTGCGGATACAGCGCCACGATGATGATATCGCACTGAGGAATGAGTTCATCGGTAAGCGGCTGCTCGATGGCATTCACCAGCACGGCCTTGTGCATGACCTGCTCCGAAATATCAAAGCCGTAAACGGTGTTATCGGTATTCTGATTGATGGCCTTTGCAAGGGATCCTCCGATGAGGCCCAGTCCTGCGATTCCTATCTCCATGATACCACCTCTAGCCCTTGTATGCTACCGGTCTGATGAGATTTACAGCGTTCATTACGTCTGCAAAGGCTGCCGGTGTCAGGGACTGTGCACCATCGCAGAGTGCGGCGGGCGGGTTGTTGTGCACTTCGATCATCAGGCCGTCCGCTCCGGCTGCGGTTGCGGCCATCGCCATCGGCTTGACAAGCCCCGCGATACCCGTCGCGTGGCTTGGATCGACGATAATCGGCAGGTGCGTCATGGTTTTGAGAAGCGGGATTGACGCCAGATCCAGAGTGTTTCTCGTAGCCGTTTCAAATGTACGGATTCCGCGTTCACAGAGGATTACATTTTCGTTTCCGCCGGCCATGATGTACTCTGCGCTCATAAGCAGTTCATTCAAAGTATTGGCAAGACCTCTTTTTAACAGAATCGGTTTTCTCAGGCGGCCGACTTCCTTAAGCAGCTCGAAGTTCTGCATGTTGCGCGCACCCACCTGGATTACATCGACGTTTTCAAAGAGCGGAAGCTGGGAAATATCCATGACCTCCGTTACAATCGGAAGCCCCGTCTTTTCCTTGGCTTCCAGCAGCAGGCCGATGCCTTCCGCTCTCATGCCCTGGAAAGCGTACGGCGAGGTTCTTGGCTTGAAGGCGCCGCCTCTGAGCATGCCGGCGCCGGCTTTTTTGACTTCTTCAGCTACCAGACAAATCTGGTCTTCGGATTCCACGGAGCAGGGTCCTGCGATTACCTGGAAGTTCCCGCCGCCGATTTTCACGCCCGGGACGACTTCAACTACGGTGTCGTCCGGGTGGAATTTGCGGTTTACGTTCTTGTACGGTTCCTGGACGCGCTTTACGGTTTCAACGATGTCCAGCGCGTTGATCAAATCGATATCGACTGCGGTGGTGTCGCCGATCAGTCCCATGATGGTGGTCGAAGATCCCTCGCTCATGTGGATGTTCAGCCCCATGCTTTTAAGCCATGAAATCAGGTTTTCCAGCTGTTTCTGGTCCGGATTGTTTTTTAATACAATAATCATTGTGATTCCTCTTTCTTTTTTATAAACGATTGGATTGTCGTGTTTAAGCAGGTTATAAAAAAACTCCGCAAGTGAATTTCACCTGCGGAGTAATCTTACACAGCCCTATTAATCAGTACGGGATGTTTAACTCATTGCAGCGAAATTCACCTTACCTCTAAAGAAAGTAAAGTAAAAATAAAAATATACAGCTGCAAAAGTTCTGTTTAACATTGCTTGTTTCCCTTTCTGAATCATTTGATTGAATTGTAGCACTTTCGTTTGGTGGTGTAAAGGGTTTTTCAAAAAAAGTCTGCGCTTCCGAATTTCAATCAATCATTTCAATTAATCCTCTAATCCTCCTGCTCGCATCTCAATATTCCCGTAAGTCCGCCGCGGACGGTTCGGATGATGTAGTCCGCCGTCTGCTCACGATCCAGACGGGTGCGGTGTTTAATCCAGTCGATGAGCATGCCCGCCAGGCCTTCGGCATAGAATTTCGACAGATATTCCAGGTACGAAGCTTCCAGCTTGTGCCCATACATGGCATCCACCTGTTCCAGAAGATTTCTCGTCACGGAGATAAAATCCGTATAAAGGAAGCAGCGCAGCTGATCCCGCCCCAGTGAATCATAGGCGCAGTTGATGAGATAATTGTTTTCCTCCACGTAATCCATGACGAAAAACAAAGCTTCGCGGTACTGGGTCAGCAGGTTGAATTCCTTGACCGTATCGATGGCCTCTTCCTTGAAAATCCACAGCAGCAGGGCGTAAATATCATCAAAATGATAATAGAACGTTTTGCGGTTGACTCCGCAATATGCGACGATTTCGCTGACGGTAATCTTGGAAAACGGCTTCTGGCTCATAGCGTGCTTCAGCGCATCGGCGAACATTTTCTTTGTATGATAGGTAGTTACTTCGTATTTCATGGCTTCCTCCTGATTTTATTATACACATGTCCGATTTTGCCGCAAGGCTTGGTTGTACCCCAAATTACAACAAGTGTCCGTTTTTCACTCAAACGTGTGGGATTGGCCTTTTACGGACATGTGTGTGGTTTTTAGAATAATGGCAGTGTAAGAATAAAGAAGGAAGGGATATGGCAATGCGAAAATTTTACACACTGGTAACGCGGCATCGGAAGCTGATTCTGGCAGTGTTTATGGCAGCGGCGATTATCAGCTTTTTTATGAAAAGCATGCTCAGCGTCAATTACGATATGACCGATTATCTGCCGCAGGATAAACCGTCATCGGCGGCGCTGAATGTCATGAAAGAGGAATTTGATCAGGGGATACCGAATGCCCGTGTCATGATTAAAGACGTATCAATACCGGAGGCTTTGCAGTACAAAGAAAAGATTGAAAACGTAGACGGCGTGACGTCGATAACGTGGCTGGATGATGCAGCGGATCTGAAGGAGCCGCTTTCCGGACTCGATCAAAACACGCTGGAAACCTACTATAAGGATAATAAGGCTCTGATGAGCGTGGCGATAGAAGAAGATAAACGACTGGATGCCGTAAGCGAAATCAGGAAAATCATCGGAGATGACAGCGCCATGACGGGAAGTGCCGTATCGACGGCATATGCCACGAAAAATACGGTGCATGAAATCAGCAAGATGAGCGGAATTGCGGTAGCTTTCGTGCTGCTGATGCTGCTCATTACCACCATGAGCTGGGCAGAACCGTTTCTGATTCTCATCGGGATAGGAGTGGCGGTTGTCATCAATGCGGGAACGAATCTGATTTTCGGAGAAATCTCTTTTGTAAGCAATGCGGCGGGAAGCATTCTGCAGCTTGCGGTATCGCTGGATTACTCGGTGTTTCTGATTCACCGTTTTACCGAATGCCGCAGGGAAATTGCAGATCCGCAGGAAGCTATGGTGGAAGCCCTCTGCAGGTCTACGTCATCCATCGCATCCAGCGGTCTGACGACGGTCATAGGTTTTCTGGCGCTGGTGACCATGGAATTCACACTGGGCGTGGACATCGGGCTTGTATTGACCAAGGGGATTGCAATCAGCCTGATCACGGTGTTCGTATTCACCCCGGGGCTGGTGCTTATGACATACAAGCTGATCGACAAAACCACACATCGGTCTCTGCTGCCGTCTTTCAAAGGCTTCGGCAGATTCGTGCAGAGGATTACGATACCGATTGTATGCATTTTCGTGATGGTAATCGGGCCGGCATTTTACTTATCAAACCAGAACGATTTTTATTTCGGTTCGTCCCATATCTTCGGAGAGAGCACGCAATACGGAGAGGAGACTCAGGAAATTCAAGGAATCTTCGGTCAGCGTGATTCCTACGTATTGATGGTGCCTAAAGGTGATACAGCGAAGGAGACCGAGCTTTCGGAAAAACTGCAGGATATTCCGCAGGTAAACAGCGTTTTGTCTTATGTGGATAATGCGGGAGCGGAGGTGCCGCCGGAGTATCTGGATGCGGGGACGCTCGAGAAACTGGAGTCCGACAGCTACAGCAGGATGGTGCTGACGGTGGATGCGGCATACGAGGGAACGGAAACGTTTAATCTCGTTAATGAAATCCGTGAGACAGCGCAGAAAATTTATCCGGATGAATATCTGCTTGCGGGTGAAGGAGTCAGCAGCTGCGACCTAAGAGATACGGTCACGGGCGACATGAAGCGGGTTAACTTCATCGCGATCGGAGCGGTGTTCCTGATTCTGCTCCTGATGATGCGCAAAGCTATCCTGCCGGTTATTCTGGTGCTCTGCATCGAGACGGCGGTGTGGATCAATCTGGCGGTTCCGGCGCTGGAAAACCTGCAGATATTCTATATCGCTTACCTGATTATCAGCTCCATTCAGCTGGGAGCGACGGTGGATTATGCTATTCTCATGACCGACAGGTATAGGGAAAACAGAGAAAGTTTCGAAAAGAAAGACGCTGTGGTGCAGACTATCATGCAGGTATTGCCGTCAATCCTCACCTCGGGAAGTGCACTGGCGGCCGTCGGCTACCTGATGGGCTGCATCTCAACCAACGGAGTGCTGGCACAGCTTGGAGTATTCATCGGACGAGGCGCATTGATTTCACTGGCGGTTGTCATATTCGTACTTCCGGGTATGCTGTATATATTTGATAGGTTCATCACAAAACCCAAAAAAGAAGGCCGGAGATTTTTAAGGAGAAAGGAGATTGAGACATGAAAGGAATTTCATATAAAGCAGGTAAAAAAAGTATAGCGGCGGCGGCGGCGTTTATGCTGGCGGCGGGAAGTCTGGGAGCCTCCTTTGCGCTCCCCGCGGAAACCTTTGCAGCAGAAACAAAGGCTGTAAAAAGCACGTCTGAAGCCAATACAGAAAAGGAAGAAGTCATTTACGGAAATCTGGCGGCGGACGGCAGCGTGGAGGAGGTCAATGCAGTCAACATCTTCGACCTCAGTGAGAAGACAAAGGTTGTGGATTACGGCAGCTACGAGAGCGTGCGCAACATGACCACTGAGGATAAAATCAAGCAAAAGGACGGCAAGGTGACCGTGACGGCAGACAAGGGAAGGCTCTATTACGAGGGCAGCATGAAGAAATCGGAGCTGCCGTGGGATATATCCATCACCTATTATATCGACGGAACGCGGGTGGATGCTGATAAGCTCGCGGGGAAAAGCGGCACGCTGCGCATCCATACGGAAATCAAGAAAAACGCCGATTGCGACAGCAGTTTCTACGAGGGATTCGCCCTCCAGGCAACCTATTCCTTTGATGCTGCAAAGTGCCTGAATTTCAAGGCGGACGGCGCGACGGAGGCCAACGTCGGCGGCCGGAAGCAGTTCGCGTATACCATCCTGCCGGGCAAGGGTGCGGATCTGGAGCTGACCGCTGATGTTACGGATTTTGAGATGGATGCCATTGAGATTAACGGCGTGCGCATGAATCTGGACCTGGACGTGGATACATCTTCGTTTGATGAAAAGATTTCGCAGATTACCGATGCGGTGGCAAGCACCGATGACGGGACAGGCTCACTCAGTGAAGGCGCCGACACGCTCTGCGATGCGACCGGGCTTCTGGCAGAAAAGACCGGCGAAGTGGCGTCGGGAAGCAGTAAGATTTCTTCCGGCGCGGAAGAACTTGCCGATGGATTGTCGGAGCTTTCGGGCAAAGGTGATGATTTGAATTCGGGTGCGGATGCAACTTACGAGAAGCTCTGTCAAAGCGCGGCGTCACAGATTAACTCCATGCTTAGCGCGGCCGGAATACCGGAAATTTCTATGACTTCGTCTACTTATGCAAAGACTTTGACAGCTTTATCGGAGCAGCTTTCCGCTGCCGGTTTGAGTGAGGCGGCGTCGCAGGTTCAGCAGGTTAAGGCTTCGCTGGATCAGTACGGGACATTCTGCAGCGGTCTTAAAAGTTATACCGCAGGCGTGGACAGCGCATCGGTCGGTGCGGCTTCTTTGCAGAAAAACCTGGGGACGCTTCAGTCGGGGATAGCATCTCTTAAGAGCGGAACAGGGCAGCTGGATCAGGCGGTGAGTAAGCTGGCGGCCGGCGCTGCGCAGTTAAAGTCGGGAACGTCCGAGTTCCGCCGGAATACTTCCGGATTGGATACAAAGATCAGCGATGTGGTGGATGAAATGGTGGCTGCTGTGACAGGCGAAGATGCTGCAGTGAAATCCTTCGTGTCCTCTAAAAACACGGAAATCAAATCGGTGCAGTTCGTGCTTAAAACGGAATCGATTGAAAAATAGAGAAACCGCTTGCATGCTTGGCCAAATTGATATATAATCCCAATTAAGAACTAATCCTATTAGGAGGCGCTGGCAATGGCAAGACGAAATACGATTCAGAGAGAAATCGTTTTTCAGGCAGTGAAAAGCCTTAAAAATCATGCGAGTGCGGATGAGGTTTACGAATATGTAAGCCGGGAGCATCCGAGTATCGGCAGGGGAACGATTTACCGCAATCTCAATATTCTTGCGGATGAAGGCAGAATCCTCAAAATTGAGATTCCGGACGGACCGGATTGTTTTGACCATAACTGCACGGAGCATCACCACATGAGGTGCATCCGCTGCGGCAGAGTGTTTGATGTGGATCTGAATCCTTTGCCGAAACTGGACAATCTGATCCGGGATTCGCAGGGGATGGAGCTGTACGGTTATCAGATTCTGTTTAAAGGCGCCTGCTCGGATTGCAGGAAGCGGCAGGGCGAGCGAGCATTGTGAGATTATGCTGTCCGAAACCGGTAATCGGTGCCGCGGTGAAAATTGCTTAAAAAGGAAATGGAGGTAATGACGATGGCTAACAAGTATGCGGGAACGCAGACAGAAAAGAATTTACAGGAAGCATTTGCAGGGGAATCACAGGCAAGAAACAAATACACTTATTTCGCATCGAAGGCGAAGAAGGAAGGTTATGAGCAGATGGCGGCTCTGTTTTTAAAGACTGCCGACAACGAAAAGGAACATGCCAAGATGTGGTTTAAGGAGCTGGCAGGAATCGGTGACACCAAGGAAAACCTGGCTGCGGCAGCTGAGGGGGAAAACTATGAGTGGACCGATATGTATGAAGGCTTTGCCAAGACTGCGGAAGAGGAAGGCTTCCCGGAACTTGCGGTTAAATTCAGAGCTGTCGGTGCTATCGAAAAGCATCACGAAGAAAGATATCGTGCGCTGCTCAATAATATCGAAACGGCACAGGTATTCGAAAAGAGCGAAGTTAAGGTTTGGGAATGCAGAAACTGCGGACATATCGTGGTAGGAACCAAGGCTCCTGAGGTTTGCCCGGTCTGCAGTCACCCGCAGAGCTATTTTGAAATAAGAGAAGAGAATTATTAGAGCGGGAATCGCCGAATCTGAGGCGGGATTGCCGGGATTGGACCGGGGATTGCCGGATGCAGAAGCCGGAGATTGCTGAACTTGGGCTTGGAACAGGGGATTGAGAGAGGATTGTCGGGGATTGGCAAGGATTGGCAGGGATTGGCAGGGATTGTCAGGGATTGGCAGGGATTGCAGCATGAAAGCGTTTAAATATCCTTTTCATGCTGCAATCCCCTTGGATTTTTGCTCCTCTGCAGGAATTGCAACATGAAAACCACCGGATAGCAATTTTACGCTGCAATCATTGCGGATTTTTGATCTGCTGCAGCATGAACATGGGTAAAATCGCAGTTCAGGATGCATGAGTCAAAAACAATCAGGAAATTGCAGCATAAGATACGAAAATTGATACTTACAGGCTGCAGAATTTCATATTATGCAGGGATTGCAGCATGAAACCCCGAAAAAACAGAAATCACGCTGCAATTACTGCTTTTTTCCATTTTTGAGCCGGGGATTCTCGCGCTGAAGCTATAAATTCTCGCGCGTGAGCCGAAAATCCCCATCGAAATTAGCACTCTCCTCTTGCGAGTGCTAAAACCTTATGCTATAATTAGTACAAAGCAGGTGGAACTTCGGAATTGTCCGGGTTCATGCTCCGATGCGGGAGACAATGCAGCATAGACAAAGACAAGCCCCGCGGGACAACCCTGCGGGGTATTTATATAAGATAAAGGGGTGATGATTATGGCATCAAAGAGAGATTATTATGAAGTACTCGGTATCAAGAAAGGTGCTTCTCAAAGCGAAATAAAAAAAGCATATCGTAAAATGGCGAAGAAATACCATCCGGATACCAACGCCGGTAATGAAGCGGCGGCAGAAAAATTCAAGGAAGTTTCGGAGGCGTATTCAGTCTTAAACGATCCGGAAAAGAAGAAGCTTTACGATCAGTTCGGTCATGCGGCGTTTGACGGCAGCGGGCAGCCGGGCGGCTCGGGCTTCGGCTACGGTGCAGGCGGTTACAATGCGGGCGGTTCGGGCTTCGGCGGCCTCGGCGGTGCTGGAAATTCCGGATTTTCCGGTTTTTCGCAGGGACCGGACGGCAGCTATCAGGAGTATCATTTCGAAGGCGGAAATATGGATGATATTTTAAAGGATCTGTTCGGTCACGGATTCAGCGGCGGTTCCGGTTCTTCCGGGTTCGGAGGATTTTCGGGCGCGGCAGGCGGCTCGGGCTTCAGTGGATTTGGCGGACATAGCGGTCATAGCGGATATGGCAGCTTCCCGCAGGACGGCGATGATGTTCACGCTGATATCAATGTGACATTTGATGAAGCGGCATTCGGCGGCAATCGCTATTTTGATCTCAGGGATTCAAGCGGTGCAAAGCAGTCCATAAAGGTTCGCATTCCGGCGGGCATCGATGACGGACAGAGCATTCGTCTGCGCGGCAAAGGAATGCCGGGTGCAAACGGCGGAAAAACCGGAGATCTGCTCTTGAAGGTTCACGTGGCGGCAAGACCGGGATTTGAACGAAAGGGCATGGATGTCTACGCTCCGGTGCGGGTTCCGTTCACAACAGCGGTTCTGGGCGGAAAGGTTGAGGTTCAGACTCTTCGCGGCAAGGTAAAATGCACCATCAAACCGGGAACGCAGTCCGGCACTAAGCTGCGTCTGCGCGGCAAAGGAATCGTTTCGATGAAGGATTCGTCTGAATTCGGAAGTCACTATGCGGTGGTTGAAATCGATGTGCCGAAGAATCTCAGTGAAGATGCAAAGCGCAAGCTGGAGGAATTTGAGCGGGCGGCTCAGGCCTGCGGCGCATACAGCGGCGCAGGCGAATCAAACCGCACAGGAAATTCCGGCCACGGAGGACGGGCGGCATAAGGAGGAAAAATACAGGTTAAATAAAATTTTCAAAACAATTTAAAACTTGGAATTGCAAAACAAAACAAGTTATGCTAGAATTTATTAAAAGTAAAAAAGAATATAGCAACAATCGAATCCAGAGGAACGCGCATAAAGAGAGCACGGGGGTGGAAGCCCGATGCGAGCGCACTGGCCGGCATTTGCATGAAAACAAACGGCGTCGCGCCGCAAATGACAAATGCAGAAAGCTCATCGAGCAGAGGTCAACTGTAGTACGGAGATTGTGCCGGATACAGCCATTGCCGCAGGGAACAAAATAGCTGCGGTGAGAAGGCGGCGCAATCGTTGAAGTATAGTCAGGAGAATTATTCGAATGGCTTGTTTGGTATATGCAAATCTGTTCGGAGGCATAATTGCGTGGCGAAGCATATAAGCTGCATAGGCTGAGAGATAAATGAAAGCTGTTTGGAATAATCAATTTTCCAGGCAGCTTTTTTAATACAAATCATTAATCATTAAATTTATTTTATGTATCGCTTTCCCGAAAAACGGCAGAGGCAGATTCAGCAGATCTGAATTTCAAAAGAGCCCGCCGAGCCGAAGGGAGGGAAGAGCAGGAAGGAGTAATATGAAAAGGAAAGGCTTAAGAAAAATTCTGGTCTTTCTCGTGATGGCATTCATGCTGATCGGCCTCATGCCGACTGCGGCAATGGCAGGAACCGCGGATAGCGCAAAGCAGCAGGTACATGTCATCATCGAGAACACCACGTTTACTAAGGCGAGCTCGGATTCCGGCAATGCCGATCCTGCATGGTCGGGCACCTTGCTGGACGAATGGGTGGATATCGACAGCAGTTCTACGATGATGAGCTGCATTAAGGATGCCATCGAGTTAAAGGATTACACACAGACCGGTGCGGATTCAGGCTATATCAGTGAGATAAACGGGCTGAAAGCATTTGACTGCGGCAGCGATTCCGGCTGGATGGGAACCCTTAACGACTGGTTCACAAGCGAGGCTTTTACTGCCTATACGGTTGCAAACGGCAAACTGGAGGCGGGAGATGAAATCCGCATGATGTACACCGTGAAGAACATGGGTGAAGACTTAGGCGGCGGCTACGGAGTAAACGACAAGACCGTTAAAGCTGTCAGCTTCAGCGCCGGTAAGCTCGATAAGACATTTGATAAAGACACTCATGAATACACACTGAAGCTCCCGACAGGAACCGAGAGTGTAAAGGTGACTCCTACAGCCACCGCTAAAAACTACATGGTGAAAACCTATCTGGGAACTCAGGAAAAGGGGACAGAATATAAACGCACATCGGAGATTCCCGTAAAAGAGGGAGATGTTATTACCGTTGTCTGCGGCGACAAATCGTGGCCGACTATGAACGACAATACCATCGATGCACAGACGTACAGCTTCACGGTGGCATTTGAGGGGGAAACAGAAAGTCAGACATCTTATCTGGAATCAATATCATTCGGTTTTTCAGCATCTACACTAAAGACATTTGATTTATCAAAAGGTGCATCATCATTTGACATAGAGTGCGAGGCTAGTAAATCCGGCTCAGGTATAGTAAAAGCTGCGCTTTCGAGCAGCGCTCCGGAGGGTTCCAAAATAACAGCTGTTTACACTAACTCATCCGGTAAAAAACAAAACAAAGCTGTGAATTCCGGGGCAAATACCACCCTCTATGGCGTTGTTAAGAAAGGAATGACCGGAAATTCTGTTGATATTGTAGTTGGAGTGTCAGGAAATGAGCAGACATACAGCATCAATATTAATCGTGTGCCTGCTGTAGGTATTACAGCAGTAACTGATGCAGATGGCAATGCACTTGCCTTGTATGATGGTTGTTATCTTTTACCGGAAGCATCCAAAACATTCAAGGTTACAGCAAACAGCTACGGCGCGGAGCTGACTGTTAATTCACAGGCAGCCGAAAGCGGCACGGCAGTCAGCATGGAGCCGGTATGGACTGCAGATGAAACTTTTGCGGTTGCTGTGAAGGCATCATCCGGAGAAAAATATGCAGAAAAGACAATCACAATAAAAAAATTCAAATCAACTGATGTAATCACCGGTTCATGCGGAACATCGGCGACATTCAAAATTGTAAATGATGAATTGACAATAAGCGGAACCGGAGCCATGACAAATTTCACGTCAGGAAACACACCATGGAATGCATTTCTAAGCAAGATAAAAAAGGTTACTGTTGAAGACGGTATTACAACAATAGGAAATAATTCTTTTGCTAATGCAGCTAATCTTTCTGATGTCTCACTGCCTTCAAGCCTGACATCTGTAGGAACCTATGCATTCAGCAGCTGCGGTAAACTCACCTCAATTGATATACCGGATAGTACTGCAGACATAGGAATGTATGCTTTTAACGGATGCACAGGTCTGACAGAAATAACATTTTCAGGCAGTATAGGTGCAATGGCATTTAATAACTGCAGTGCTCTTAAAACTGTAACGGCAAAGGAAGGTGCCAAAACAATCGGTACAATGGCATTTAATAACTGCAGTTCATTGGAAACATTGAATTTGCCGAAGTCATTGGAAAAATTCGATGTAACAGCATTTAATGGGTGCTCGGCTGTTAAAAAAATAACAGCAAAAGACGGCGGTACATACAGCGTTCAAAACGGTCTGCTTTGTGAAGGAACTAAAATCATATATGCGGTTCCATCAACTTCAGGCGAACTTGTCATTCCTGAAGGCATAACTGAAATCGGAGCGAGTGTATTTGCACAGAATAAAAATATAACATCAGTGACATTCCCATCCACATTAAAAACTATTGGTAATGCGGCCTTCTCGGGCAGTGGTATTTCCGGAGTGCTCAATTTACCGAAAAATATTACAAGTTACGGAGCACAGTGTTTTCAGGCATGCTCCGGAATAACAAAAGTAAATTTTGAAACAAATACGGAAGAAACAGTAACATACGGAAACTCCATGCTGGGCACCTGTCTGGGACTGACAAAAGCGGATATACCTGATAATATTACAGCTTTAAAAGGAATGTTTTACAACTGCAGAAAGATTAGTTCGCTTGACATGAAAAATGTACAGACGGTGAGCAGCTCGGATCTTTACAATATGGCATCACTTAAGGAACTAAAACTAGGCAAATCACTGACTAAATTCAATACTCCTTTTGATGACAACTGCCATCCAAGCGTGATTTACTATGAGGGTTCAGAAGAAGACTGGAACAAGATAGAATTTTACAAGACAACTTTGGACAGCATAGAAAAATATGATATTTCTGTTATCTTCAATTATGACGGCACATCCAGCGGAAAAGCCCCTGTTATTAAAAATAAGCTTGCTGAACAGAATGTGTCTCAGTATATGAGAGCAAAAGCGCTTACGCTGGAAGTTGAATCCGAGGAAGGCGCTGAGCTTAAATATTTCTGGTACTGCGGCGATGAATTAGTAGGTGAAGGTTCTTCATATGCTCCGTCAACAGAACAGATTGGGACAAATGAGTATTATGCAAAGGTCCTTTCAATTAAAGACGGCAAAGTCGGTATTGCCTATTCCAATAAAGTCAAGGTAACTGTAAACAACCCTTCAACAGATGAACCTTTTGAGGGAAAAGGTACCAAGGATAGTCCATATCTTATTAAAAATGAAGACGATTTGAATACTTTATCGGCTATGGTGCAGTATAAAGACAGCTATGAGGGCAAATACTTCAAGATGACAGCCGATATAACCCTGCCTGCAGGATGGGTACCTGTCGGATGTACAAAAGACGGCACGAATAATATAAAGAATGGTGAGAATCTTATGGCATTCTCCGGAATATTCGACGGAGATAACCATACCATCACGGTTCCTAAGGGTGGACTTCCGCTTTTTGGTTATGTTAAGGAGGCAGAAGTTAAAAACCTTAACATCTACGGAGAGCAGATTGACGGATACGGTCTTGTAAACAATTATGAAGGTGTTGGACTTTCCGGAAGTGCCGTAATAATTGACAATGTGACTTTGAAGAGCGGTACCAAGACTCTCAAATCAGGTTTTATAGGCGGAAATATAACCACCAATGGTTATGCGGCCAACAGTGCAAAGTTCTTAGTTACAATACGCAATTGTACTGTTGAAGAAAATGTTACTGTAGGATACAGCGGCACTCAGGATATGATAGGTTCATTTGCCGGACGTTTTCAGGGTACGATAGAAAACTGCGTCAGCTATGCTACAGTGAAGGGAAATAATTATGTTGGCGGAATTATGGGTTCACTTGATAACTCCATGGGACAGTGTGAAATGCTGAACTGCAAATTCTTCGGTGAAGTACAGGCTTCAGGTGATAACGCAGGAGGTATTGTCGGAGGCGGATATTCTCATTCGTCTGCGCCGAATGGATTCAGAATCACAGTTAAAGACTGCTTATCTGCTGGTAAAATCACAGGTAAAAATAATGTTGGCGGTATACTTGGCGGTGATGTATATGTGGCTCAGGACTGGGAAAACAATAATTATGAATTCAGCGGCAATCATTTCTCAGGGACTATATCCGGTGAAAGTAATGTCGGCGGAATCATAGGTTTCTATGAAAGTCTTAACAAATACGATAATATTTCAGATAATACCTATACACTGGACTGCGGAGCAAAAAGCGGATTTGGTGCGGTGAAATATGTTGATACTAATTGTGAGAATCCGACAGCGGTTGACGGTACAGTTTACTTCAGTACAGAAAACGGCACGTCCGCTTGTCCGACTGTTCAGTGGTGCAGCTGGAAAACAGGCTACAACCGTACCGATGACCCGCTGGGAGCTGATGCGGAGAAGCTCGCCAAGGGCGTTGAAAGCGACAAGATGATAGCAGCCAAGGTGGACGATATGATCGAAGCCATCGATATGACTGCATCTGATAAGGCCGATCAGGTTACAAAGGCGAGAGCGGCTTATGAAGCTTTGACGGAAACTCAGCAGAAGCTCGTAAGCAAGATTTCCAAGCTTGAGGCTTATGAAAAGCAGCTTACGAACGAAGAGAAGGCAGCGGCTGTGGACAAGCTGATCGATAAAATCGGCGATGTCAGCATAAAGAGCGGCAGTGCCATCGAAACGGCGGAAAATGCATATAGCGCACTTACCGACGAGCAGAAGGCTCTGGTGAAGAACTATGATGCACTCACTAAGGCAAGAAGCGCATATGATGCACTGAAGGCTGAGCAGGCAGAAAAGCTCATCGAAGCACTTCCGGATGCCGATAAGATTACATTAAACGACAAAGATGCCGTAAATGCGGCGAAGGCAGCATATGATGCTCTCACGGACAATCAGAAGAAACTCATCTCTGAAGAAAACGTTTCGAAGCTCGAAGCGGTTGAAGCGGCATATGCCGATGCGGTAAAGGAAAGCGCGAAGGACACTGACGGAGATAAGACGATGCAGGACAGCGGAAAGAATACCGAAGAAAGCACTTCCAAGACCGGCGATGACTCCGATGCAGCTTTATGGATTGCATTGATGCTGCTTGCGGGCAGCACGGCGGCAGGAACCGCAGCAGTGGCAAGAAAGAGAAAATCCTACAGATAAGAGCCCTTAGGCTTAATGGGATTTCAACACAAGCGCACACTCATTTTTAACCATATAAAACAAGGAAACCCCGCGTTTTGACGCGAGGTTTCCTTGTTTTTTGACTTCTTTAATTTCCTGACTTCTTTTCTTCAAGCGTGAGCTTGATTTCTTTTTTCTGGTTGTTGCGTATGATGGTAAACGTCAGTTTGTCGCCCACCTCATGAGAGGTAACGATGGCTGAAAGAGAATTAAAGGATGTAATTTCCGTTCCGTCTACCGCATAGACGATATCACCCTGCTGAAATCCTGCTTTTTTAGCATTTGTTCCGGTGACCTCCTGGATGTAAACCGTGGAAGTCGTGGACTGCGACTGGGAGTCCTGGCTGTTCCCGAAGAACTGCGACATATTGCTGCCCTGACTGGATTCCGTATAACTCATGCCGGTGGACGGCTGATTGCTGACATATCCCTTATCCATCAGCTGCTGCGCCACATCGGCCGCTTTATTGATAGGAATTGCGAATCCCAGCCCTTCTACGTTGGATCCGGATGACTTGGCAACGACGATACCGATGAGCTGTCCGTCTCCGTTAAACAGACCGCCGCCCGAGTTGCCCGGGTTGATGGATGCGTCCGTCTGAAGCAATGTCATCGTTTTGCCGTCTATGGCAAGCTCTCTGTCCAGAGCACTGATGATGCCGGCGCTGACCGTACCGCCGAGTTCACCCAGCGGGTTGCCGATGGCAACAGCCATATCGCCGACCTTCAGCTGGTCGCTGTTTCCGTAGGTGGCCGGAGTCAGATTCTTGGCACTGATTTTGATGACTGCGATGTCCGTGATGCTGTCGGTGCCTACCAGCTTGGCTTCATATTCTTTGTCGTCCGTTGTGGTGACGGTAATTTTACTGGCGTCTTCGATGACGTGGTTGTTGGTCATGATGTAGCCGTCGGTCGTCATAATTACGCCGCTTCCGGCACCTTCGGTAACGTATTGCTGCATCCATGAGTCTGATGAAACGCTTTCGGTCTTGATTTCCACAACGCTGTCCTTGGTCGCATCGGTTACTTCCTGTACCGTCATGTTGCTGCCGGTGGCGTCTGACAGTTTGTAGCCGTTCTTGGATGCGCTGGCTGTTTTAGTCGATCCGCTGTTATTTTCGGAAAGGGCGCTGCTCAGGTATGCGCCTCCGAACCCGAACAATCCGGAAACGACCACGCACAGTGCAATCAGAAGCGCCAGCGATCTGCGGGTCAGAGAGATAGGTTTGCTCGGTTTGCGAGGCTTGCGCGGTTTCTTCATTTTCTTGGCGCGGTGGGTTCGTGTCACGCCGTCGCTGTTGCTCCAGGAACCGGTATAGGCTCCGCTTCCTTGCTGTTGTCCTGCAAAGCTGTTTCCAGGCTGTTGTCCTGCAAAGCCGCCTGTCTGCTGCTGCCCCGTAAAGCCGCTTCCCTGCTGTCCTGCAAAGTTTTCGCCGCCTGCCTGCGGATTGTAATCCGGCGCTGCCCGGTGCGGCTGGTGTGCCTGATTGTAGCCGCTGTAATGCATGTTGCCGTTTTCGTCCGTGTAGCCGGTGTAAGGCGTATTGGTGAAGCTGCTGTTTGCCGTGCCGTGCTGAGTTCGTTCTCCGTACTGGTAAGGAGTCGATCCGGTGCTTCGGAAAGCGTTCCGCGGATCACGAAATTCTCCTCGGTAAGAAGTGCTTCCGGATCCGGCTGGTGTGTTTTCATTCGGAACGGAAGTCTGCTCCTGCTGTGCGAAGTTTTCCTGTTCGCCCGGCGGAGCTTCAGCTGCGGCGGGATTTTCAGGGGGGCTTGACTGCCCGGCGGCAGTCTCCGGCTCTTCCGCATCCTTCATTACGAAGTTAGGTTCATAGCCGGTGGAATCTGTTTTCTTTTCGTCCATATATATACCTTCTTTCTACCTTTCAGCGGCCTGCGCACTGCGGAGATTTCACTGAAATGTTGAATTTTCTAAATCTTTACCATAAATATACAAACCCAATATGACATTTTCGTGTTGAAAATATGTGAATATCTGAAGAAAAGGTTAAACATTTTCCACATAATATGATAAAATCTTATACGTATAAACACAAAGGAAGTGTAAAATTATGAATAAAGCAATCATTGCAATAGATAAAAGTAAATCATTTCGTGTCTACCTGACCATTTCCACCGATCTGGTGCAGGAGGCGGCGAATGTTCACGACACTACGCCGCTTGCATCGGCAGGTCTTGGGCGAGTGCTGACGGCAGCGGGGCTTATGGGCATCATGCTCAAGGATGAAGGCAGTAAACTGACCGTGTATTTTAAGGGCGATGGCCCGGCGAAGCAGATTCTGGCTACCGCATACAGTGACGGCAGGGTCAAGGGCTACATTTCCAACCCGTATGTGGATCTGCCGCTCAACGACCGGGGCAAGCTGGACGTGGGAGGCTCGCTGGGAGTAGGCAACCTGACGGTCATAAAGGACCTGGGACTTAAGGAGCCGTACACGGGAACCATCGCGCTGGTAGACGGTGAGATTGCAGATGACCTGACAGCTTATTTCTACATTTCGGAACAGCAGAATTCCTCTGTTGCACTGGGTGTGAAAGTCGAGCGCGATCTGAGCATCGGCGCGGCGGGCGGAATGATTATTCAGCTGCTCCCGGATGCGCAGGAGGGCGCCGTTGACGCTTTGGAAAAAATGATAGGCGAAATGCCGCCGCTGACAACACTGATCAGCAATCTTTCCGAATCAGCGGATTCGGCAGTCGGCAGTGCAAAACCGGAAACCTCAGAAGCCGGCAGTGCGGAATCTGAAGCTTCGGAAGCCGGCAAGGCAGCCGGCAGACGCGTCGCGGCACTTTTGCAGGAAATTTTCAAAGACGTTCCGGAGGAATATCAGCCGGAGATTCTGCAGGAGCGTGAAATTCGCTGGGAATGCGACTGCAGCAGAGAGCGGATTGAGAACGCGCTTCTTACCATCGGGCGCAGGGATTTGACGGAGATTATTGAGGAAGACGGACAGGCGGAGCTGCAGTGTCAGTTCTGCTGCAAAAAATACCATTTCAACAAGAGCGAGCTGGAAAGCATACTGGCGCGCATGTGATAGGGGTGAGATAAATGAAAGAGGTAATGGTAAAGATTACGGCTAATCAGATTAACGAAAAAGGCGAAAGTGATGTAATGGAATTCATCACGGAAGCAAAGCTTTACACGCGGGGCGATGCCGTGTATCTGATATATGAAGAAACGGAACTTTCGGGAATTCCGGGCTGCAGAACGCGGCTCAAGTGCGGGAGCAACGAGGTGCAGATGAAGCGCTTCGGCGAGGGCGCCGGCATCGGAAACGAGATTCGTTTTGAACGAGGCAAGCGGTACTGCGGACTTTACGATACTCCGTTCGGAGCCATAGAACTGGAGGTTCTGACGAATAAACTCGAAAACAATTTGACGGAAGAAGGCGGCGGCAACCTGGACATCGATTACAGCATCAGCCTCAAGGGTCTGATGGAAGGCCGCAACCAGCTTAATATTACGTTGATGTAGCAAGGAGGTTACTGATTATGATGAGCAAAAAGACAATCAGAGCAATCACTATCGCCATTGTTGTAGTGATGGTTGTGACAACGCTGACAATGGCAATCGCATACTTATAGTAGATAAAATAAAGAAGGAATTTGGAGGAGAAGATGACGGAAATAGGTTTTAGTGCGGAACAGTATATCGAAGAACAGTCAAAGTATATCCTGAAGCGGATTAATTGCGGAAACAGTGAACGGCTTTATCTGGAATTCGGCGGCAAGCTGGTACAGGACAAACACGCAATGCGCGTGCTGCCGGGATTTGATGAAAACGCCAAGATCAAGCTTTTGCAGAAGATGAAAGAAAAAGCGGAGATTATTATCTGTATTTATTCAGGCGATATCATGACGAGTAAAACGAGACAGGACTTCGGCATTACCTATGATCTGGAGGTTCTGCGGCTGATAGATGTTTTCCGCAAGCACGATTTGGCGGTCAACAGTGTGGTAGTGACCAGATACGAGGATGATTCCCCGGCGGTCGACAAATTCATCAACAAGCTGGAAAGACGCGGAATTCGTACATATAAACACCGGTTTACCAAGGGGTATCCGACCGATGTCGATACTATCGTAAGCGATGAGGGATACGGCGCAAATCCGTACATCAAAGTAAGCCGGCCGCTGGTGGTTGTAACCGGACCGGGAGGCGGCAGCGGCAAGCTGGCGACGTGTCTGTCTCAGCTTTATCACGAAAACAAGCTGGGACGCAAAGTGCGTTATGCGAAATTCGAAACATTCCCGATCTGGAACATTCCGCTTAAACATCCTGTTAACGTGGCATATGAAGCGGCTACGGCGGATCTTAAGGATGTCAACATGATCGACTCCTTCCACCTGGAAGCTTATGGGGAGAAAGCGGTCAACTACAACCGCGATCTGGAGGTATTCCCCGTAGTAAAACGAATAATTGAAAAAATCACAGGAGAGGAATCCGAGTACAAATCGCCGACGGATATGGGAGTTAACCGGGCGGGATTCTGCATCACCGACGATGAGGTGGTGCGGGAGGCAGCCGGTCAGGAGATTATCCGCCGATATATGATTTCCGAGTGTGACTACAAGAAGGGCAGAATCAGCAGTGAAACCGTAGAACGTGCAAAGCTGCTGATGGATGATATGTCGCTCTGCGTGGAAGACCGCAAGGTGGTGCTGCCGGCAAGAGAATATGCAGAAAAGAAAAAAGCCTGCAATGAACGTTATGCCAACGTGGTCGTTATGGCGCTGGAGCTGCCGGACGGAAAAATCATCACGGGCAGAAGTTCCCGCCGTATGGTAGCGGCAGCGGCTGCCGTACTCAACGCCATCAAATATCTGAGCGGCATGGCGGATGACCTGTTCCTGATTTCACCGGGAATTTTAAAGAGCATTCAGGATCTGAAGGTGGATGTGCTGGGCGCGGAAAAGACCAGTCTCAACTGCGAGGAAATCCTGACGGCGCTGACGATTTCCGCTGTAACAAATCCGTCGGCTGCAAGAGCTTTGGCCAAGACTCATGAGCTCAAATCATGCCGCGCGCACTGCACGGCAATCTTAAGCGACAAGGATGAGAGCACGTTAAAGGCGCTGGGCATCGATGTGACCAGCGATCCGGAATACATTACAAACAACCTGTACTACAGTTAAACCGCAGGACTTAATCAGAGCTGAATCAGGATTCGATCAGGTCCGGACCGGGCCTCGATCAGAGCCTGACCGAAGCTTGATTAAAACTTGACCGAAATGTTATACGATAAATACAAATGGGAGTTTGGAGTTTAATTAATGTACGGCAAATATTTTGTGCTTTTCGCCATCCTGTTCACCGGATGGTTTCTGCGAAAAATCAATTTTATAGATGAAAAAATGGATCACAGCATTAATAAGCTTGTGGTCTATTTTGCATATCCGTGTCTGATTGTTCACAACATCGGCGCGCTGGAAATGACACCCGCAGTGCTGGCTGATTTCGGCTTAACGTTCGTGCTCAGCCTGGTGCTGTTTTACCTCTATGGCTTTTTCTGCAAAGGCTATGCCCGGCTGCGAAAGTATCCCGAGGATGTTTCGGGCATCGCGGAGTTCGCCATGTCCATGCCGAATAACGGCTTTATGGGATTTCCGGTAGCTCTGATTTTCTTTGGAGACAGCGGCCTTTTACTGATGCTGGCGCACAACGCGGCGATGAATTTCTTCGTGTTTACCTACGGGATAAAGCTGCTGCGTGACATGAAAGCAGACGAACACCCGCCGGTGACGGCAAGGCGGTTTTTCAGAGCAGCCCTGAAGCTGCTTCTGAATCCGAATATTCTGGCGCTGTTTATCGGTTTTGCATTCAGTTTATCGGGTCTCGGCGTGCCGGGAGTGGTGGATGAATATCTGCTGTATATCGGAAATGTATCCACGCCGATGGCGATGATTTTCATCGGATCCACGCTGACCAATTATAAATTCAAGGATATTATAAGAAGTGTGATGACTATAGAAGGCAGCGTTATCAAGCTGCTGGTGCTGCCGCTTTTGACGCTGGCAGCGGTGGCATTTCTGCCTATCGACCCGTTGATTCGCTCGATTATGGTGCTCGGCATCAGTTTCCCGTCGGCAGCTACGGTATCAATGCTGGCGGAACAGGAAGGTCTGGAGGCAGGCATTGCCAGCAAGATTCTGTTTTTAAGCACGGTAGCATCCATCGGGACGGTACCGCTGCTCATACATATTATTCAACTTGTAATCGTGTGATGAATTTGCAGGATTAAAAAAGAAAGGAAGCACAGGTTATGAAAAAGACAGGTGTGCTCGGCGCAGGCACTATGGGTGGGGGAATTATCCAGGTGCTGGCACAGAGCGGATACGAAGTAACGTTTATCGAACAGAAGCAGGAGTTTGTCGACCGTGGAATGGCCAGAATTACAGCTGCTCTTGAGAAGGCTGTAAAGAAAGGGCGCATGAGCGAAGACGATAAGAACGCTGTACTCGGCCGAATCAAAGGAAGTACGGATATGGCGGATCTTGCTGATGCGGAAATCGTCATCGAAGCTGCTACGGAAAATGTGGAAGCGAAAAAGGGAATGTTCCGCCAGATGGACGAAATCTGCAGTCCGGATACCATTCTGGCCACGAATACATCGGCACTCTCGATTACGGAGATTGCGGCAGCGACAGCAAGACCGGAAAAAGTTATCGGTATGCACTTCTTCAATCCGGTGCCGGCGATGAAGCTGGTGGAAGTTATCCGCGGATTATCGACCTCCGATGAAACGACTTCGGAGATTATGACGCTGGCGGAATCACTCGGAAAGAGTCCCGTTAAGGTTGAGGAAGCTCCGGGATTTGTGGTTAACCGGATTCTGATTCCGATGATAAATGAAGCTATCGGCATTCTGGCGGACGGCGTGGCGGCAGCAGAGGATATCGACAAGGCTATGCAGCTCGGAGCCAATTTCCCGATGGGGCCTCTGGCACTGGGAGATCTGATTGGCCTGGATGTGTGTCTTGCCATCATGGAGACGCTTCACCGCGAGTACGGCGAAGATAAATATCGCCCGCATGTATACCTGCGCAAAATGGTGCGCGACGGTAAGCTGGGCCGCAAGACAGGCGAAGGATTTTTCGCATATTAAAGCATGGCGGCGGCTTAAATCGCCATCGCTCATGGAGCCGCCGGCCGCGCGGGAATCGTCCCGCCGACTTAAATCTGACTCGCAATTGGATATTGTGCGAGATGAGAGCCGAAGGATGACGGTCAATGTTGCCATAGCCAATGCTTTTGGCTCCGGGGGTAAAATTCCGGCCTGCAGATCAAGCCTGATTTTCAGGTCTGATCTGCAAGCTTGATCTGCAGGCGATATTAAATTTTCTGCAGGAATTGCAACATGAACGGACAGAAATCTAATGTTTAGGTTGCAATTCGCTGCAGAAATAAGGCTGCTGCAACATGAAACCCTTTGGAATCGGATTTCATGTTGCAGCATACCGGTCTAAGGATGGAAGAAGCAACGTAAACAGTGATTAAAAACCTGTTCATGTTGCTTTTTGCTTTTTGTGCAACATGAACATGGGATAAAAAAGCTTTTATGTTGCATCCTTTGCAGAAATTCACAATAATATAGGGTCAATCATTTTTTTCGTGGGATTGACGCCAACACGCTATAAGCTTTCTAAGTCGTCCGCCAGCCTTGACATGAACCTCAGGCAATGCGCATAGTAATCAACCCGACGGCGAAGAACTCAAGAACAGTTGTATATGTAAATGCTAAAATAAAGATGTACAAAAATTATCAAATAAAAATGTACAG
>CAVCML010000090.1:0-9805 GCA_963603335.1 Bacteroidaceae bacterium | reverse complement strand
CATTATTGTGGGTGTCTCAAATCTTTCGTGTCCACTGTTATGGGTACAGTATAAAGTGAGCTCTTTGAAGACAGATGTGAGCGCTTTGAAGACAGATGTCAGTACTTTAAAGACGGATGTTAAAGATTTGCAGCAGCGCATGATTATTATGGAAGGGAAAACAGATTACTTGCAGCGTACGGTAAATGAAACGCAGAGTGAACTGGCTGATGTAAAGAAGGAAATACTTTCTCTTCGGACGACGATTGAAAATGTTACGAATCGTAACATTCGAATTATTGCGGAAGGACATCTTGATTTGGAAAATAAACTGGATCGTTCCGCAAAGGCGGGAGCGGAAACGGAAGTGATGCAGGTGCGTGTAAACATGATTGAAGATGAAGTACGCACATTAAAGGAAACTTCCAAACCGGCAGCATTTGCATAAACATGGCGTTTTTCGAACATGAAAGAATGGATGGGGAACTATGACAGAAGGCATGAAATTAAAAGAACTGGACAGAGCGGCAATGGGCAGACGGATTCGCCGGCGCAGAGAAGCCCTTGGCATGTCACGGAAAGACTTGGCAAAGCGCCTGAATGTCACTTCAAAGTTTATAGCAGATCTGGAATACGGCGACAAGGGAACTTCGGTCAAAAATCTTTATCGTCTGAAGCAGATTCTGGGGGTGTCCATTGATTATTTGATGGATGGCAATCAATCCGATAGTACAGCAGAGGAACCGCGTCGGCTTTTGAATGAAAATATAATGGGTTCGCTGAGCGTTTGCAATGTAAAGCAGCTGCAGGTTATGGAAAAGATTGCAAGACTTTACATTGAAGGCGTTGTGCAGGAAGAGGATTGATTTTGAGTGTGTAATCATAAGCGGTAAAAAGGATATCGTTTTATCATAAGGTAAGGCGGTATCCTTCTTTTTTAGTATCATCAACAATTGTTCACGGTAATGTGATAGAATAAATAAGCATTTGACATGAAGAAACTTTTAAGATTCATTTAAGCAGATTGTCTTTTGCTTTTCGGTAGGCTATGATAAACAGGAACTTATAGAAGGTGAGAATATGAAGACTTCAGATTTATGTGAGAAAATTGAATACAAATTGCTGCAGGGCAGTATGAATACAGAAGTATCGGATATCATCTATGATTCAAGGAAGGTTACAGCCGGGACCATGTTTGTCTGCATGGTGGGCGCCGTGACCGACGGACATAAATATATCCCCGATGCGGTGAACAAAGGTGCAAAGGTTATAGTAGCAGAACGTGAAGAGGCCTGCAGTAAAATTCCGGAAGATGTTACGGTAATTCTGGTGAAATCGGCTCGTCATGCGTTGGCATATCTGTCAGCGGCATACTTTGATTATCCTGCAAAGAAGCTGACGACCATCGGTTTAACGGGAACAAAGGGAAAGACGACGACGACTTACATTATACAGGATGTTCTTAGACAGGCGGGGCGCAAAGTCGGTTTAATCGGTACTATAGCAACGGTCATCGGCAATACATCAATTCCTGCAAAAAATACAACACCGGAATCCTACGAGATTCATAAAGCCATGGCAGCCATGGTAGATGCGGGATGTGAATTTATGGTCATGGAGGTCTCCTCTCAGGGTCTGAAATTTGACAGAACTGCGGGAATATGGTTTGATTATGGGATTTTCACCAATCTTTCGGAAGATCATATCGGCCCGACGGAACATCCGGATTTCGCAGATTATCTGGCGTGCAAAAGCAGATTGTTTCGCCAGTGCAGTGTAGGAATTGTCAATGCGGACGATCCGTATGCGGAGCAGATTCTGGAAGGAAGCACGTGTGATGTTCGAACCTTTTCTGCAGAAAAAAAGGCGGATCTCATGGCTTCCGACATACGGTTTCTCAATGAAGACGGAAAGCTGGGAATGCACTTTGCAGTAAACGGCATGATGAACTGTGAGGCAAAGATTCATATACCGGGACGTTTTTCTGTGTACAATGCTCTGGCGACCATGGCGGTGTGCCACGAGCTGGGGATTCCGGATGACGCAGTTTTGGCAGGCCTTGAGGACGTACAGGTCAAAGGCAGGGTAGAGCTGATCCCGATTTCGAAGAAGTTCAGCGTAATTATTGATTACGCTCACAACGATGTCAGTACAAGAAGCGTTTTGAAGACACTGAGGGAATACAATCCGGGCAGAATTGTTGCGGTATTCGGCTGCGGAGGGAATCGGAGCAAGGTGCGCCGCTACGATATCGGTGAAGCCGCGGGAGAATTGGCGGATCTTTGTATACTGACCAGCGATAATCCGCGTTTTGAGAAGGTAGAAGATATCAATAACGATATTAAGGTAGGGCTGGCAAAACACAACGCCGGGTACATTGAAATCATTGACCGCAGGGAAGCTATCGCTTATGCCATAACTCATGCAATGCCCGGAGACATGATTATCCTGCTGGGCAAGGGGCATGAAACCTATGTGGAAATAGAAGGAGTAAAGCATCATTTTTCTGAGCATGAAGTGGTGCATGAGATTGCAGAAGATATTCGCAGCGGACGAAGAAAAATGGAGTACATGACTCTGTAGCAAGCCTTAAGGAGGTGCGCAGTGATACAGTTAAAGAATGTTTCGAAATTCTATTACAGCAAGGGTATGATTGCCAGCGGGATCTCGAAGGTGAACCTTACCCTGAATAAGGGAGAATTTGTGGTAATCACCGGAGAATCCGGCAGCGGAAAAACCACTCTGCTCAATGTCATTTCCGGTCTGGATTCCTATGAAGAAGGTGAAATGTACATCGATGGCAAGGAGACAAGCCATTATCTGGCATCGGATTTTGAAGAATACCGCAAGAAATATATAGGTAATATTTTTCAGAATTTTAACCTGGTAAACAGTTATACTGTGTATCAGAATGTAGAGCTGATTCTGCGTATTAACGGATACAGCAAAAAGGATACCCGTAAGCGTGTGAATGAGATTTTGCAGCGTGTAGGTCTTTCGGCATATGCAAAGACGAAGGTATCAAAGCTTTCCGGAGGTCAGAAACAAAGGGTGTCTATCGCCAGGGCTTTGGCTAAAGATACGGATATCATCGTTGCTGATGAGCCGACGGGAAATCTTGACAGCACTTCAGCTGCAGGAATAGTGGAACTTCTCAGTGCAATTTCCCGTGATAAACTTGTGATTGTGGTGACTCATAATTTCGATCAGTTCGAGGCATATGCCACTCGAAAAATCAAGATGCACGATGGAAAGATAGTAGAGGATGAACAGGTGACATCACCGGTTCGCACTGCCGGAGAGGACAGAAGCCTTTCTTTTGCAGGGGGAGAGGAAAAAAACGGAGGCAAAATTTCAGCAGCGAGTAAAATACGGCTGGGGCTGCGCAACACCTTTAATATCGTTCCGAAATTCATACTGCTTTTGATTGTATTTCTGTTTGTGGTAGTGGCGGTAACCTCGGAATACACATCACTGCAGCACAATAAGGAGGAAAATTCAAATCTGGGATATAATAACTATTTCAATAATTTCAGTCCGGATCGTATCGTTTTGAAGAAAAGTGACGGTTCTCAGTTTACGGAAGAAGATTTGAAGACAATTCGCCGGATTGACAACATCAAAAGTGCAGCTGCCAATGATGTGCTGCTGGATTCACTGGTAAATCTGGAAGAAGGGGACATTTCTTATGAAGCATTTCCGCGTCCGATCAGCGAATTCACGGGAAAACTGGTGGCGGGCAGGATGCCGGAGGCTGACAATGAAGTTATTCTGACGGGAGATAAAGACGATTATTATTTTTCGGAAGATATGCTTCAGGAGCTTCTGAACAAGGACTATAAAGTGTATGTGGGTGAAACCAAGGAATTGACGGTAAAGGTTGTTGGAGCAGCATATAAGACGTATAATCAGAATTCCTACGTATACGGCGGAGATCTATTCCTCAGCAATGCGCTTCTGCAGGAAATGCTTGAGGACACCTACAGTACCAACAGTACGGTTACAACCACTATCAACGGCAAGGCGCAGGAAGCGGCGGAGGGCAGCTTCATGTACCGGATCCTGCCGAGCGATAAAGTGGCGCAGGGAACGGCAGTCGGTGCGGAAGAACTGAATAATTTTTATGAAAAAGGCAAAGCTAAAGGCCAGACGATTTCGGTTTCTGTGAAAAATATTTACTATACGGAATCGATTTCTCTGAAGGTTGGCGATGTCTATACGAAAAAGAATTTTGAGAAACTGACGGGTGAAAAGGATTACGATTCTTACAACGGAGCCGTTTATATTAATACCGCAGACTACAGCACGTTGTTTAACAAGGGAAATTATCAGGCTACTGTTTATGTAAAGGATTTAAAAGAACTGAACAGCACGAAAGATGCCCTGCAGACTATGGGTTTTACAACTCTCGCAATGAAAGACGCTATGGTGAACTATACAGATGACATTGTTAGCATTATTCAGGTGCCGATTGCTGTAGTAATTATTATTGCCCTGTTTTTCATAGCTTATTTCGTCATCAGATTGATTCTCCGTTCTCGTGTCGGCTATTTCAGCATTCTGCGTATGCTTGGATTGGCGAGAAAGAACATACGGCGAATTTTGGATGTTGAAATGTTTACCGTAATCAATATCGCATATGCCGTATTCTTAGCGGTTGTGGCGCTGGTGAATACGGGAATTATCAATGTGGAATACATACGGACGCTGGTAGAATATCTTCATGTGACGGATTATCTGATTCTGTATGCGATTTTGATTATCATGGGATATTTCATATCCGGGAAATTTGCGAGAAGCCTGTTTAAGAAGACGGCGATGGGGTCGTTCCGGGAGGAGGAATAGTCATGGTAAGATTAGAGCATGTAAATAAATATTTTAATCGCCGAAAAAAGAATGAGATTCATGTTATAAACGATACAACGCTGGAGATAGAAAGCAAAGGTCTCGTAGCATTGCTCGGACCCAGCGGAGGCGGGAAAACGACGCTGCTCAACGTTATAGGCGGACTTGATAAAGTAAACAGCGGAAATGTTTATATCAACGGTGAAAAACTGACGGGAAGACGTGCGGGTAAAGTCGATCAGATAAGGAATCTGAACATAGGTTATGTGTTCCAGAATTATAATCTTGTGGATAACATGACGGTCTTCGATAATGTGGCAATTGCACTCAAAATGGTCGGAGTTAAGGATAAAAAGGAGATTGAAGATAAAGTAAACTATGTACTGGAAAAGGTGGGTATGTATCGGTATCGCAACCGATATGCGGATATGCTTTCCGGCGGAGAGCGGCAGAGGGTAGGTATCGCAAGAGCCATCGTCAAGAATCCTGCTGTTGTGATTGCGGATGAGCCGACAGGGAACCTGGACAGTAAAAATACGCTTGAAATCATGAATATCATTAAGACCATTTCTGAAGACAAGCTGGTTATTCTGGTAACTCATGAGGAACAGCTGGCGGATTTTTATGCATCGCGCATCATCAGAATTCTGGATGGGAAAGTGGTTTCCGATGAGATAAACAATCATGCAGACAATCTGGATTACCGCGTGGAAAACAAGATTTATCTTAAAGATATTCGTGACCATAAGCGTTTGAAAACCGAGTTTTATAATTTGGATTTTTACAATGAAAACGGCGGCTGTCTGGATCTGGATATAGTAATCCGCAACGGTAATATTTACATAAAAACCAACAATCCGGCGGATAGAGTGGAAATCGTAAATGAGGATTCCAGTATTGAATTTGTGGATGATCATTACAGAAAACTGAGCAGGGAAGATTCGATGGGAAACAGTTTCAATCCGCAGAAACTTGCAGCTTCGGGAGCGCGTAAGTATCATTCGATTCTGAACCCGATAACGACTGTCAAGCGGGGATTCAAAACGGTGTTTAACTACAATATCCTGAAAAAGATTCTGCTGCTTGGATTCTTGATTTCAGCGATTTTTATAACATATTCCATCAGCAATATTTTTGGTGTGCTGAATATTACGGATGATGAATTTGTACAGGAAGATAAATCATACCTGACTATCATCGGCAAGAAGATAGATGTGGATGCATACCTGAAATATGAATCGGATGAAAATTATGAATACATTATGCCGGGAGATTCACAAATCAGCATGAGTATGCCGTATGAAAACTATTTGCAGACCAGTTCTGAAAGCGCATCTTTGTCGGGATCGTTATCGGATTATAAGAAGCTTAGCGTCAGTGATCTTGTTTACGGACGGCTTCCGGAAAATGCAAGTGAAATTGTAGTGGATCGTATGGTGCTGAAATCCGTGATTTCTGATCAGGAGAGTAAAACTGCGGGATTTGGAACTGCGCAGTCATTCCTCAATCAGAAAGTGACCGTGCCGCAGATGCCGGATATGGAAATTGTGGGAATTTCGGATATGGGAAGCCCGTGCATTTATACGGATCAAAGTTTATTCATCAATCTGATTTCAAATGCACAGTCTGAAGAGGATATACAAAGCGGTATGGAAGTCGGTATTTCATCGGATGAAGCGGGAGATTCATCCGGAAACGGTGATGTCGTGGATTATAATCTTAAAGCATCTTCTGTCAGCCTTGTGAAGGGAGCCTGGCCGACAGGCGATTATGAAGTGCTTGTAAACGAGAAGAACAAGGATGATATGGCAATCGGTAAAACCATAGATCAGAAGGTCAACGGCAAGAAGCTGAAAGTGAGCGGATACTATAAAGATGCTGAAGATAGTGATTTTATGCTGGTAAACAGCAACACAGTGAAGTATAATGTGATACGGACAAAGGCAAATATCACGGTGTGCCCGAAGGACAAAGAAACCGCACTGCAGCAGCTGAATGCGGAGAATGTAAATGTTAAGGACACTTACGGACAGAGTGAGAAGGAATATAAGAAGGAAAAATGGGCATCTATCTTTTCGACTCTCGTCTTGGCAGGTGTTATTCTGGCAATATCATTTATAGAAATATTCTTGATTATACGTGCTTCATTTTTGTCGCGTGTAAAGGAAGTAGGTGTGTATCGGGCGATTGGCGTAAAGAAAAACGATATATACAAAATGTTTGCGGGAGAGATACTGGCTATTACAACCATGGCGAGTCTGCCGGGCTTTATGTTTATGGCATATGTTCTGCATAGGCTTTCGGAGGTTTCCTATTTCAGCAAAATGTTCTTGATTAATCCAATGGTGCTGGGAATCAGCCTGGTACTGATTTATGGATTCAATCTGCTGTTCGGACTGCTTCCGGTATTCCGAACGATTCGTAAGACACCGGCTGCTATTTTAAGCAGAACAGATGTGAATTAGCCTGAAGTTTTAGAGAAGAAGGAGAAAAATTTACAGAAAAGAAAGGCTTAATAAATGGACAAATACAGAACTCTTGCAGCAAACACAGCGCTTATCAGCATCGGTACGTTTGCTTCAAAATTTCTTCTGTTTTTTATGGTGCGGTTTTATACGGCATATCTTTCGCCGGCTGATTACGGTACGGCAGACCTCATTACACAGACGGCGAATCTGTTGATTCCGGTGGTTTCGTTCGGGATTACAGATGGGGTGTTTCGATTTGCAATGGACAGTCCGTCACTGCGCAAAAATGTTTTCAGCTCAGGAATTCTTGTACTTTTTGCAGGAGGATGTTTCTTTGCATTGATTTGTCTGGCGTTGTATCCGCTGGGAAAATTGAATTATGAGATTGTATTAATTCTGATTTATGCACTGTGTTCCTGTGTTCATTCGCTGTGTGCGCAGTTTACACGAGCCAGAGGCAGAATGCAGATGTATGCAATCCAGGGTATTTTGAACACTGCATTTGTAGTGATGCTGAATATCCTGTTCCTGGCCGGAATGCACATGGGAATTATCGGATATGTCATCGCTATTTCCATTGCTGATATTCTTTGTGCCGCATTCTTGGTACTCAAGGAGCGTTTATGGGAGTATGTGACGTATAAACCTGACATGTCAATTCTGAAAAGCATGCTGAAATATAGTATACCGATGATTCCTACGACGATTTTCTGGTGGGTGACCAGCGTTTCGGATCGATATATGATTCGTGCATTTATCGACAGCGATGCTAACGGGATGTATACGATAGCATGTAAAATTCCTACGGTTATGGCACTGCTGGCGGGCATTTTTATGGAGGCGTGGCAGTTTTCTGCCGTTACGGAATCGCAGGGCGAAGTGGAAGAGCGTGATCGGTTTTTCTCGAAAATCTGGGAACTCATGCAGGCCGGCTTGTTCTTGTTCGGCAGCCTTCTCATCGCATTTGCGAAGCCTGAAATCATGGTGCTGGCAGATAAGGCGTATTACTCGGTTTGGCAGTATGTTCCGATTTTATGCGTATCGGCAGTATACTCTTCTTTTGTAACCTTTATGGGCAGCATTTATATGGTGAAGAAGCGCAGTAATCTGTATTTCATGACATCGCTTTTGGGTGCATCTACGAATATTGTTCTGAACCTGTTTTTGATTCCGTCTCCGCTGGGAGTGCAGGGAGCTGCAATTGCGACAATGATAAGCTATATGGTGCTGTTTACAGTGCGTGCAATAAGTACAAATAAGCTGATCCCGATGCAGCTGCACATTACAAAACTGGTGCTTGGAACGGTGATTTTGTTGATACAGTCAGTATTTATCGTGCTGGATCTTCCGGGATGGATTATTATGCAGGCGATTTCTCCGCTGCTTCTGTTTGCTGTTTATGGAAAAGTGCTGATATCGGGAAGCAAGAGAATTATGAGAGAAGGCAAATCGCTGCTCAAGAGAAAAATCGGCAGAGGATAATAAAAGTTTATTGTAGTTGAGAAAGGATATTAGGATGATTTATACGATATTGGGTGGTTTCTGCATGGCGCTGGCGGACAGTGTTCCGGGGGTATCCGGCGGTACAGTTGCGTTTATTCTCGGATTTTACGATAATTTTATCGGGTCGCTGCATGCGCTGTTTCGCGGCAGTATGGCAGAAAAAAAACCGGCGTTTTTGTTTTTGATTAAACTTGGTGCAGGATGGATTGTGGGATTCGTACTTGCGGTATCTCTGCTTGCGGATATGTTTACAACAGGCATATATGAGATAAGCTCTCTGTTTTTGGGATTTGTAATAGCAGCAATTCCATTGGTTATTTCCGAAGAAAAAGAAGCCATTAAAGGGAAGTATTCCTGCTTTGTATTTTTTATTATGGGCGGTGCTCTTTTGGTATTGCTTACTCGCATGAATTTTTCCGCATTGGTATCGGATTTGGGCCTGTCGCCGTTTACCGCTGTTTATACAATTATTGCCGGAGCCCTGGCTATTTCAGCTATGGTTCTGCCGGGGATTTCCGGATCAACGCTGCTTATGAGCTTTGGTTTGTATGTACCTGCGTTGGCAGCAATAAAGAGTATGATGGGCGGAGATTTTCACAATGCATGGCTGATTCTGCTGCTTTTGGTGGGAATTTTGCTGGGAGTGTTCCTAGCCTTAGGTTGGATTAAAAAAATGCTGATACATCATCGCAGTGCAGCTATGTATGCAATTTTGGGTATGATGATAGCATCTCTCTATGCCATCGTCATGGGTCCGACTACACTGGAGGAGCCGATGCCGGCCATGAGCCCGGGAACCTTCCACATCATTTGGTTTATCGTGGGATGTGCTGCCGTGCTTGCGATTAATTTGTTTAAACACTGGATTGACAGAAGGGAAAGAAAGATTAACGAAAAATAGACAGTGGGTGCATTTTGTTTCATTGTCCCTGAAGCATCACAAATGTGGTTTTGCCAAATCCATTGAAAGACCGGTCACAATGCCCGTGATAATCTGTACGGTCTGACTT
>CAVCML010000089.1:0-26014 GCA_963603335.1 Bacteroidaceae bacterium | reverse complement strand
GATTTTTTTCTCCCACAATCAGATATGCATTGATTTCCCTCAGCGGGTTATTGGGAAGCGGAACAATCTGTTTGTATATAGTATCTGTTATTTTGGTTGCCATATTTTCTCCTCTGAGTATGACAAACTCGAATTACACATATTATAATATTACAGACTGCAAAAGAATTTGGCAAGAAAAAAAGCAGCTGTTTGTAATTAAACGAGCTGCTTTACCTTTGCAATAGTATCGGCTTCCGGCAAATCCATTTCCAAAATATACACAATCCGATCCACGAGTTCTACATTTTTCAATGCAATATGAAAAATCTCATGTCCGCCTTCATTGGAAATTTCTCCTACACGTATCTTATACTCCAGCAAATCCGTCACCGGAGCTACCTTCTGACGATTTTCATTCATAATAGTCACTCTCCTTTACAGCTCATATTATACCCCTAAATCAATTCAAACGCAATCTGTCTGCGCCTTATGAGCTTCTCATTTTCCCTCAAAACACAAAAGGAGCCTTACGGCTCCCTTTATATTTAACGTATATTCTTATTTCTTAGCTGCGGCTGCCTGCTGAGCTGCTACTTCAGCTGCAAAATCTTCTTCCTTCTTTTCAATTCCTTCGCCTACTTCGAAACGAACCACATTGGTAAGAGAAAGCTCTTTATTTACTGTTCCGAGATACTGAGCAACCGTCTGCTTACCGTCTTCTGCTCTGACATACGTCTGATCAAGAAGGCAGATATCCTTTAACTGCTTGGAAACACGTCCGTCAACAAGGCCCTTGAAGATTTTGTTTTCAGAGATGGATTCCTTATCAGCAACCGCAAGTCCTGCAAGCTTAGTCTTGGCATCTTCAGAAAGGAAGTTCGGCAGATAGTTGAAATTGAACTTCTTGTCATTTCTCTTTTCTTCTAAAACCGCAACATCTTCTGCTCCCCAAACACCGTCAACTGCCTTGTCCAATAAAGCGTTCAAAATCGGTTTAGGAAGTGTGAACGGATCGTTCAGCGCACTTTCAAGTGTGATATCGTGCATTTTTGAAAGTTCGTCTGCGGAGATATCATTTCTGCTGACATACTGCGGATTCATTGCAGCAACCTGCATAGCCACATTTGTCAAAGCTGTCTTCACATCATCATCAGCTGCTATGCTGCCTGCAACAACAGCACCGATTCTTCCGCCGTGAATGTAAGAAACAACTGCTTCGCCGGACACCTTCTCAAATCTTCTGATGCTTAAATTTTCGCCGATTGTAGCAATTTTATTAGTCAGAACATCCTGTACGGAACCTTCATCACCGTAAGGCAGAGCCATGAACTCTTCCATATTCTTTGCATCGTTTTCAAGAGCCATCTGTGCCAGAGTTTCTACGAAAGTAACGAATTCAGCGTTCTTTGCAACGAAATCTGTTTCTGAGTTAACCTCTACGATAGCTGCAGCTTTACCGTCAGCGGCAATAGCAGTTTTAACCAAACCCATCGCAGCAACTCTGCCTGCTTTTTTAGCAGCTTTTGCAAGTCCTTTTTCTTTTAAAAGATCAACTGCAGCTTCAATATTGCCATCAGTCTCAACCAATGCTTTTTTGCAGTCCATCATACCTGCGCCTGTCATTTCACGCAGTTCTTTTACCATCTGTGCTGTTACAGCCATGTTATTTCCTCCTGTCTGTCTTCAATTATTCAGCGGCTTTTTCTTCTGCAGCTTCTTCCGGGACCTCTGCTTCTGCAGCTTCCGCGGATTCTCCTTCTTCGCCTTCGTCAAAGCTTTCGCCCTGTCTTCCTTCTATTACAGCGTCTGCCATGCATCCGGAAATCAGTTTTACCGCTCTGATTGCATCATCGTTTGCAGGAATGATGTAGTCAACATCATCCGGGTCGCAGTTTGTATCTACGATACCGATGATAGGAATTCCTAAAATTCTTGCTTCTTTAACAGCAATTTTTTCTTTCTTAGGGTCTACTACAAAGATTGCTCCAGGCATACCCTTCATATCTTTGATACCGCCCAGGAACTTTTCTAATTTTTCAAGTTCAAGTCTCAGTTTAATAACTTCTTTTTTGGACAGTTTTTCGAAAGTGCCGTCTGCTTCCATTTCCTTAATATCGTTCAGTCTCTTGATTCTGCCGGAAATAGTCTTGTAATTTGTAAGCATTCCTCCCAGCCATCTCTGATTTACATAATACATATCGCATCTCTTGGCTTCATCGTAGATTGCTGCCTGAGCCTGCTTCTTTGTTCCTACAAACAGTACCGGTTTGCCGCTTGCTGCAACTTCTCTCATAAAGTTGTAAGCTTCATCAATCTTCTTTACTGTCTTCTGCAGGTCAATGATGTAAATTCCGTTTCTTTCTGTAAAGATGTACGGAGCCATTTTAGGGTTCCATCTTCTGGTCTGATGTCCGAAATGTACACCGGCTTCTAATAACTGTTTCATTGAAATTACTGACATGTTTGTTCTCCTCTCGGTTTTCTTCTTCCACCGCAGCACATACGAAAGCAACCTCTGATCAGCATTCATTCACATGAATTCCAATCCGTGGCACCGGCTTTCCTGACGCTGCCGTGTGTAAACTATAAACTATGGTGTCACACATGCGACACCATTTAATACTATACTACAAATTCATTGAAACTTCAACGTGTTTATTGTGTTTTATGAAATTTCTTTTTTCTTTTGACTTATGTATTCCGTAAATATCTTCAATGCCTTACGATAGGTATCCTTTCCGAAATAAATTTCCGTATTGGAGGAAAGGAAAATCCGATTGTGAGACATAATGATAATTTCGTCCATATTGATGATATAGCTTCTGTGACAACACAAAAAACGATTGTCCAGATTGGGAATCAAATCGCGGAAGCTTCCATACACGACCAATTCGCTTTTAGTCATATTCGCAAGATGAATCACAATCCTGCGCAAATCCTTTTCCATATAAATAACATTCTGAGGCGGAATCTGATAAGTGTCGGAATTCTTTTTTACTACGATATTCTTCTGCATAAAAAAATCCTCCTTATATACAACATTATTACATAAGAAGGAAATTTTTTCTGTCGCACATAAAAGCACTTTGTCGGGATTTCAAACATCATGCCGCAAACCTGTCGGCATTTTCCCTACATAGTTTCTCTATACGTAATCAAATCCTCTGCGATTTCGTTTGCCGCTATGGATACCGGCTTCTCCACATCTGCTTCCGTCAATTTCGGCATGCCGTCGATAATATCTCTGGATCTCTTGGCAGCCAAGATAACAAGCGTATATCTGCTGTCAACTTTTTTTCTGATTTCGTTAATAGATGGATATAACATTTATAAACCCTCCTTATACTTATTTACAATCCTGCCGGCCTCTTCATCGTTAATCCTGCACTGTTCTGCGGCAATGATTGCCCGCACTCTGCAGATGGCCGTTTCCAGGTCTTCGTTTATAACTCTGTAGTCATACTTATCGATATTATTGATTTCATGGAGTGCCTCTCCAAGTCTGCGCATCATGATTTCTTCGGTTTCCGTGCCCCTGCCGTGTATACGGTTCTTTAATTCTTCCATTGATGGCGGCAGAATAAAGATATAAACGCCGTCTTCATAGTTTTTCTGAACCTGCAGAGCGCCCTGCACATCTATCTCCAGAATGACATCAATGCCTGCTTCCAGCCATTCCATAACCTGCGCACGCGGAGTTCCGTAATAATTTCCATATACATTTGCATATTCCATGAAGCCATCTTCTTCGATAAGTCGATTGAATTCCTCTTTTGTCACGAAATGATAATGAACTTTATCGACTTCACCTTTTCTTGGCTGACGGGTGGTCATTGACACCGAAAGTTTGATATTCCGCTCCCGATCAAGGATTTCCTTACAGATAGTTCCCTTGCCGGCACCGGATGGTCCCGAAATAACAAACAGTTTACCTTTTGTCATATAATGCTCCTGAAAAACTCAAAAAATATCCAATATCTGAACTATTATTATAACACTTTCAGTCCCCTCCATCAAGATAAATATCGGGGTTACTCTTCATTCTTACTCTATATTCTGCACCTGTTCCCGGATTTTTTCGATTTCACTTTTTGTCTCCAGCATGAGAGATGTAATTTCCATGTCATTGGCCTTAGAACCGATAGTGTTCGCCTCACGGTTCATCTCCTGTACCAGAAAATCCAGTTTTTTGCCTACAGGCCCTTCGCTGCCGCACAGAATATTTCTCAGCTGAATCATATGACTGTCCAGGCGTACCAACTCTTCGGTAATATTCGCTTTATCTGCAAATATTGCCGCCTCTGTCAGTATCCTTTCTTCCGGCACGATTGCCGCATCTCCGATAAGTTCCTTAATTCTTCTCTGCAGTTTATCTTTGTATTCTTCCGCTACGAGAGGAGCACGCACTTCGATTTTTTTGACAATCTCTCGAATCAGTTCACCTCTAGCCTTTAAATCCTCTGCCAGTTTTTCGCCTTCCACTGTGCGCATGCTGTCCAGATTTTCCGTAGCTATACGCACAGCCTGTGCAATCACATCCGCTGCATCTTCTTCATCATGAACGTCCGGCACCGCTTTCATCACGTCCGGAAGTGATGCCACCATTGCGATGTCAATGGTTCCATCCAGTCCGTAAGTCTCCTGCAGCTCTCTCAGGTTATTTATATACTGCTGTGCAATGGCACTGCTCATCTTGACCGTTACATCTTCTTCTGTAATATTTTCAATGGCGATCGATACCTCCGCCTTTCCGCGCCTGAGTTTTTCCCGAACTACTGCTTTAATCGCTTCTTCCGCAAATGAATAACGCTTCGGCATTTTTACCGTAATATCAGAATAACGATGATTAACCGTCTTAATCTCCGCAGTCACATTGCGCTTTCCATCCGAGTACTCTCCTCTGCCAAATCCTGTCATGCTTTTTATCATGTTTTTTCCCCATTCTGTTTGATTTGTGATATCATAAGATGATTTGATTTAATTATATCACGAATAATGCACGGAGGAAAGTTGCAATGTCATATGACGGAGTCGTAACCGCTGCAGCTGTATCAGAACTGCAGCAAAACCTGACACTTGGAAAAATCGAAAAAATCTATCAGCCTCAGTCTGAGCAGCTGATTTTTAATATTCATACGAAAACAGGCAGAAAAAAACTGCTGCTGTCAGTCAGCGGCAATCATGCCGGTGCTTATCTGACTGAAACCGTTCCTGAAAATCCGGCCTCCCCGCCTGTTTTCTGCATGGTTCTCCGCAAGCACCTGAGTGCCGGCCGCATCACTCAAATCATGCAGCACGAAAACGACCGCATCATCGAAATACTGCTGGAAACCGTCAATGAAATGGGCTTCTCAGTAAACAAAAAACTCATCATCGAAATCATGGGCAAACACAGTAATGTCATCTTGACCGACATGACCAGCGGTAAGATAATCGACAGCATCAAACACATCTCCATCGATGTCAACCGGGCGCGCCAGATTCTGCCCGGAAAGCTCTACGAGTATCCTCCCGCACAAGAAAAAATCCCATTTACTCAAATCACACTCAATGAAATCACAAAACTTTTGACAAATCCTCTGCAGCCTGGGCGTTGTCTACTCTCCGGAATTCAGGGTCTCTCACCTGCTCTGGCGGAAACACTTGCTGCAGATCTTCCTGATGCATATCTTCAGGAAAGCGCTTTAAGCGCAGCGGTATATGACAGGCTGCTGCAGCTGATTCGAATTATTGAAACAGGTGAAATCACCCCTGTCGTATATCTTGACGAATCCGGCAAGCCTGTGGATTTCCATATTACGCAGCTTTCCATCTACGGCACGGATTATACAATCAAAAATTTTGAAACCTTCAGTCAGGCCGCCGAATTCTATTTTCAGAACCGGGAATCATCCAATTTGCTGAAACAGAAGGCAAACGACCTGCTTCGCGTCATCAACGGACATCTTTCCCGCCTTCGTCACAAGACGCAAAAGCTTAACGAGGATCTGTACCGTGCGGAAAACTCCGAAAAATATCGTCTCTACGGCGAACTGCTGACCGCAAATCTTCATCAGGTAAAACCCGGCGCTTCATCCGTAACGGTCATCAGCTACTATGACGGCAGTGAGGTCAAAATTCCTCTTGATTCAAGATACACACCGTCCAGGAATGCCCAAATCTACTATAAAAAATACGGCAAAGCCAAAACAGCTGTAAAAGAGAAAAAAATTCAGCTGGATGAGGTTTCTCAGGAAATCACTTATCTGGAATCCGTGCAGGAATTTACAGAAAAAGCTCGTTCCGCAGAAGAGCTGCGAACGATTCGTCAAGAGTTGACCGACAACGGTTTCCTGCGCTACCGTAAAAATCGAAATACGAAAGAAAAACCGGGTAAACCATCCCCGTACGCTTACACACTGACATCAGGCAAAAAAGTCTTTGCAGGAAGAAACAATAAGGAAAATGACTGGCTGACACTGAAAAAAGCATCTTCAACCGATTTGTGGTTTCACACCAAAGACATCCCCGGCTCGCATGTGATTCTCTTCACCGAAGGACTGGAAGCATCAGAGGAGGATCTGTTCGAAGCTGCCGCTGTAGCAGCATGGCACAGCAAAGGAAACAGCTCCGAAAATGTCCCCGTGGACTACACCAGGGTCAAATACGTAAAAAAACCAGCCGGATCGAAACCCGGCATGGTTATTTTCACTCACAATAAAACATTGTACGTCAATCCTGCGCTTCCGAATACAACCACAGAAAAATAAATCATTCAGATTTTTTGTGCCCACTCAACGGTCTTTTGGATTACTTCATCACCCCTGCTTTCCGGACCGCCGTTGTGAATTTCGTGATAAAGGCCGGCCCACTCGATGTACTCCACATTTTCTCCGTCCGCTTTCATGCGCGCAGCTATATTGCGGCTTCCCGCTACATCACAGATTTTATCCTTTTCACCGTGCATCAGAAGCAGCGGAATCTGTTTGGCTCTGCCGTTGTTTTCCAGCTTACCGGACTCCAGCTTCTGTCCGGTCTCAAATCCATCAACGGCGCATAAAGCGGAAATCCTGTTGTGTACCATCGGATTATCATTATAGGGTCTCACGCTGTCGGGATGCCCGAGATCGTTTTCATTGACCTCTGATCCGATGGTAAATGATGGTGCGATTCGAGACAGCAGCTTAACAGCCTTGTAAAGTATATTAGGTACAGGTTTCACCAAGCGTACCCACGGTGCTGTGACGATATATGCAGCCACCTCTCCGTTAAGCCTGCCTCTGCTGCGGTAATCCAGCACAATATTTCCACCCATACTGTGCCCGTATAATATTATTTTTTTCTCAGGATAAATCGTCTGTGCGTATTCTATCAACGTGCTGACATCGCTCAGAACATCTTTTCGCGGTGCACAATGACCTCTTTTGCCGATAGAATTTCCATGTCCGCGCAAATCAAACGCTAAAACAGCCATGTTCTTTTTGCGAAACGCTTCTGCTACACGATCGAACCTGCCTCCGAACTCGCCGATTCCGTGAACTATACATATTATTTTATCCGGATTATCTACTTTCCAAGAATATCCTTCCAGCTTTCCGTTTTCGAATTGCTGCAGAATAAAGTTTTCATACATTTTTCTTTCATCCTCCTTCCGATTGGCTGAAAAATTCCAATAATCCGCCTTTTCCTTACATTTGCTCAGATTTTCCTTGTAATTTTTGTCACATAGCTTTACATTGAGTATACACAGCTCCAATAAACCATTCGATGAAAATCCGTTATTGTCGATTCTGTAAAAAGGAGGCGGCACTATGAAAAAAGTTTGCACATTATGTGGATGTCCGAGCTATGGAGCATTTGCTTTTAAAAGCGGCCATGTGTGTGAAACCTGCCTGCGGCATCTGAAGTCGGATTCGCAGACATATGGTCAGGTGCGAATCAATCATTAGCCCGGTACTTTCTGATTCACCGGATTTCTTTTGCGGAGCTGTGATGACGTTTTCGGTCGGAACTGTTTCGGTGCGAGGATTTACCTCTCGCCGAAGCTTTCGGTCGCTTTCCGCTCTTGTGATTTGATTGAGCCTGATGCTCCTGACGCTTCTGCGCCGCAATTCGCTTTCGTGTCTTCGGTTTTATCACGGAATATCCGAAAGTTCCCAGTTCTTTCTGCTGCAGCGCTACGTAGCTTCCGTGGCTGTATGCAATAAGATCTGCATTTTCCAGACACAGTCTGCCTTTTTCATCCATGAGGCTTTCCTCTACGCAGACCCCAACAATTTCCGCCAAAAACATATCGTGAGTCGGAAATTCAAGAACATCCAGCACCCTGCATTCCAGATTGACCGGCGACTCCCCTATGGATGGACAGCTTACCTTTCGGCTCTCTGCAGGTGTAAGCTTCATTTCTTTAAATTTATCTGTTTTTCTTCCGGATCGTACGCCGCAGTAGTCCGTTGCAAACGCTAAATCCTTTGTTGTCAGATTGATTACAAACTCCCCGGTACGCTGAATGATATCGTGGGAATATCTTTCTTTCCGCACCGAAATGTACGTCATAGGCGGATCCGTATTGACAATCCCCGTCCATGCAATTGTAATAATATTATGCTTTTTTTCGTCTCCGCAGGAGACCATTACCACCGGAACCGGATTGAGCATGGTTCCCGGTTTAAATTCTATTTTCGCCATACTTTTCTTTCTATCTATACTTGTTATTTTATCTTGCTTTGCAAACGTTTTAATACTTTCTCAAAATCCTCCGGAAGCGGGCTGGCAAACTCCATATACTCTCCCGAAGCAGGATGTTTGAATCCCAGTACCCCCGCATGCAGCATCTGCCGTCCCGCACCTGCTTTATTTGCAGCCGGGCCATAGAGACTGTCTCCCAGAAGCGGATGCTTAACAGACGCCATATGCACCCTTATCTGATGCGTACGCCCCGTCTCAAGCTTCGCTTCAATCCATGTAAAGCTCCCGAATCGTTCTATTACTTTGTAGTGCGTAACCGCCGGTTTGCCATGGTCATAATTAACGGCATTCCGCAGCCGGTTTCTTGGATCTCGGCCGATAGGCGCATCTATTGTACCTTCATCTTCCTTGATGTTGTGATAGACGATGGCTTGATACTTTCTTGTAATCGAATGTTCCTGAAGCTGCTGCGATAAAGCTGTATGCGCGCGATCGTTTTTTGCTACCATAAGCAATCCGCTGGTATCCTTGTCAATTCTATGCACGATGCCCGGACGTATTACACCGTTGATTGACGATAAGTCCTCACCGCAATGATACATCAACGCATTGACCAGCGTTCCCGTGTAATTTCCGGGAGCCGGATGCACCACCATTCCCGCGGGTTTATTTACCACCAGCAGATCTTCATCCTCATATGTAATCTCAATCGGTATGTTCTCCGCTTCGACTTTCAGTTTTTCAGGTGCCGGAATTTCCACCAGAATACAGTCGCCTGCCTCACCCTTATCCTTCTTGCTGCAAAGCTTTCCGTTCTTAAAAACTTTTCCTTCCTCGAAAAGCTTTTGCAGAAAACTTCTCGAAATCCCATTCGTCTCAGCTGCCAATACAGCATCCAGACGCTTTCCGGCATTTTGATCGGTAATTATGATTTCTGTCCGTTCTTCGCTTTTTTCGCTGTTATTCGTCATTCTTCTTTTTCCTTTCAGAAAGTAAAACATCCAGCAGAAGCAGACCGCACCCGACACAGATAAAAATATCCGCGACATTGAAAACGGGGAATACCCTGAAGTCGAACAAGTCAACCACATAACCCTGACAGATTCTATCAATCAGATTTCCCATGCCGCCGCCGCAAATAAATGCGATGGCCAGATTCATGCAGACGCTCCAGACTTTGCGTTTCCAAAACAAAATGATCATCGCCGTCAGAATCGCTGCACAAGGCAGCACAATCAAAAAAAACCATTGGCCTTCCATCATACTGAACGCCGCGCCTCGATTCTGTACATAAGTAATATGAAAAATCTCGGGAACTACCGGAATGGACTCCCCCTGTATCATTTGAGATGCGACCAGATATTTTACAAGGTGATCCAACAGGATCACCCCTATAATAATCAAAAAATACACCATATGAAAACAAGGGGCGGGATGCCCCGCCTCCTTTAATATTTGATATTTCTCATTGTCTTCTGCATATCTGCACCGTTATTGCTCTTGCTGTAATCATACGTTCCGCGTTCCGGTTTGGGAACCGGCTTCTGTTCCGGACTCTGTACCGGCAGCATTTCGGGAAGATCATCAAAATCATCCACGCCCAGTTCAGGGAACATTTCTCCGCTCAGGGATTCAAAACGCTGAAGCTCCGCCTGCAGCAGCTTCTTGTAACGGGTTCTGAAATCGATAAAACGCGATTTCATCGCTTCACTTTCCTCTGAAATCCTGTCTGCCATTTCTTTTGCTTCCTTCTGCATAAGCTGCGCATCCAACTCCGCATTCTTCAGTAGGATTTCCGCCCGTTTTTCCGCACTGGCAGAAATATCCGACATCAACCCTTTTGCCGCTTCAAGCGTTTCTAAAACCGTTCCTTCCGAATTTCTGTGACGTTCCAGTTCTTCCACCAAACGGCTGTTTTCTTCTTTCGTCTGCCGCAGTTCATCCAAAAGACGTTCCAGATCAATCGTAATTTCATCCAGAAATTCATTAACTTCATCTTCTTTATAACCGCGAACCGCCTTTGAAAATTCTTTTTCCTGAATATCAATCGGTCTAATCATTTTCTGCCTCCTGTATTTTCATTACTTCCAAGGATTCTTATCTTCACTTTCCCTGCCGAAGGAATACGGCTTGTTGTCTCCCTCTGCCGAAATAGCTACATTTTCCGGTGCAAAAACAAAAATGTTATTGGCAACCTTCTGCACGTTTCCATTGAGTGCATAAGTAGCTCCCCCCAGAAAGTCGAAAATTTTTCTGCCTGTATCGCTGTCCAGCTGCTCCAGATTTATGATAATAGGTTTTCGGCTCTTCAGACTGTCCACCAGTTTCGGACATTCTTCAAAGCCCTTCGGTTCGATAACCACCAGTTTGAATGCCGTCGTAATTGCCTTCACCGTACGATTCTGCATCGAAACCACGTTTCCGGAATCATACCTTGGAGAGGTCGTGGTCTGCGTCCTCGGTTCTACCGGTTTTCTATCGTAATAACTATTGTTCTTATCGTATCCTTCTTCCTCTTCCAGCTCTTCATCTTCTTCGTATTCTTCAAAGCCCATTAAATCCTTAAACTTGTTAAAAACTCCCATGATTACCTCCTATTTTTTACTGTAATCTCTTGCTCCGAAAATGGCACTTCCCACTCGTACCAGATTAGAACCTGCTTCAATAGCCACTTTAAAATCATGGGACATACCCATGGACAGATATTTGAAATCCAAATGAGGATGTTCAATCTCAGCAAACTGATCGTACTGTTTTTTTACCTCATCGAAGTATATTTTTATATCTTCCGGATTCTCCGCAAAAGGCGCAACACACATCAGTCCGCGCAGCCTGATGTTTTCACAGTTATTTAAAATCTCATGAATGAGCTCTTCCGTTTGCGCTGTGGTAATGCCGAACTTGCTTTCTTCCTGCGCTGAGTTGACCTGCAGCAGTATGTCCATCGTGATGCCCTTTGCAGCGGCGCGTTTATCAATTTCAGCTGCAAGCTTATATGAATCTACCGAATGAATCATGGAGACCTTGTCGATAATATACTTTACCTTGTTGGTCTGCAGATGCCCGATCATATGCCACTTCACCGGTTTTACCGCATCAAATTTGTCCATGATTTCCTGTACTTTATTTTCTCCGATATCCGTTACTCCGGCATCGATGGCAACATTGATTTCTTCCGGCGTCCTGGTCTTGCTGACTGCCACCAGAAGCACATCATCTGCACTGCGGCCGCACTTCTGTGCCGTTTCTGCGATTTCACCGCAAACCATGTCTAAGTTTTTTTTGATGTCTTCCATCTTAATTCGCCTCTTTCTGTTCTGTGCTTTCTTTTGTGTTTTCTGTATTTTTTTCTTTATCCGCTTCTTTTTTTAAATCATTTTCCAGCGCACTTTTCGGATGGCGCAGCACTTCATCGTATACATTTACCGTTGTAATCTGCTTGCCGTTTTCATCCGTAAAGGCAGCATCTCGCAGAACCGAATCCTTACCGTCCGTCGCTACCACCTTAATCTGCTTGAAAATGTAATTTCCGTTTTTATTTTTTACGTAAACGCCTTTTTTGCCGTCCTTTTCTACAATCGCCTTATTGGTTACAATCAGACCGGAACTGTCGCTGGCAATCACCGTCATATCCTCTTCTCTGCTTGACGCAAAGCTCTTGTAGTATACATCCAGGAAGAAAATAACGCGATAATCCTCCCCGTCTTTTTTTACCTTGTATACCGTCGCATCCACATTGCCGTCAGGCAGCTGCAGCACCACCTTGTTGCCTTCTTTATAATTCTTTACATTGGCCTTATCAATCCAGCAGAGAATATACCAAACGTCATCACCCGAAATCTTAAAAATCGGCTCTCCCTTTATTACCGAGGAGCGTTTCAAATCCGTGGCTTTATATGATTGGCTTTCCACAGTTTCACGCTTAATTTTCTCCATCTTTTCCGGGGTGAAATAATCTTCGTACCCGTCGATTGAGAGGCTGAACACTCCGCTGATTGAAGCACTGCAGGATTCCGACAGCCCATCATATCCTTTAAGACGATCCATACAGTCCGAAAATCGCGTCGTGTCCGAATCCTTACTGCTGTCAGCCTTCACAGAAACCACATCAGCTCCTTTTTTTACAACCGTTCCTTCCGATACCGGATATTCAATCTCTCCGGAATCCGCCGCAATACCGATTTCCTCGGTCTTAATGAAGTATCCCTTTGTTTCGTATGACAAAGTCAAAGTGCCCGGTTCCAGCACCTGTGTTGTTTCAAAAATATCCGTTACTTTCGGTAAGATCTCCACGATAATCAGCAAAAGCAGCAGAATCACAATATATATAAAAATTGCACGCTTTGTTTTCTTTGTCAGTTTTCGTTTCATTATTTTATTTTACACCAAAGTGCTTTTCCATGCAATGCTACCGTTCCATTTTCATTATTTCTTCAAGAATACGCCGTTCCTCTTTGGAAAACTCATGCTCCTGCTCCATATACTTCTGCAAAAGATCCGGCCTCCGCTCTTTTGTCAGCTCAAGAGACCGTTCAAACCGCCACAAATCAATTAGTTTATGATTGCCTCCGGTCAATACTTCAGGCACTTCCAGACCACGGTATTCCCGAGGTTTTGTATATTGAGGGTGCTCTAAAAGGCCGGAATACACCGATTCATCCAAAGCAGAATTTTCATTTCCCAGCACACCCGGAAGGAGCCGCGCCACCGAATCTATGAGAACCATCGCGGGAAGCTCTCCGCCCGTCAGCACGTAATCACCTATTGAGATTTCCTCTGCATCCCAATAATCCAGCACCCTTTGGTCCACTCCTTCATAGTGACCGCACAGAATAACCATTTCTTCCAGTGCGGAAAGCTCTTCAATTTTCTCTCTATCCAGAATTTTTCCGCGCGGAGACATATAAATCACCTTCTTATTCTGTGCATCAACCGACTCCATGGCACCAAAAATAGGATCTGCCATCATCACCATGCCGCCGCCGCCGCCAAACGGATAATCATCCGCCTTATTATGTTTATCGTGACTGAAGCTGCGAATGTCCGTCGTGTTAATTTCCAAAATTCCCGAAGAAATCGCACGTCCCAGCATACTGCTGCCCATGACGGGATGAATCATATCCGGAAATAGCGTCAATATATCTATTTTCATTTTTATCGCTCCTATAAATCCGTCAATCCATCAATCAGCGTCACTGTAATCAATCGTTCTTTTCCATCTATCTTCTGTACAAATGCATCCACCTTCGGGATGAGCACCGTTTTCCCATCGTCACGCTTTACTTCAAAAATATCCTGTGCCGTATTCTGCAGAACATCCGTAACAACTCCATGAAAAGAACCTCCCTGCTCTTCAACTTCCATGCCGATGAGATCACGTATGTAAAATTGTCCTTCCGGAAGCTCCGGAAGATCCGCTTCTGTAATAAACAGCTCTGTGCCCTTTGCTGCCTCTGCCGCATTTCGATCATCAATACCTGAAAGTTTAAGAATCACCATGTTTTTCTGCATGCGCACATTCTGTACCTGCACCGGCTTATCTCCCGCATAAATTTCAGGGGTTCTTTCATAGATCTCCTCGCTGTCCGAATAATTATAAACCTTGACTTCTCCTTTTAGACCAACCGCATTGACGATTTTGCCGATTTTTATTTTCTCCATATTTACCGCCTGCTACAATACAAGACAGGCACATATATTAAAAAATACATGTGCCCTTCATTTCTTTACTGAACGATTTCTACGACTACTCTGATATTAGCTTTGGTTGCCGCTGCTTTAACAACAGTTCGGATGGCCTTTGCGATTCGGCCTTGTTTGCCGATCACCTTACCCATATCATCGGGAGCCACCTTCAGCTGTATCACTGTAGTACCATTGGACTGTTCCTCAGAAACCTCGACAGCCTCCGGGTTTTCCACCAGCGATTTTGCAATTGCACTAACTAATTCTCCCATTGGTTTCACCGCTTTCTATAAAATGCCGTTTTTCTGAAACAGTTTCTTTACTGTATCCGTCGGCTGCGCACCTGTTCCGAGCCATTTCTTGGCTTTTTCTTCATCAATTTTGATGTCGGCAGGATCTGTCATTGGGTTATAGTATCCGATTTCTTCGATAAACTTACCATCTCTAGGCGCTCTGGAATCTGCTACCACTACACGATAAAAAGGCTTTTTGTTTGCTCCCATTCTCTTCAGTCTGATTTTAACCATTTTTTTATTCCTCCTAAAATATATTCGTTATGATTGTTTTATAGAAAAGTCCGTATTGAACTTGTTCAATCTTATTATTCGCCCGTCTACATGCCGCGGAACAGTCTGTTCATGCGGCCGGCTCCGCCTTTACCCGTAAAGCTCTTCATCATTTTTCTTGTCTCATCATAACGCTTTACAAGCTGATTTATCTTAGAAACCGGCTGCCCCGAACCGGCTGCAATCCGTTTTCTTCTGCTGGCATTTAAAATCGATGGGTTCTCTCTCTCTTCCCGCGTCATGGACTGGATTATAGCTTCCATCTGGACAAAATCACGTTCACTCTGTTCTACGTTGACATTCTGCATTGCCCGGCTGTTCATGCCCGGCATCATACCCAGCAGTTTACCGATTCCTCCCATTTTGCGGATTTGTCCCATCTGTTCCAGAAAATCTTCCAGCGTAAACTGGTTTTTCCGCAGACGTTTTTCCAAATCCTGCGCCTTCTGTTCATCGTAATCCTCCTGTGCCTTTTCAATGAGAGTGAGCATATCTCCCATTCCCAGGATTCGGCTGGCCATACGCTCCGGATGAAACGGCTCAAGCGCATCGAATTTTTCACCTGTACCAACGAATTTTACCGGTCTGCCCGTTACCTTCTTCGCAGAAAGTGCCGCACCGCCTCGCGAATCGCCATCCATCTTTGTCATGATAATGCCATCGATTCCCAATTTTTCATTGAATCCTTCCGCTGCATTAACCGCATCCTGTCCGGTCAAGGCATCAACTACGAGAAGAATTTCATGGGGTTTAATGGCACCCTTTAATCTAACCAGCTCTTCCATAAGCTCTTCATCAATCTGCAGACGGCCTGCCGTATCGACAATCAGTACGTTGCATCCCTTACGCTCTGCTTCTTTGATGGCAGCCAGAGCTATTTTCTCAGGCTCTCGGCTTTCCCTCATTGTAAATACCGGAGTATCAACGGCATTTCCTACAACCTCCAGCTGATCGATAGCCGCCGGACGATAAATATCGCAGGCACACAGCATCGGGTTCTTGCCGTTTTTCTTGAGATATTTGGCCAGTTTGCCGCAGGTAGTGGTTTTACCGGTACCCTGCAGACCAACCATCATGTATACCGTAAATCCCTTTGGGGAATATGTCAATTTGCTTCCTGTCCCGCCCATCAGCTCGGTAAGTTCATCATTTACAATCTTAATTACCTGCTGACCCGGAGTCAGACTCGCCATGACTTCTTCTCCCAGCGATTTCTGTTTTACACTGCTTACGAATTCCTTTACGACCTTGAAATTTACATCCGCTTCCAGCAGTGCCAGCTTGACCTCGCGCATAGCGGCGTTGATATCCGCCTCTGTCAGGCTCCCCTTTCCCTTCAGGCCTTTAAAGACATTCTGCAGTTTTTCGGATAATCCTTCGAATGCCATATGTCTATTCCTCCAGTTTATCTATAATACCTTTAATTTTCTGTAATTCTGCCGTAACCTGCCCCGGTGTCAGTGCTTCCTGTTCCGTTCGGCACATACCTTTCATTAAATCTTCAATCATACCATCAATAGCTCCGATGGCTTCTCGGCTCTGCTGAAATTTTTCTACCAAGCCCAGCTTCCGTTCGTATTCGTGCAGGGCTCTTTCCGCATTTTTCAATGCATCATGCACACCCTGCCGGCTGATTGAAAACTCTGCAGCGATTTCCGACAGCGACAGATTTTCACCGTAATAAAGCTCCATCACTTCCCGTTGTCTGTCAGTCAGAAGGCTTCCGTAAAAATCATACAAAAGGCTCGTCTGAATCACTTCATCGATCTTCATTGACATCACCTCACCAGCTTAGTATATAACAAGGCTTCATTGGTGTCAAGTGATTTTACTTAACAGTGTACAAAATGCATTCCTGCTCTGTTACCAGACCCTTTACAACATCTTCTGCAAAAGCTCTGCAATTGGGTGCTCCGCAGACCCCGCAGTCAATTCCCGGCAGTGAACTGAGCACACGTCCCATTTCTTCCATCTTCTTAAGAGATACATTAAGGTCCTCATCCAACTGCAGAACAGGACGATAGCACAGCGGTCTGTTCCGCAGCAGTTCATCTTCCTCTCCCGGCAGATTCATAATGCGGTCTCCGTACTTCTCTTTTGCCTCGTCAATAATCGGTTTGATGTTTGCTTTAGCTGAATAACTGTTTTCCACGGTAAGCGAGCCGCCGAAGCATCCGCCTCTGCAGGCTTCCGTTTCTACAAAAACCAATCCTTCAAGTTTTTCATCTTCAATCTTTTCAAAAATGTCTATTACCTTATCGATACCGTCTACCGCGACAAAATCATCGGTATGCAGCGAGAGGCACTCTCCGCCGGGACTCGGCCATCGCAATCCGGTCATACCTGCTTTTTCCAGATTTTCAATCTCATCCTCCGTCACTTCGCTCAGATTCCGCAGCACCTGCTTATAGATATCTGAAATAGCAATCATTTTATCGATATCAGACTCTACAACTTCATCGCTTTCCTTGATAAATGAAATTTTCGCCGTGCACGGTGCAATAAAGAAAATTCCCACTTTCTTATCCGGATGTTTTCGCTCCGCTTCCCGCCGTGCCAGACTGGCCACCACTTCCACCGGCGGCCGATAATCCACCACATGCTCCATCAGATTAGGGAAGCGAATCTGAATCAAATTCAAAATTGACGGACATCCGGCCGAAATCAACGGCAGTTTTCGTTTCCCGCTGCAAATTAGCTTCCGCAGCTGATAACTGATCATCTCCGCACCGATAGCTTCTTCGTAGATTTCATCAAATCCTACTCTCTTTAACGCAGTCAGCAGGTGATTTCTGGACTTGATATTGCGAAACTGGCCGAAAAAAGCCGATGCCGGAATAGCGATTCTGTAATCATACTCTTTCAGAGAGTCCGGCATATCTGTCACCGGACTGTTGGCATGGCGCGGACAAATTTTGATGCACATGCCGCATTCAATGCAGCGTTCTGCAGTGAATACCGCTTTTCCCGCCTTGATTCGAATTGCCTCAGTCGGACAAGCCCTGACACAATGAGTACAACCGATGCATCGATTCGGATCGAGACGAATCGACGTGAAATGCTTATTCTCAAAGGAAAGCGGACCTTCACGCAATCCATTGCTGTGAAGCTTGCCGCATACGGTAAATGTGGTATCATCCGTTTTCACCAGTGCAATGTTTCTGTTTGACGCCAGCTCAATCATAGCTTCCGTCACCGATTTGCCGCAGGTAATGATAATGCATGTGATGTTCATCATCTCCGAAGCACGAATTACCTGCGGATTGACCAGACTGGTAATGAGAATACTGTCATCGGCAGTATCCAGCATAACATTGCTCATCAAATCAGATGCTACCGCATATGCGTATTTTCTCTGCAGAATTTCCTCTGTCCCGTACAAAACCTTGCCGCCTATCATCGAAATTATCGTTTTCAGTTCCATCCTTACCTCCGCTTCATCGCCTGCAGCTTTTCTTTCTGTTCTTTAGAAATCCGCCGGCTTTCGCGCGCCTTCTGCAGCGCCTTGTTATATGTAAAATCATCCAGTTCTGCCTTTTTCATAAACATCAGCGTCTCATCGTAAAACTTGACAAAACATATGGAAAGCAGCCATGCAACCGCCATTTTTACATAATATCCATCATGATGAACAGACTCCGACGCTTTAAATAACCGTTCCAGATATTTCTCGTTTATATAGTAATCGAGCATCATCACGATGGCAAATCTTATCTCAAATTCTTTGTCGCTTCTTAAGTATTTCTGCAAAAAATCCCAGGTTTCATCCGGATATCGCCGCACCTCCTTTAATCCTGCGCAAAATGTATCGCAAATACCCCAGTTTCGAATTTTCGGCACAAAAGACTCTATTTGTGCAAAGAGTTTTTCCCGCGGTATCTTTTTCTGCATACCGATAATCATACCCTGCAGCACAATCGTCTCATAATAATTGTCGCCAATCTCCTGCAGCAATGTATCCGCCTGTTTTCCACACTTCGCATAAATCTCCCCGGCATACTGCCTGAGCACCGGAATTCGCACACCTAAAAGCCGATTTTCTCCCGGTATCAGACCGCCTTGAAACTCACGATATTTGGGATCGCTGAGGCTTTGCAGATCTTCGCAAATTATTTCCTGTCTATTCATGTTCATGTTCTTCCGCTCGTTCTTCTTTCAGCTCTTCCAGCTCAATTTTCACTTCAGTTCCTAAGGTTTTTAAATTTTCTTTGACTCGCTTCAGCTTCTCAGCCTGTTTCTTCAGAAGTTCCATGTGTTCACTGTATTTTTCCAGCTGTCTGCCAAACGGCTGCTCCGTCTTAAACACAAGCAAAAAACGTTTCTTTTCTTCCAATTCTTCGCGCTGCTGCGCCAGATACTCTTTTAACTCCTCGTACTTGACCACGATATCCTTTTCCTGTGCAAACCGACGTACTTTACCCGAGATATTAAGCGAGTACCACAAGTCTATTGCAAACACGCCGAAAAACATACCGATGAAAAAAGAGAACGCCAGATGTTTAGAAAGCCAATTCACCCAATCGACTACATAAGGATTGATAAAGAAGTAATATACACATCCCAGCATACCCCAGATTAACGAAAATTTAGGACAGATAATACCCTGAATATTGCCTTTTTCATTTACATAATCCCACAGTTTCACATGCATTCCGCGGATGAAAATAATTCCGGCTATATATTCGATAATCGTCATGACCACCGCCATAATCACCAAAATAATTGCTGCATCCAAACCTTTGCTTGGAGTCATGGCTACAGAGCTTAAAGCCGATACCGCATACATACCCCACAGTCCGAAACCGTACAAAGGCAGGTACGGACCGTTGAGAAAGCCCGGATTAATCCACTTCCGCTCCGGATTTGCTTTTGAAAAAAAGCGCCGAAAAATCACCTCCATACACCATCCCAGGCAGCTTCCGATAAAAAATAAAAATGCAAAAATCAGCACATTATTCATCTGTTATACTCCCTTCCCTGCTTTAATTTGAAATGATTCTTATTAAACTCCAGAACACCCTCATCTCGTAATTTCCCCAGTTCTTTAGACATGGCACTGCGATCAACTGCCAGAAAATCTGCCATCTGCTGGCGATTAAACGGAACATCAAAAGAAGGGGAACCCTGCTTGATAGACTGATCCGATAAATAAGACAATAATTTATCCCGCGTCGTTCGTTGAGATATATACTCGAGCTTACGAGTCAGCTCCCGATTCTTAACCGCCAGCACATAAGCAAAATTGCGAATCAGCTGTGCGTGATGCGGACATGCCGCAGAGCATACACGAAAAATTTTTTTAACATCCAGCAAAAGCACCACACTGTCCTTGACGGCAACAGCGTTGATTCTCACCGGCTCATCGTCCAAAAACGAATAAACCTCACCCAATAATTCTCCTGCGGACACATCCGCCAAAATGCTGTTATTGCCCCAGTAGTCTTCACGGTCAATGTGAAACATGCCGTCCAGCACCAGAGCAGCCATGCCTGCAGACTCGCCTGCACGATATAAAAACTCACCGCGTGCAAAACGTTTTTTCACAGCAGCCAAACAATCCAGCATGGACAAAATATCCTTTTCCTCTACGCCGCGGAAAATCCTAGCTCTCCGCAGCAGATTCATGTACTTTTCCATATTTTTTCTCCGGGAATTTTTCATCGCGTTGTAAAAACAACATACTTGATGTCACTATTGTATTAGAATTCTCTTAGAAATGCAAGGCAAGGAGGAATCTGATATGATTAGAAAAATTATTACCATAAATGAAGAAAAATGCAATGGCTGCGGTCTGTGTGCCGAAGCTTGTCACGAAGGCGCCATCGGGATGGTAAACGGCAAAGCAAAACTGCTGCGCGATGACTACTGCGACGGTCTAGGAGACTGCCTGCCGGCGTGCCCGACAGGAGCAATCACCTTTGAGGAACGCGAAGCTGCAGACTACAATGAAGCCGCTGCAGAAGCTCACAAAGCTAAACGCGCTGCTGCGAAATTCACAGCAAACAAGTCCGTTAAATCCGCTGCATCCGGATGTGCCGGAGCTGCTGCAAAAGAACTTGCTCCGATTGAAAGCGCCCTCATCAACTGGCCTGTACAGATTAAGCTGGCTCCAATCCAGGCACCGTACTTTGAAGATGCCGACCTGCTGATTGCAGCTGACTGCAGTGCCTATGCGTACGGAAATTTTCACAGGGATTTCATTGAAGGAAAAATCACTTTGATGGGATGCCCAAAACTCGACATGGCAGACTATTCTGAAAAACTGACTGAAATGTTCGCCTCAAATACAATCCGCAGCATCACTCTGACACGCATGGAAGTACCGTGCTGCGGCGGTATGGAATATGCTGTAAAACAGGCAATCGCCGCCAGCGGAAAGGATATTCCGCTGAAGGTTGTCACCATCGGAATCAACGGTGTTCTGAAATAACCGCAATTCGATTCTGTTCATCAATTCCGATGACTTTTTCACCTCGCTCTCTGAGCTCAATTACATATTGAATGTCTTCCTCATCCAGGACTTCTCCCGGACAAATCAGAGGAATTCCAGGAGGATACGGTATTATGGATGTGCCGCAGATACGGCCGCTGCATTTGCTGATATCCTCCGTTTCTTTTTCCCCTGTGGCAGAGAGCAGGGGTCTTTTTTTGTTCCACGGGATTTTAAATTTCATGGATTTTTCCATAGTTTGGGACGGATTCGGTTTTTCCGGATTCGCCGTAACACCTTGAGACTGATGACAAGCGCCGATTTCCTGCTCTGCAATTTTCTGCAGGGCGGTCAGCAGTTTTTTATACTCCTCAGCCGTATTCCCGATTCCGCTCATGCACATCAGAATGTTCCCCGTCGTCAACTCACAGAAGATATTTTGTTTCATCAATTTCTCTTCTGCTTGTGCTCCCGTCAGTCCCAGAGAACTCATATCCAGATTTATCTTGGTCTGATCCATGCTCCAACCGCAGTTTTTCTCTTCTTGAAGTATTTTCAACCCCGGTACAGCTTTTGCCCTTTGATAAAATTCATCCAGATTTTTCTGCCACTGTGAAAACAGCGCTTCACCATGTTTGCCGATAATCTCCGCACTGAGATCCAGCGATGCCATCAGCAGATACGAAGGACTGGAGCTTTCAATTTTTTGCAGCCTGTCCTCCAGAATCGCCGGATTAATTCTATCGGAATTTACATTGAGCACAGCACTCTGTGTAAATGATGCCAACGTCTTGTGAATGCTGTTTACGATTATATCCGCGCCGCACTTCTCCGCTGCCGGCGGTTGTTCTTTCATAAATTTCAGATGTGCTCCGTGAGCCTGATCCACAATAAGAATTCCGTCATTTTTGTGTACTGCCTCCGCAATCGCTTTAATATCACTGCAGATTCCGTAGTAATTGGGGCTCGGAAGTACAACCGTTTTCGCCTGCGGGTGCTTCATCATAAGATTTTCGATTTCTTTAGCCGTTACCTCACCGGCAATACCATAACGTTTTTCTTCCTGCGGATAGGCGTACACCGGTTTGATATTTCCCAAAGACAAAGCGTTAAAAACCGACTTATGACAGTTTCTTGCCAGAATCAGCTCATCTCCCGGCGATGTCGCTGCCAACACGGCTGCAATCAGTCCTCCGCTGGTGCCATTAATCAGAAGATATGATTTCTTCACATCATAAAGCTTCCGGTACTTTTCCTCTGTCTGCCGGATAATTCCCTCCGCCTGAAAAAGATTGTCCGCACCCGGAATCTCCGTAATATCGCAGTCCATTATATGATCCAGAAAATCTCCATACCCCAGTTTTCTATATAATCGGCTGCCCTTATGTCCCGGCATATGAAAAGACACCGGACAAAGTCCGGTGTGCTTCAGCAGGAATTCTGTTACGCCCCCCGCCATTATTTCATCTCCAGCAAGAAGGCTTCATATGCACGTCTTGCTTCATAAATATCCACTTTGCTTGCCACCTCATACGGCGCATGCATATTCTGTACCGCAATACCGCTGTCGATAACCTCCATGCCATAGTTTGCCAGAATGTATGCGATGGTACCGCCGCCGCCTTCATCCACTTTGCCCAGTTCGGATGTCTGATATGAAATGTCCCTGTCATCCAGAATCTTTCTCAGCTTGGCGATATATTCCGGATTTGCATCGTTTGAACCTGACTTTCCGCGTGCTCCCGTATATTTGTTAAACGTAAGACCTTTGCAGAAATATGCACAGTTATTCTTCTCCATAACCGATGGATAGTTAGGATCAAACGCTGCACTTACATCAGATGAAAGCACGCAGGATTTTCCCAGCGCTCTGCGAACGCCCAGTTCGCTGTACACTCCCATACAATTCATCACTTCTGCAACAGTATTTTCAAAGAACCGAGAATGCATACCCGTTGCTCCCACGCTGCCGATTTCTTCTTTATCCACCAATAGGCAGACACAGGTTCTCTTAGGATCCTTTACCGCAAACATTGCCTCTGCAGACGGGTACGAGCACACCCTGTCGTCCTGTCCGTATCCGATAATCATGCTTGAATCCATGCCGTAGTCTCTGGCCGGGCCTGCCGGAACCGCTTCCAGCTCTGCAGACTGGAAATCCGCTTCCTCGATATCGTATTTATCCTTCAGAATTTTAAGTATATTGGCTTTTACAGGATCCGTCTCCTCATCATCCAGCGGAATACTTCCAATCAAAATATTCAAATCTTCGCCTTCTACGACGCGTGCACCCTTCTTGTCCATCTGCTTTGCAGCCAGATGTATAAGAAGATCCGAGACACCGACAACCGGTTCATCATCATTTTCTCCGATGCTGATATTAACGGAAGTTCCGTCCTTCTTAACGACAACACCATGCAGAGCCATAGGTCTTGCCACCCATTGGTATTTTTTCACACCGCCATAATAGTGGGTCTCCAAAAGCGCCAGGGAATCACTCTCATAGAGCGGATTCTGCTTCAAATCCAAGCGTGGAGAATCGATATGTCCGCCCAGGATATTCATGCCGCTTTCAAACGGTTCCATTCCAATATGGAACATCGCCAGCATCTTCTTCATGTTGACAGCGTATACCTTATCTCCTGCCTTCAGTTTTTTCCCTGATGCGATTACATCGTCTAAATTCAAATAACCGTTAGCTTTCGCTTCTTCAGTAATTGCCTCTACGCACTCCCGTTCTGTTTTGCATTCAGAAATAAATTTTCTGTAATTCTCACAGAAACTGAAGATTTCTTTTCTTTCATTTTCGTTATATTTTTCCCACGCGTTTTTACGTTTCATTTACCTGTTTTCTGCTCCTTTTTTATATGAATTTTAGTTTTGTAAAATTGTCTGCTTTACAGGACAGCGACAGCCTCTACCTCGCAGAGCACATCCTTCGGCAGTGTTTTTACAGCCACACAGGAACGTGCAGGTTTTTCTGTAAAGAATTCACCGTACACTTCGTTGAATGTCCCGAAATCTCCCATATCTTTAAGAAAGCATGTCGTCTTAACTACATTTTCCTGCGATGTACCTGCTGCCGCCAGAACAGCCTCCAGATTTTTCATTACCTGCTTTGCCTGTGCCTTGATATCATCTCCTACGATTTCTCCCGTTGCCGGATCCAGAGCAATCTGTCCGGAAGTATAAAGCATGCCGCCTGCAGCGATTGCCTGAGAATAAGGACCTACTGCGGCCGGCGCATTGTCTGTATGAACCTTTGTAATCTTACACATGATAAACCTCCTTTAGTTGTTTCTATGAAAAAGTTACCAGTTCAGAATCCGGCTTTGGAGCTGCTTCAATTTTTTCCAGTTCCAAAATCGGGCCTTCTTCCCCTTCTCCGTACATTTCGCACGGACCGTAATCAAATCTTACCGTAACCTTTACCCAATCTTCGTGTTTGAATTTCGGCCGTTTCTCGAACAGGCATACGAACCCCAGAAACTGAATGTCTTCCACGCAGCAGCTCATAACGTGACGACCCGGCACGAAATACTTGTGCGTCTTGTCCGAGCTTGCACAGTACTTTGCTACGAATGTAATGTCCTTACCCATGTATCTGCCCGGATGATCCATGGCGTCCAGATACCAAAGTCCGTAGTCCATATCGTCAATAACCACTTCCTGCCCGCTGAAATCAAACGGCATGATTTCGTCTTCATTGGCAAACATGGTGCCGTCGGTCTTTTCAAACGCCACCTGTACCTGCGGATTCAAGGCTTTAAAGTTTCTGCGAAGCCTCATTCGGTCAGTATCCTCAGTGCAGCGATTCACAATAATCAAATTGGAATCCTTCAGCGGTTCCATAAATTTTTTCCGCATATTATTCATATAAAGGTCCACCGTTTCCGCATTGACGGTAGAGTAAATTCCTCCGATAATCCATTCGCCCGGAAATCCGCTCATAAAGAAAGTATCCATCTCCCACATGCCGTTGTATTCAATCATAATCTGAGCGGGTTTGTACTGCTTTTCACAATTTCTCCAGAACTGTCTGGTCATTTCTTCCGGATTTTCCAACGTCAGCAGCGTCATGTTGTATTTCTTTAAAAAAGCTTCGCTGAAATCCTCTTCTCCTTCCTCCGTCCGAATCAGAAGTGTTCTGCCCGGTTCCAGGAATCCCTCCTCAGAAGCTACTTCATGAATCAACGTGGTTTTTCCGCTTTCCAACAGTCCTGTGAATAAATAAACAGGTGTTTCCATAACAGCATCCTTTCCGTTTTATCTGTCTTATTTTGTAAATACCTTTTCCAATTCATCTTTCTTCAGTTCAGTACCGATAACGCAAATCCTGCCGATGTAATCCGGCTTGCAGTCGCGAATTTCTGTTTCTTCCGGCACCATATCAAATTCCAGCCATCCGCCTTCTTCTGTCTGTACGATTCCTTTGGCACGCAGTACTGTTCCGAAATCATCAGTCATACTCAGCAGCTGCAGCAAATCCTCCAATCCTGCGCGGCTGAATTTATGTACGGTTTCAATTCCCCAGCTTGCGAATACTTCATCCGCATGGTGGTGGTGATGATCGTGCTCGTGTTCATGATCGTGGCAGCCGCACGTGCAGTCAGGACCATGATGTTCATGATGATGCTCATGCTCTTCATGATCGTGCTCGTGCTCATGATGCTCGTGCTCATGA
>CAVCML010000088.1:0-22420 GCA_963603335.1 Bacteroidaceae bacterium | reverse complement strand
TTTTAAATTATTTGCAAAAATCACCTTGACTTTTCATAGCTGGTCTCCTTTCATCCAAATCCGCCTCATACGGATTCCAACATTTTTTCTTACGCTGTGCGTATTGATAAAAAAGGATTTATTTGTTAATCGATTCAAGCAGGCTGTCCGGTAATTTTTCGAAGTGGTCGAACTGCATTACATAGACGCCTCTGCCCTGTGTCTTGGAACGCAGGTCTGTAGCATATCCGAACATTTCGGAAAGAGGTACAAATCCTCTTACTGCCACCGCACCGTTGTTCATGTCAGAGCCTTCGATTCTGCCTCTTCTTGAGCTGATATCACCGATTACATCTCCCATATATTCTTCAGGAACAGTAACCTCAACCTTGAAGATTGGTTCGAGCAATACCGGTTTAGCTTTTTTAGCAGCCTCTCTGAATGCCATGGATGCTGCAATTTTAAATGCCATTTCAGATGAGTCAACCTCATGGTAAGAACCATCATACAATTCTACGCCAACATCCACAACCTGATATCCGGCAACCGGACCTGTCTGCATAGCTTCGATGATTCCTTCTTCGATTTTCGGAATATATTCCTTCGGAACAGCACCGCCGACAATCGAGTTCTTGAATTCGAATCCTTCTCCCGGCTCTCTCGGGTAAACCTTGATTTTTACATGACCGTACTGACCACGACCACCGGACTGTTTTGCATACTTGTGATCCACATCTGCCGGAGCAGTAATTGTTTCCTTGTATGATACCTGCGGCTTGCCGACGTTTGCCTCAACCTTGAATTCTCTCAAGAGTCTGTCAACGATAATTTCCAGATGGAGCTCACCCATACCTGCAATAATCGTCTGACCTGTATCTTCGTTTGTATATGTCTTGAATGTAGGGTCTTCTTCCGCCAGTTTTGCCAGCGCAATGCCCATTTTTTCCTGACCGGCTTTTGTTTTCGGTTCAATCGCTATTTCAATAACCGGATCCGGGAATTCCATAGATTCCAAAACAATCTCATGCTTTTCGTCGCACAGAGTATCACCGGTAGTTGTTACCTTCAAACCAACTGCAGCTGCGATATCTCCGGAATATACCTTCTCGATATCTTCCCGCTTGTTTGCATGCATCTGCAGAATACGTCCAACTCTTTCCTTTTTACCCTTAGTTGAGTTATATACATAAGAACCGGCGTCCAGCGTTCCCGAATAAACTCGGAAAAACGCCAGCTTTCCAACATAAGGATCGGCCATAATCTTAAATGCCAACGCAGAAAACGGACCGTTATCATCCGCAGGTCTTTCCTCTTCCTCTTCGGTATCAGGAACGACTCCCTTAATTGGCGGGATGTCCAGCGGTGACGGCATAAAATCAACAACAGCATCCAGCATAAGCTGTACGCCTTTGTTTCTGTATGCAGATCCGCAAGTCACAGGAACCATTTCCCCCGCAATCGTTGCTGTGCGGATTACCTTCTTAATCTCTTCCTTAGTGATTTCTTCACCTTCCAGGAACTTAATCATCAGTTCTTCATCTGCTTCTGCAACAGATTCCAGAAGTTTTTCTCTCCACTCATCAGCTAAATCCTGGAGATCTTCAGGAATATCAGTCATTACATATTCCTTACCAAGGTCATCCTTATATACTTCTGCCTTCATTTCTACTAAGTCAATAATCCCTACGAACGAGTCCTCTTTGCCAATAGGCAGCTGAATTGGTACTGCATTGGCTTTCAGTCTGTCCTCTACCATCTTAACGACTCTGTAAAAGTCCGCACCCAGGATATCCATCTTATTAACAAAAATCATCCGCGGAACGCCATATTTCTCAGCCTGTCTCCATACGGTTTCAGACTGTGGTTCAACTCCGCCCTTTGCACAAAGAACGGTAACCGCTCCATCCAGAACTCTGAGTGAACGTTCTACTTCAACCGTGAAATCTACGTGTCCCGGTGTGTCTATAATATTGATTCTGGTGTCTTTCCATTGAGCTGTAGTAGCAGCAGAGGTAATAGTGATACCACGTTCCTGTTCCTGTTCCATCCAGTCCATAGTTGCTGCGCCTTCATGGGTTTCACCAAGCTTATGAGTTCTGCCTGTATAGAACAGAATTCTTTCCGTAGTTGTCGTTTTTCCGGCATCGATATGTGCCATTATGCCAATATTTCTAGTCTTTTCTAACGGAAAACTTCTCTTTGACATATTATCCTCCTTTCTGCTTTAAAAAACTTTCGTGTTACCGGGTGATGCAAAGCACCACTCCGAATTACCAACGATAGTGTGCAAAAGCCTTGTTGGCCTCTGCCATCTTGTGAGTATCTTCTTTTTTCTTCACGGATGCACCTGTATTATTTGCTGCATCGATCAGTTCCTTTGCCAGTCTGTCAGACATGGTTCTTTCGCCTCTGGCTCTCGTGTATTTAGTCAGCCATCTCAGTCCCAGAGTCTGACGTCTGTCAGCCCTTACTTCAATAGGAACCTGATAGTTGGCACCACCAACACGTCTGGCCTTTACTTCGAGAACAGGCATAATGTTGTTCATAGCCTTTTCGAATACTTCCAGCGGCTCTTCTCCTGTCGTTTCCTTCACCTTATCAAAAGCGTCATAAACGATTTTCTGAGCAACGCCCTTTTTTCCATCCAGCATAACGCTGTTGATAAGCTTTGCAACAACAACGCTTCCATATACCGGATCTGGAAGCACTTCGCGTTTAGGTGTATTTCCTTTTCTTGGCACTTCTCTTCCCTCCTTAAACTTTACAGTCGGTACTCGATTACAATCATCGGAATTTCTTCAGATGAGCAATACTCGTCTTACGTCCGATTATTGTCACCGCGGTGCTCTTTGAATCTATAGATCAAAGGCACTTCAAATTACCGATTACTACTTCTTAGGTCTCTTGGCTCCGTACTTGGATCTAGCCTGTCTTCTGTCTGCAACACCAGCTGTGTCCAGTGTTCCTCTTACGATGTGATATCTTACACCCGGCAGGTCCTTTACTCTTCCGCCTCTGATGAGTACAACACTGTGTTCCTGGAGGTTATGTCCGATTCCAGGGATATATGCTGTAACTTCGATACCGTTCGTAAGGCGAACTCTCGCAACTTTTCTTAAAGCGGAGTTAGGCTTTTTCGGAGTCACTGTCTTTACAGAAGTGCATACGCCTCTTTTCTGCGGCGAATTTACATCTGTAGCAACTCTTCTGAGAGAATTCATTCCCTTGCCAAGAGCTGGCGCAGTAGACTTCTTTTCACTGCTTGTTCTGCCCTGACGTACTAATTGGTTAATTGTAGGCATCCTTTTTCTCCTTTCTTTATGGTATAAAATAATTGTCGGCTTAAGCCAAATAAGGCTCACAGCCGACAATTATTTTATCACGTTATGAATTGCAATGTCAATACGATTTGCTCAGGTTTTACGCAAATCATTTGGAATTACTCCAGTTCTACGATATCGGAAGACTCCGTATCGGATGCATATTCTTCTGCAGCCGCTAAATCATCGCCGGTTCCCATCGCCGGAACAATCTCTTCCAAGTCTTCTTCCTGTTCAGCTTCCATACTCATTTCACGCTGCATTTCACGGTACGCTTCAATCAGCGCCGTATTTACACCGTAATCCAAATCAATGGAACGATATTTCTTCATTCCGGTACCTGCCGGTATGAGTTTACCGATGATAACATTTTCCTTCAGGCCCTGCAGAGTATCATTCTTACCCTTAATTGCAGCATCCGTCAAAACTCTCGTAGTTTCCTGGAAAGATGCTGCCGACAAGAAGGAATTGGTCGCCAGGGAGGCCTTTGTAATACCAAGCAGGATGTGTTCCGCTTCTGCAGGTTTCCCGCCTTTTGCTATAACAGCTTCGTTAGCTTCCTCGATTTCCACCTTGCTGTACTGTCCGCCCGGCAATAATTCAGTGTCGCCCGGATCATTGACTTTCATCTTGGAAAGCATCTGACTGACGATTACTTCAACGTGTTTATCATTGATATCTACACCTTGCTGTTTATATACACGCTGTACTTCTTTAAGCAGGTATTGATATACGCCTTCTACGCCATTGAGTCTCAGTATGTCTTTCGGATCCAAAGGACCTCTTGTGATATTGTCTCCGGCCAGGATATAATCACCCTCGGATACGCAGATTCTTGCTCCGTACGGAACTTCGTAAATGCGTTCTTCTTCACCTCTTACCTTGACTTTTGTTTTGTTATCCATCGTCGGCTCAACGGATACTACGGTTCCGTCTGCTTCACAGATTACTGCAAGGCCTTTAGGTTTTCTTGCTTCGAATAACTCTTCAACTCTTGGCAGACCATGAGTGATATCGGATCCTGCTACGCCGCCGGTATGGAATGTTCTCATGGTAAGCTGCGTACCCGGTTCTCCGATAGACTGAGCTGCCGTAATACCAACCGCTTCTCCGATATTAACACTTTCACCTGTCGCAAGGTTGCGTCCGTAACATTTTGCACAAACACCGGTCTTGCTGTGGCAGGTCATTACCGAGCGAATCGCTACGGATTCAATTCCCGCTTCTTCGATTTGATGTGCTACATCTTCGGAAATTTCGCAATCCTGTTCCACAAGCAGTTCTCCCGTCTCCGGATGATAAATATCTGTGAGTGCGGTTCTTCCTATGATACGGTCTTTCAGCTTTTCGATGATTTCCTTGCCATCTGTAAACGCCTTTACTTCTATACCTTCATCGGTTCCGCAGTCGTCTTCTCTTACGATAACGTTATGAGAAACGTCAACCAGTCTTCTTGTCAGATATCCCGAGTCCGCAGTTCTCAATGCAGTATCGGCCAGACCTTTTCTTGCACCATTTGTGGAAATGAAGTATTCCAGTACCGACAGGCCTTCACGGAAGTTTGCCTTAATCGGAATCTCAATCGTCTTACCTGTTGCATTTGCCATCAGACCACGCATTCCGCCAATCTGACGAATCTGGTTTTTGCTGCCTCGAGCTCCGGAGTGAGCCATGATAAACAGGTTATTGAGCGAATCGAGGGATTCCATCAGAGCATCTGCTACATCATCCGTCGTCTTGTTCCAGATTTCAATAACCTTTTCGTAACGTTCCTTATCGGAAACAAGGCCGCGTCTATATGCTTTTTCATATTTTTCTACCAGCTTTTCGGATTCATCTATGATGGCAGCCTTTGCTTCCGGGATTTCCATATCGGAAATACTGATAGTAACAGCTGCAATCGTGGAATAATGGTATCCCATATCCTTGATATAGTCCAGCATGATAGCAGTTTCCGTGTTTCCATGGATTCTGTAGCATCTGTCGATAATCTGTCCCAGTTTTTTCTTGTCGCAAAGGAAGTCGATTTCCAAAGAGTACGGATCGTTCTCACGATCTTCAACATAGCCCAAATCCTGCGGAATCTTCTGGTTGAAGATAAACCGGCCAACGGTGGATTCAACCAGTTTGCCGCGCTCATCGTCTTCTCCCGCATACATTCTCACCTTAACTCTGGCATGCAGGCCGACCATATGAGTCTGGTATGCCATGAGCATTTCGGCCATATCGGTAAATACTTTTCCATCGCCTTTTTCCGCATCGGAATTCCGCTTTCCTTCTTCCTGTCCCGGATGAGTCAGATAATAACTTCCCAGAATCATATCCTGCGTAGGAGTTGTAATCGGAGAACCGTCCTTCGGCGCCAGAATATTGTTAACGGAAAGCATCAGGAATCTCGCCTCCGCCTGCGCTTCTACGGAAAGCGGTACATGTACCGCCATCTGGTCTCCGTCAAAGTCAGCGTTAAATGCAGTACATGCCAAAGGATGCAGCTTGATTGCCTTGCCCTCTACAAGAACCGGTTCGAAAGCCTGGATACCCAGTCTGTGCAGGGTCGGGGCACGGTTCAGCATAACAGGGTGATCCTTGATAACGCCCTCCAGCACGTCCCATACCTCCGGACGAACTTTCTCGACCATTCTCTTCGCACTCTTAATGTTATGCGCATTTCCGTTTTCAACCAGTTTTTTCATGATAAAAGGCTTAAAGAGTTCCAGAGCCATCTTTTTAGGAAGACCGCACTGATAAAATCTCAGCTCAGGTCCTACTACGATTACCGAACGTCCGGAGTAATCCACACGTTTTCCCAGCAGATTCTGACGGAATCTGCCCTGCTTACCCTTAAGCATATCAGACAGAGATTTCAGAGGTCTTGATCCCGGTCCTGTTACCGGTCTTCCTCTTCTGCCATTATCAATCAATGCATCCACTGCTTCCTGCAGCATACGCTTTTCGTTTCTTACAATGATGTCCGGAGCATTCAGCTCAAGCAGTCTGTTCAGTCTGTTGTTTCTGTTTATAACACGTCTGTATAAATCGTTCAGGTCAGATGTTGCAAATCTGCCGCCGTCCAGCTGTACCATAGGACGCAGATCCGGCGGAATTACCGGTATGACATCCAGTATCATCCACTCAGGTCTGTTGCCGGAAGTGCGAAGCGCTTCTACAACTTCCAGTCTTCTTACGATACGGATTTTTTTCTGTCCCGTTGCAGTCGACAGCTTCATTTTCAAATCCTTGGACAGTTCTTCCAAATCGATATCCATCAGCAGTTTTTTGATAGCTTCTGCTCCCATTCCTGCCTTGAAGTGGTTTGACGGATCGTCCTTAGCTTCACGATACTGATTTTCCGTCAGGATTTCTTTATATGCAAATTCTGTATTTCCGGGATCTGTTACAATGAAATTCGCAAAATACAGAACCTTTTCCAGTGTTCTCGGAGAAATATCCAGCACCAGACCCATACGGGAAGGTATTCCCTTGAAGTACCAGATATGGGATACCGGCGACGCCAGTTTAATATGGCCCATTCTCTCTCTTCTTACCTTTGCCTTGGTAACCTCTACACCGCACTTATCGCATACGATACCTTTATAACGAATTCTCTTGTATTTACCGCAGTGGCATTCCCAGTCCTTTGTAGGTCCGAAAATCCGCTCGCAATACAAGCCGTCTTTTTCCGGCTTCAGCGTTCTGTAGTTGATTGTCTCAGGTTTGGTAACCTCTCCATGAGACCAGCTCAGGATCTTTTCTGTAGATGCCAGCCCGATCTGCAGAGACTCAAAATTATTCAATTCATAATTGTTGTTATCGTTCATCGGTCACTTCCCCTTTCCTATAAATCTTCTTCATCTCCAAACGCTGCATCATCATCCGTTTCATCATCATCTTCATCTTCATCGTCGTCAGCTTCATCAAAATCATCCGCATCATCTTCGATGTCAACGAATTCGTCCTCGTCCGGATTTTCATCCGAATCCTCCGAATCATCCAAATCAGATTTCACTACATCCTCAAGCGTTGTATCATCAGCAGCTTCCTTGATTTCAATTTCTTCATGGTCTTCCGTCAGAACCTTGACATCCAGACACAGGCTCTGCATTTCCTTAATGAGCACCTTGAAAGATTCAGGAATTCCAGGTTCCGGAATGTTTTCGCCTTTTACGATTGCTTCGTATGTCTTTACACGGCCAACGATATCGTCGGATTTTACAGTCAGGATTTCCTGCAGCGTATAAGCAGCGCCGTAAGCTTCCAGCGCCCATACTTCCATCTCTCCGAAACGCTGTCCGCCGAACTGAGCCTTGCCGCCCAAAGGCTGCTGCGTAACCAGTGAATACGGACCGGTACTTCTCGCATGAATCTTATCATCAACCAGATGGTGCAGCTTCAGCATGTACATGTAGCCGACAGTTACCGGATTGTCGAAGTAATCTCCTGTCCGTCCATCGCGCAGGCGAAGTTTTCCGCTTTCATCGTAACCGCATTCTTTCAGCAGCTGAATGATATCTTTTTCTGTCGCACCGTCGAATACCGGCGTTGCGATATACCAGCCTTTACTCTTTGCAGCCAGACCAAGGTGAACCTCCAATACCTGACCTACATTCATTCGTGAAGGTACGCCAAGAGGATTCAGCATTACCTGCAGCGGCTGGCCGTTTTCCATGAACGGCATATCTTCTTCCGGCAGGATTCGGGAAATAACACCCTTGTTTCCGTGACGTCCCGCCATTTTGTCTCCAACGCAGATTTTTCTCTTCGTTGCGATGTAGCAGCGCACAAGTTTGTTTACGCCCGGCGGCAGTTCATCGCCGTTGTCTCTCGAGAAAATCTTTACATCTACAACGATACCGGTTTCGCCATGAGGTACGCGAAGTGAAGTATCTCTTACTTCGCGGGCTTTTTCTCCGAAGATTGCGCGCAGCAAACGTTCTTCTGCTGTCAGTTCCGTTTCACCCTTAGGCGTTACCTTGCCGACAAGTATATCGGAAGAATTTACTTCAGCACCCTTGCGGATGATTCCTTCTTCATCCAAATCGCGCAGAGCATCCTCTCCAACGTTCGGAATATCTCTCGTGATTTCTTCAGGTCCCAGTTTAGTGTCTCTGGCTTCGGCCTCATATTTTTCAATATGGATGGACGTCAAAACGTCTTCCATAATCAATCTTTCGTTCAGGATGATTGCATCCTCGTAGTTATAACCTTCCCAGGTCATGAATCCAATCAGCAGGTTTTTACCCAGTGCAACCTCACCGTTATCCGTGGATGGACCGTCCGCGATAACTTCTCCTTCTTCAACGTGCTCTCCATTAAATACGATAGGTCTCTGGTTGATGCAGGTGCCCTGGTTTGAACGTTTGAACTTAAGCAGTCTGTATTCGTCCTTACCTTCACCGTCATCACGAAGAACCACAATTCTGTCTGCATCAACAAAATCAATCGTCCCCGCATGCTTTGCAAGTGCTACAACGCCGGAGTCCTTAGCGGACTTGTGTTCCATACCGGTTCCTACAATCGGAGCTTCCGTCAAAAGAAGCGGTACCGCCTGACGCTGCATGTTGGATCCCATCAGCGCACGGTTAGCATCGTCGTTTTCCAGGAACGGAATCAACGCCGTAGCCACCGATACAACCTGTTTTGGAGATACGTCCATATAATCGATTGTTTCTCTTGGTACCAGGTCGATTTCGCCGCCTTCTCCTCTGGCTGCAACTCTCATATTTGCAAAGCGTCCTTCGGAATCCAGCGGTTCATTAGCCTGTGCTATAATCTTATCTTCTTCATCATCTGCCGTCAGGTAGCGAATTTCATTCGTAACACGCCCGGTTGCTTTATCCACAATACGATAAGGTGTTTCTATAAACCCATATTCATTTATAATTCCGTATGTCGTCAAAGAACCGATCAAACCGATGTTCGGGCCTTCAGGAGTCTCAATCGGGCACATTCTGCCGTAGTGAGAATGGTGTACATCTCGCACTTCGAATCCGGCTCTTTCTCTGGAAAGTCCGCCCGGACCCAATGCTGAAAGTCTTCTCTTGTGCGTCAGTTCCGCCAGAGGATTGTTCTGGTCCATAAACTGTGACAGCTGTGAACTTCCGAAGAATTCCTTTACAGCTGCAGTAACCGGACGAATATTCATCAGTCCCTGCGGTGTCACTTCTGCAATATCCTGTGTTGTCATTCTCTCTTTGATGGTACGTTCCATTCTTGAAAGTCCGATACGAATCTGGTTCTGCAGCAATTCACCGACAGTACGCAGTCTTCTGTTTCCCAGATGGTCGATATCATCAATATTGCCGATTCCGTAGTTCAGATTCAGCAGGTAACTTACGGATGCAATCACGTCAGCTATCAAAATGTGCTTCGGAGAAAGCTCATTCTTTCTCAGCTTCAGCGCATCTTTTACAGAAGCCTGATCTTCATTTTCCTCCAGTATTTCCTTCAGAACAGGATAATATACTTTGTCCGGAATCTTTAAATCAGAAATATCAAAATCAATATAATTCTTCAACGCAACAAACTGGCTGCCGATTACCTTCGTAACTTTGCTCTCATCCATCGGGCTCTGTGCCATAACGGATTCCACGCCGGCATCTTCAATCTGCATTGCCAGATTCTTGTCGATTTTCTGTCCCTTTTCAGCCAAAACTTCACCGGTATTCGGATCGATGACATCTTCATCCACTACAACACCGGCAAGTCTGTTGGACAAGCCCAGCTTCTTGTTGTATTTATATCTTCCTACCTTAGCAAGGTCATAACGTTTCGGGTCAAAGAACATCGAATTGAACAAAGACTGTGCGCTGTCTACCGTAGGAGGTTCACCCGGTCTCAGTTTTTTATAGATTTCTTTTAAGCCTTCTTCATAATTTGTAGTCGTATCTTTTTCCAGTGTTTTCAGTAATCTCGGTTCTTCACCGAAAATATCAATTATTTCCTGGTTTGTTCCGATACCAAGTGCACGCAGCAGAGTTGTAACCGGCTGCTTTCTTGTTCTGTCTACACGAACTGAAATGATTTCATTTGAATCCGTTTCATATTCCAGCCATGCCCCTCTGTTCGGAATAACCGTTGTTGAAAACAAATCCTTACCGGATTTATCTATTTCCTTATCATAATAAGGTCCCGGGGAACGAACCAGCTGTGTAACGACAACTCGCTCTGCCCCATTATATATAAAAGTACCCTTCTCTGTCATGAGCGGGAAATCTCCCATAAAGACTTCCTGTTCCTTGACTTCGCCGGTTTCTTTGTTTACAAGTCTAACCTTCACCTTCATCGGTGCGGCATATGTCACATCTCGTTCTTTACATTCTTCCTGTTCATATTTCGGAGGATCTGTCAGAGAATAGTCAATAAATTCAAGAATTAAATTATCCGCATAATCCTTGATTGGCGAAATATCCTCAAAAACTTCACGAAGACCTTCCTTAATGAACCAGTCATATGAATCTGTCTGGATCTGAATCAAATTCGGCATTTCTGCAACTTCATTGATTTTTGCGAAGGTCATGCGTTCTTTTCTACCTAATTTTATCGGCTTTGGCATAGTCATCACTCCTTATATATTTCACAAATTACACTCGCAGGGCAGTTTAATATGATACCATATATATGTCAAACAATCAAGAGTTATTTGGAATTTTTTTAAATATTTTTTAATACCTATATCTGAAGAAAATTCTCGTATTGGCTGTCTGCGATTCTCCCGTGCGATAATTGTGAAAAAACAAATCAGATTTTATACATCCCTTTATATCTGTGCGAAAACAGGAAATTTCTTCCTGTTTTATAATGCGTAAAAGACGACAAGTGTTTCTTGCCGTCTTTTATCAATTGCTCTATCGTAAGCTTTGCTTATTTCAGTTCTACAACTGCTCCGACTTCTTCCAGCTGAGCCTTGAATCCTTCTGCTTCTGCCTTTTCGCAGCCTTCCTTCACGTTGGACGGAGCTCCGTCTACCAGTGCCTTTGCTTCCTTCAGTCCCAGGCCGGTGATTTCTCTTACTGCCTTGATAACCTTGATCTTTTCTGCTCCTACTTCCTTCAGAACTACTGTGAATTCAGTCTGTTCTTCAGCTGCTGCTCCGCCGTCACCTGCTGCTGCTACAACAACGCCTGCTGCTGCGGATACGCCAAATTCTTCTTCACAAGCTTTAACCAGCTCGTTTAACTCTAATACGGACATCTCTTTTATTGCTTCGATGATCTGATCTTTGTTCATTTTCATTCTCCTTTATACAAATTTATTTACTGACCGCATGCACTCTGCGGCTTAAAATGATTCATGCAATTCGCAACGCATATCGCCGAAACGAACCTACGCTTCTTTCTGCTCTGCAATCTGAGCAACGACTCTTGCGAAGTTTGCAATCGGGGACTGAATGCTTCCCATGAACTTGGAAATGAGTGTATCTCTGGATGGGATTGCCGCAATCTTTTCGATATTTTCTTTATCGAAGTATTCCCCTTCGATGAATCCGCCCTTGAATTCCATCTTCTTATAAGCTTTTTTTGCGTCGTTCAGAACTCTTGCCGGTGCTGTTGCATCATCATAGCTGAACGCTAAAGCACTCGGGCCTTCCAGAATTTCAGCCATTGCTTCAAACTTAGTACCTTCGATAGCTCTCTTTACAAGTGTGTTCTTGTAAACAGTGTAATCTACATCAGCTTCGCGAAGCTTTTTTCTCATTTCATCAGCTTCAGCAACCGTGATACCCATGTAGTCAATTACTACTGCGGATTCCGCTCTTTCAAACTTGTCTTTAATTTCGTCTATAATAATCTGCTTCTGTTTGTAAGCTTCTTTCATTATCGCGTATTCTCCTTTCTAAAGATTGTCGTGAAATCATATTTCACTTCAGGTACGCTATAAAAAAGCCTTGTCATCTATCACAGACAGCAAGGCCAATATATTTACATTGTACCTCGGCGGGAAATTAAGGCGTTTCAGGCTTTCACCCTGCAGCCACCCGCTGTCTACGGTTATTTACTTCCTATTCCGTTGTGTTTAACCTAACTTCAGCGGATTAATCTTAACTCCGGGGCCCATAGTAGCAGCCACCGTAACGCTTCTCAGATACTGTCCCTTTGCAGCTGCCGGCTTTGCCTTGATAATGGCACCAAGCAGAGCATTGAAGTTGTCAGCTAATTTTTCAGCACCAAAAGATGCTTTTCCGATTGGTGTGTGGATGATGTTTGTCTTGTCCAGACGGTATTCAACTTTTCCGGCTTTTACTTCGGCAATTGCCTTTGCGACATCCATTGTAACCGTTCCGGATTTCGGGTTCGGCATTAAGCCCTTAGGACCTAAAATCTTACCCAGTCTACCTACAACACCCATCATATCAGGGGTCGCGATAATAACATCAAAGTCGAACCAGTTTTCATTCTGAATCTTCTGTGCCATTTCTTCTGCGCCTACAAAATCAGCACCGGCTTCTTCAGCTTCCGTAGCCTTAGGTCCCTTGGCAAATACCAGAACCTTCTTGGTTTTACCGGTTCCGTGCGGCAGAACAATAGCACCACGAACCTGCTGGTCCGCATGTCTTCCGTCTACGCCCAGTTTAACGTGAACTTCTATCGTTTCGTCAAACTTTGCTTTTGCTGTCTTTGTAATGATTTCCATTGCAGGATTTACATCATACAGTTCAGCTTTGTCATAAGCCTGTAAAGCTTCCTTGTAATTCTTGCCTCTCTTTGGCATTTTTTTACCTCCTTGTGGTGCAGACGATTCCGCTTTCAATGCAAAATCTCCCACGTTACTAGTCTTCGATAACGATTCCCATGCTTCTTGCTGTGCCTTTTATCATTTCCGTTGCTGCATCAAGGTCAGCTGCATTGAGATCCGGCATCTTTGTTTTAGCGATTTCTTCAGCCTGTGCTCTTGTCAGCGTAGCAACCTTTGTTTTGTTAGGTTCACCCGAAGCTGAGTCAAGACCCGCTGCCTTCTTTAACAGCACTGCTGCCGGCGGCGTTTTGCAGATAAACGAAAACGAGTGGTCAGCATATACCGTAATTACAACAGGAATAATCATTCCCGGCTGATCCTGAGTCTTTGCATTGAACTGCTTACAGAAGTCCATGATGTTGACACCGTGCTGTCCCAATGCCGGGCCTACAGGAGGTGCCGGATTTGCATTACCTGCCGGAATCTGAAGTTTAATATAACCTTCAATCTTCTTAGCCATTTTCTTTCTCCTTTCTTTATTATTCCCTCACCGGGGTCTATTTAAAACTGCTGCTAGATCTTATCGACCTGAGCAAAATCCAGTTCCACTGGCGTATCTCTTCCGAACATGGAAATCTTAGCACGCAGTGTCTGTTTCTCCATATTGACCTCTTCAACAACTCCCATGAAGTTTTCGAACGGTCCATTGATTACTTTCACTGTATCGCCTACTTCCACATCCAGATCGATATATATCTTTTCTATCCCCATTCTTCTCACTTCTTCCACGGTGAGAGGAACCGGGTCGGAACCATGTCCTACGAATCCCGTTACACCCTGAGTGTTTCTGACGAGATACCAGGATTCATTGGTTACAATCATCTTCACAAGAACATATCCCGGGAACATTTTTCTGGTCTTGACTTTACGCTGGCCTTCTTTCACCTCAACGCGGTCTTCCGTAGGCACGATAACATCAAGAATCAGATCCTGCATTCCTCTGTTTTCAACAATTTTTTCAATGTTGACCTTTACCTTGTTTTCATGACCGGAATAGGTGTGAACCACATACCATTTGGCTTCGCCGTCTCCTCTGAGGCCCTCAAGACTTTCGATATCCAGTTTTTTCTTTTCGTTAGTTTCATTTTCAGACATTATATCTTAAGCTCCCATTCATTGATATTTAGAAACAAACAGCTTTAATCGCTGCAAGTACCCCTGTATCAACTGCCCAGAATACAAGTGCAAACGCCGCACATGTAGCCAGTACCACTGCGGTAAATGATCCAAGTTCCTTCTTCGTTGGCCATACAACCTTTTTCATTTCCAGCTTAACGCCCTTGAAGTACTCTTTAATGCTTCCGCGTTTCTTTTTTCTGGTTCCACGCTGGGCAGCAGCCGCTGTTGCTTTTTTCTTTAAAGCGGTCTGGTCTTTTCCTTTCGAAGTTCTTGCCATAGCGTTTCTCCTTACTTCGTTTCCTTATGAAGCGTATGCTTCTTGCAGAACTTGCAGTATTTATTCATTTCAATACGATCTGCATTGTTCTTCTTGTTCTTCATTGTGTTGTAATTTCTCTGCTTACATTCTGTACAAGCCAGCGTAACTTTTACTCTCATTCTCACTGTCCTCCGTTTAACTTACGTTTTACGTTCAGGTATATCCTGAATCCAACTTAAAATTAAGAGCAATAGCTGCTCCCAATTCAATTATTTCATAAAGTTGCTAAATAATTGTATATTACAGCCGTTGCAAAGTCAAGATTTTTATGACTTTTTCTCATCGCTTTCTTCGTTTTTTTCTTCTTTTGCATCTGTTTCGGAGTCTTTTTCTTCTTCCTGCAAAGAGCCCTCTTCTTTTTCTTCAGGTTTGTTCTCTTCAGGCTCGTTTCCTTCGAGTTCGTTCTCTTCAGCTTCCTCCGAAGCCTCAGTTTCCTGTTCTTCCTCAGGCTCCTCTTCCGGTTCCGATTCTTCAAGTTCTTCCTTGAAATCATCAGGATTTTCAGGTTCATCGCCGGATTCCTGATTTTCTTCCTGCAAAGAGTCCTCTTCACCTTCACCTTCGGATTCGTCTTCTTCCGCTTCATCCTCTGTGTCGGTTTTCGGTTCCTCCGAAGTCTCGGCTTCCGCTTCTTCTTCGGGGTCCTCTTCCATTTCCGATTCTTCCGGTTCTTCAGGTTTCTCAGCTTCCGAGTCTTCCTCCGAAGCTTCTTCAACGGCTTCATTCTCCGGTTCGGGCTCATTCACCGTATCCTCATCTGCAGTTTCTCCGCTGACGCTGAACACATCCATAATCATTGCAAATTCCGCTTCCATCAGCTCATCAGTCATGTCAAGGCATGTCTTCGGACAGATTTCTGTACATTCACCGCACAAAATGCACTGCATTCTGTTGATTTCCCATGTACCGTCTTCCGCATTAACATGTATAGCCCCCACGATACAATGCTCCTCACACTCACCGCAAAGAGAGCAGCTTCCCGTATCAATACTGATTCTGCCTCTTATTCCGTTCGGGTTCTCTGTAAGTTCGTAATCATCGGATTTCCTGCCAAATAAATTTCCCAACAAACTTCCGTTTATTCTAAAAAAGCTCATAATCCCCACCTACCATTCAACATTGCTTCTGTACAGATACATTGACAGCGATGCAAGTGATCTTTCAACAGAATCACATGTTTCCAAGATTCGAACATATGCCTGCATATTAGTATCCGTCGGTATGCTGATTTGAAACTTTTTAAGGTATTCCGAATCGGTAGTCTTAGCATAGTACACAGCCTCGCCATCCGGCTGCTCCAGCCTTATCACTGCTTCACCCTCGGATAATGTTTCCGCTTCCGTGCAGATTTCTCCGTCCGGAATCCTGTCAATCGCATTTTCAATAAGAACAAACGACTGGCAAATCTCCTCGGCAGCCACTTTGCAGCGAGCCAAAGCATCGCCGGCTTCTTCTATAATCGGAACAAAGCCCAAAGTTTCATAGATACTCCAGCTTTCATCCATGCGGGCGTCTGTCATAACAGCGGAACCCCTCGCTGCAGGTCCTCTGCAGGATGCCTCTGCAGTCTTTTCATCCAAAATCCCGAGCCCCTCCAGGCGTCTGCGCACCGATGCGTCTTCCTTAATCAGAAGCGTCAGCGCCTGCATTCTTTCCCTGAGATTGCTCAAAGTTCTGCGAATATCTTCAAACTGCTGCGCGGAAATATCTTTTTTCATGCCGCCGACTTTGCAGAGAGAAAGCATGATTCTATTTCCAGAAACGTAATCGAACACATTCAAAATCGGTTCTCTGATTGATAAAATCTCCATAGCCAGGCTTTCAAAACCGATGTGATCCGCCACTGATGACAGCCAGCACAGATGGCTCTGGATTCGCGACAGCTCCATTAAAATAACTCTCAAATACCGTCCGCGTTCAGGCACTTCGATTCCTGCAGCTTTCTCCACCGCCATGCAGTAGCCCAGGCTGTGGCCGAAACTGCTGCTGCCCGTCATACGCTCAGCGACATACATCATCTGCCTATAGTCTCGGTGTTCCGTCAGCGCTTCCATATCGCTTCGTATGCTTTCCGCGGATAATGAAATCTCCTCGACATCATAAAAATCCCGCAGATGCTCCTCTGCCACATGTTTAAATTTCACACCGCAGTCACGTGCGATATTCAGTTCCGCGTCAAAAGCCGTCCAAAATACAAACGTAATGCTGTCCACAGTCTCTTCTTCCGCAGTAATCGTTTTAAGGCTTAAAAGCTTTACAGCATTTTCAAAGGTATACACGAGTTCAATTCCGTCTTCCGTGCGGTCCGCACAGGCTTGACAAAACCGCCAGCCATCTTCCTTTAATGTTTTTACTTCATCCAGAAGGCTGCAGGCCTCGATTGAAATGAAAGAACCTGAATCACCGGACATTTCTGCTCTATTCTTCATTATCCCGTTCCTCCTCTTTCAAATCTTCTGTTTTTTCTTCGTCCGCATCCGATCCGTACTTTTCAAAGCACTTGAGAATTCCGTCTATAATAGTCTCGGGACGCGCCGCGCAGCCCGGCACATACAAACTCACCGGCAGCACCTGATCCGCGCCGCTCAATACATCCCCGCACCCTTCAAAAATTCCTCCGGAGCAGGCACAAGCACCGACAGCAACCACCGCCTTGGGCTCTGTCATCTCTTCATATAAATTCACAAGATATTCCCGGTTTTCTTCTTCTACGATACCGGTAATCAGCAGCACATCGGCATGTTTCGGATTATCCGTTCTGCGCACACCGTACTGCTCAATATCAAATTCAGGTGAGAAACATGCACGCATTTCCATACCGCATCCATTGCATCCGGCTCCGTCAAAATGGAGGATCCAAGGATTTTTTTCTATATACGACACATTAACCTCCTTAAATCATTACGTACAGCAAGAAGAGGTTTGCCGCTCCCAGTGCAGCAGCTGCTCCCCATGCTATCTTAACAACAAAATCCCATTTTGTGCTCGCCGAACAATTATTGACAAACACTCTTAAAAAATATACGAGTATCGCAGCTGCCGCGCCTACCACGCGTCCCCAAATCGTACCATTGCTGAAAAAAAGGAAAACGAATCCCAGCATCAGAATTGTTTCATACCAGTTAGCCAACTCTATTAATGCCAGCGTTTTCCCCGGAAACGCCGAGGTTATTCCCTTGATTTGCTTTCCGGCCGGATCCGAAGAAAAGCTGAGATCAAACGGAGACGTCCTGGATTTGACGGTGTAAATCAACAAAAATCCCGCAAAAATACCTATCAGAGGCAGAAACGGCATGGAAGAACCAATCATAATGTCTCTGACTTCCATGCTGCCGCAGTACATTGAAAAACCGGCCGCAGTAAACAAGAACATCGGGCAGTATGCCATCATCCTAATCATCTCATAATCGGCACCCATATGTGCATATTCGGAATTTGAAGCATAGGCGGCAACCACCAGGAAAGCATCGGCTGCAATCAATGCCAGAATCACGAATAGCAGATTCGCTCCCGCAAAAAAAGCAACCCCGGCAACGATTTCAAAAAACACAAAAGCTTTTACATAATAATCCCGCAGATATCGCTCTTCCTCTGCTTTTTTGCCGCGCAGTTTTTTTGCATCGCGAAACGGCTGAATCGCCGGTGCGCCCTTTCTCCCCTGCAGATTTGCCGAGAATCGGCGCCCCAACCCTGTCAGAAGGCCTCCTGCCAAAGGTGCCAGGAGGAAATAAGCAGCTGCCGATATCACAATCTCAAGTATTATCTTCATGCTGCACCTCCCAACAATCTTACAAGTGTACCAATCATAAAGCCCATACTGATGACAATGCTGACAGCCGACAGAACACAACCTGTCAGCATCAGTTTCTTCTCCGGTATCAATACACTTAAGTTATTACGAATATCATAGGTTCCGCCGCACACTCGTCCCGATGACTGCGGCGGGACATATTTTCGTTTCTTTCCGAAAAAAGCACCGCAAAGTATTGCCATAAATACGATGACAATCAGTTCCATAATGCTTTCAGCCGGATTAAATGCCGCAGACACGCCTCCGAATGCAATCTCCAGGTAAGACATTGCGCCGAACCTGTATACGAGCGGAAATGCGATGCACAGCAGTACGATGAGCACTGTCAGAATTCTAATCGGACGGCCTGCTTCCGCTTCTTCTGCTCTGTATTCCGACGCCGCCAGCACCAGCTGAGCCAGGCACTTTACAAAATAAAAAATCGCCGCCCCTGCACCGAACGCAGCAGCTGCAAAAAGCAGAATATTCCCGGATTCCGCAAATCCCGAAAGCACATCCCTGTGTAAAATCACAAGCTCAAAATTAGCTAAAAACAACGCCGCCGTACCGATCAGCATATACGATGCCAGTTTTGGTCTTTCTGCAAACAATTCCTGCATAGAAAGTTTCTGTCTTCCGTCAAACTTCTCGTGATCCATCGCAGCCGTTCCCGCACATGCGAGCATCAGCGCCTTTGCAATGCCGTGGAACAGGAGCAGTAAAATTCCTGCAGCAACCGCCTCCGCAGATCCGATGCCGGCACAGACCACCGCCAGGCCAAGCGTTGCCGCCGTAGAGTATGATATGGTCTTTGCAGCTTCCGGGCGCGACACTGCCGCCAAAGATGCGGTAAAGAATGTAATTCCTCCAACCATTATCGTCATGATTCCCGCAAAATTTTCCGTACCGAGTACCGGCGCCAATTTTAAAATCAGGAACAGGCCTGCATTTGCACTCGTAACGCAGCTGATTACAGCAATCGCCGGAGCCGCAAACTCTTCTCCGCGCACGAGCCATCCTGCGAACGGAATCTGCATTGTTAAAATCAGCCCCGCAAGTACAAGGAAGGCCGCCGGAATAGCAACTATATCTCCATAGAGCGAGCCTATTTTCATCATAACATTGAGTTCCAATGTCCCGAACACCTGTCCCAAAATCAGAATTCCGGCCGTCATCGCCAATCCGCCGAACAGATTCCATGTCAAATAGCGGAATGCCGTTTTAAGAGCAGCAGCCGTACCTGCATATCCGAGAAGGATAAACGATGTCACCGCAACGATTTCCCACACTAAATAAATCCAAATCAAATTATTGAAGATTGCAAGCCCCATCATAGCTGCCATGCCGAAAAAGACTGCAGCAAAAAACACATTTCTCCTGTCTTTCATTTCCGGATACTTCTCATGGAACCTATTCATATACCGAGTTCCCCAGCAGCAGATCAAGCCTCCTGCAGCAGATATGAAAATCATGAGAATCAGCGAAAAGCGATCCACATATAAATTATGTTCTATTTTAAGTCCCGATCCCTGAACCAGTTCAAATACGACGAGAACCGCCGCCTGAACAAAAGCAAACAAGGGAGCTGCATACCTTTTATGCCGAAGTCCTTCATAAATCAGGTAAACAGCAAGTATTGCCGCGATACCAACCGCGACATAATTGATAAACCCGAACTGAATTTTGAAGAATTTTTCTCCGGAAGGAAAATACAGCACCACCGCAGCTATGGATGCTGCAGTCATCACAATCGATGCAAACGCCATTACCCCATTTCTGGCCTTATCCCCCTTGATTACTAAAAGAATCAAGGCAATGATTACAGGGAATGCTGTAAGAGATATGATAATGCCCATGAAATCCTCCTAATAATGTTATTGAAATATTTGTCTAGATTATATTATATCTGCATGCATATCCAGAATCAAGTCAAAAAGAGGTGACTTATCAAATCACCTCTTGCGCTTTTATCTTATTTTCTCTTTCATTATCCGCACGGCATCAGAGCAGTCTTCGTCCTTCCATGGCTTTAAGCAGCGTAACTTCATCGGCATACTCCAGATCGCCTCCGACCGGAATGCCGTGGGCAATCCTGCTCACCTTGATTCCCGAAGGTTTAATCAATCTGGCAATATACATAGCCGTAGCCTCACCTTCTATGTTCGGGTTGGTCGCAATAATAAGCTCTTTCACACTTTCATCGTGAAGCCTTAAAATCAAGCTTTTTAAATTGATATCATCCGGTCCGATGCCGTCCATCGGTGAAATTGCTCCATGAAGCACATGATAATATCCCCGGTACTCCTTGATTTTCTCCATCGCAGCAACATCGCGCGGATTCTCCACGACGCAGATTGTGCTTTTGTCGCGCGTATCATCCGAACATATGGCACAAGGGTCCTGATCGGTCAGGTTGCCGCACACCGAACAGTAAGTCATCGCCGTCTTGGCATTGCGAACCGCGTCTGCCAGCGCAAACGCATCTTTATCATCCATGGAAAGAATGTGAAACGCAAGCCGCTGTGCTGTCTTCCCGCCTATTCCGGGAAGTTTGGAAAGTTCATTGATTAACTTATTTAAAGGCTTCGCATACTGATACTGTCTCATGGCCGTTTAGAGTCCCGGTATGCCCAGTCCCGCCGTCAGCTTGCTCATTTCATTCTGAGAAATTTCTTCCATCTGACGCAGAGCTTCATTAGTCGCTACCATGATCAGATCCTGCAGCATTTCTGCATCATCCGGATCGATGACCTCCGGCTTAATCTGAATATCCTTTATCTCTTTTTTACCCGATACGGTTACCGTAACCGCACCGCCGCCGGATGTTGCCGTCGCTTCCATTTCATTGATCTCAGCCTGCAGCTCATCCATCTTTCTCTGCATTTGCTGCATCTGCTGCATCTGCTTCTGCATATTTCCTGCACCCGGCGCTTTTGGTCTCTTGCCGGCTTTCATTCCTTTTCCCATTTCGGTACCTCCAAATTTTTCTTATTTTATTTCCACACTTATGCCCAGAAGCTTCTCCGCTTCATGCGCAATATTTTCTGCCGATTTTTCTTCCCCGGCGACAGCGGATTCTGTATTTGCTTCTGCAATACGCATACTGCGTCTCTTTCCGGTATGCCTCTCCATCAGTTTTTCCAGCAGTTCGCGGTTTCTCTCCGCATAAGCCTTCACATGACCCGTATGAACTGTGATTGTAAATGAATGTTCATCGATTTTTGTCAGTTCCGCACCCTTTCCTATAATATAAAAACTGCTTTGAGAAGCTTCGCCTTCTTTGAATACATTTTCCCAGATTTCCGCATAATCTTCCTTTGGTGAAATCAACGAATTCTTCTCTTCATCCGACGATTCTTTTGTCTTCACGTTTACGTTTCTGTCAATCTTTTCTGCTTTTGTTTCAGTCTGCAAAGATACCGCCTTCGGATACGTTCCCATGCCGGGAGTCTGCATCATCATCGAAGACAGCTTCACTATAAGAAGTTCCAGCAAAATTCGCGGCTGGGTAGACCATTTGGCTTCATTGATTGTTCTGGAAAGTTCCAGAATACCACGGTTAATCTCCTCCAGTTCAACAGTTTCGCTCTGTCTTCTTATTCTGTCTATATTCTCAACCGACATATTGATGATTTCCTGCGGATTTTTTATGAATTTCGTCATCAATAAGTTCCTGTAATGATTAAGCCAGTCACGCATAAACTGACGAACATCCTTGCCGTCAGCCAATTCCCGTGCCACAAGAACGATTGCATCGGAAGTCCGTTTTTTACGAACCATATCCGTAAGCTCCACAAAGGTTTCTTCTCCGGACGCTCCCAGAAATTCAAGGACATCTGCCGCATCCACTTCCGTATCGCCGCCGGAAATGCACTGATCCAGTATACTGAGACCGTCACGAACCGATCCGTCCGCGTTAGCTGCAATAATTCGCAGTGCGCCCTCCGAAACATTGATTCCTTTTTTCCGGCAGATTTCCGCCATGCCGCTGATCAGCGTGTTTTCCGGAACCCGTTTGAAATCCAGCCGCATGCATCGCGAAAGAATCGTTGCCGGAAGTTTGTTGGGTTCTGTTGTCGCCAAAATAAAAACAACGTATTCCGGCGGTTCTTCCAGTGTCTTCAGCAGTGCATTGAAGGCCCCCTGCGAAAGCATATGAAC
>CAVCML010000087.1:0-12041 GCA_963603335.1 Bacteroidaceae bacterium | reverse complement strand
GTTTCTTTATAGTTGCCGTGGGCGTTTCCGATTGCAACAGCCAGCGCATTAACCTGCGTCTTCTGACAAAACATTTTAGCATCCAGCGGATCCGTATATTTTATTTTCATGCCTTCTCCGCCGCCTTCGCTGCCGCCTACGATTCCCAATTCGCCTTCCGCACACGCATCGTATTCTCCCGCAAGTTCCACTATGTGCTTCGTATTTTCCACATTAGTCCTGTAGGGGAACGTGGAACCGTCATACATTACGGAAGTGAATCCAAGCTCCAGTGCCTGACGTATCGTCTTCTCGGATCTTCCGTGATCAAGATGCACCGCGATATCAACGGAAGCATTCCTAGCTGCATGTATCATCATCGGCCCGATCAAATCCAAAGGAGAATGCGTAAGTCTGACCTCCGCAATCTGCATGATTATGGGTCTGTTCAGCTCCTCAGCAGCCTTTACCGTTCCAATAATCATCTCCATATTTCCAACATTGAAAGCGCCGATCCCGCAATGTTCTTTTTCTGCTTTTTCCAGCAGCTTATCCATCCTAACCAATGCCATACCATGCACCTCCTACACTCTTGCTACCATCTCCCCGTACTGTTCCTTCTCTTCCTGAATGAAAGCCTTTACCTGTTCCGTGTTCGGCAGGTCGTCCGAGCAGTTATTGCTCCGTACCATCATGGAAGCTTCCGCACTTCCGAACTCCAGGCAATCTATGATATCCCAATCGCTGTACAGACCGAACAGGAAGCCTGAGCTGTAGCCGTCACCGCCGCCAAAACCTTTACGAGCATTAACCGGAAATGGTTTGATGCTGAATTTTTCACCATCGCGTGTATATGCTGTCGATCCATCCATGCCGTGCTTAATCAAAACGATTTTCGCATTATGAGCCTGCCAGTATGCCGCACTCGCCGGGTCATCCATCTGCGGATTGATCAGATGCTCCGTCAAATCGAACTCTTCACGGGAACCCATGATGATATCCGCTTCTTTGGCTACCATGGAATAATAAATAGATATTTCATCTTCGTTCTTCCAATTGTATGCGCGATAGTCGATATCAAAGATCACCTTTGTGCCGTTCTTCCTGGCTAAAAGAACCGCCTTCAATGCGGCTTCACGAGAAGGGCTTTCACACAATGCCGTTCCTGAAATCAGAATGGATTTGGTGCTTTTGATATATTCTTCATCGATATCTTCCACTCTCAGCTTAAGATCTGCCGCTTCATTCCGATACATCAGAATGCTGCTCTCATGAGAAGAAAGCATTTCCGTAAACGTAAGTCCAAGCTTCTCTCCGCCATCACAACGACGAATATGAGAAGTATCGATTCCCCGTTCGTTAAAATATTCCGTTACGTAATCCCCAAACTGATCATCCGATACTGCCCCGATAAATCCGGCCTTCAGACCGTGTCTGGTCACACCTACAGCTGTATTCGCCGGGGAACCGCCAACGAATTTCTCAAAATAATGAACTTTTTTCAAAGGTTTAAATTCTTCTTTAACAACATCTGTATACGCAGGATTGAAATCTATCGCCACACGTCCCAGAAATATGATATCAAACGGTCTTTTCTGATCTAATTCCATATACTTCATATGTATTTCTCCTCTCTTACAGCAATGACGTACCTCAAGTTATGTGGCAGGTACGTCATTACTTTTGTCTGATTCATTATTACTTATTACTTATATAGGAAGATTTTAACTTTGCTGTTAACTATACATCTACAGTGCTGCTTCAATTTCTCCTGTCACCTTATCCAGTACGTCGAAGATTTCATCAACTTCTTTTTCTGTGATGTTAATCGGCGGAATAAAGGACAATCTGTTGTTGTAGTAACCATTCAGCTGACAAAGAAGCCCTGCATCGCGCAGCGCATTAACCAACGCCGCAGTTTCTTTAACTGCCGGTTCCTTCGTATCCTGATCCGTTACATATTCAATTCCGAAGTATACGCCGACCTGTGAATAGGAACCTACCAGCGGATGCTTTTCTTTATAATCAGCAATTACCTTTTCCAGATATTTTCCGGTATTTGTGCACTGTTCAAGCAGACCGTCTTCTTCGATGATTTCGATTACTTTATTGCCTACTGCACATCCCAGTGAGTTTCCTGCATAGGTGCTGCAAATGAATCCAGGGCCTGCATCTTCAAAGATTTCTGCTCTTGCAACAACAGCACTCATCGGTACTCCTGCTCCCAGTGCCTTGCCAACCAGCGTGATATCAGGAACTACGCCGGAGTGTTCACTGGCAAACATCTTACCCGTTCTGCCAAGACCTGTCTGAATTTCATCGAAGATCAAAAGGAATCCATATTTGTCTGCCAGCTTACGCAGCTCTGCCAAAAATTCTTTAGGAGGAGCAATATAACCTGCGGAACTCTGCATCGGCTCTACTATCATAGCCGCTACATTGTTAACGCCGGAATATGGATTCCCCAGGCTAGTCTGTGTAGATCCCATCAGCTCGTCAATTACCTTTACGCAGTGCATATCGCATGTTCCGTATTCTTTATCATATGGGCAGCGGTAGCAATAAGCGTATGGGAATCTTTCTATGCAGTGGTCTGCCATCGGAACCGGATTATACCATCTGTGCATACCGCCTGCACCTGTCAGTCCCATCGTAGCGGTATTCTGTCCATGGTATCCGCCGTAGAAAGAAATAACATGAGTTTTCTTAGTATGATATCTTGCAGATCTGATTGCAAGCTCTACTGCATCGGAACCGCTGAGAGCCAGTCTTACTCTCTTCTTGTAGTCTCCCGGTGTAATCTCAATCAGCTTTTTAACCAGCTTGATACGCTGCGGTGTAGGGAAGTCAAACCAGTTATCAAGCTCCATGTACTGTTCTTTCAGAACATCTGCGATTCTTTCATCACCGTGTCCCAGGTTCATCGTTGACATTCCGGAGATGCAATCGATGTATTCCTTGCCGTCAACGTCCCAGATTTTATTGCCCTTACCGTGCTTAATAATCTGCGGATAATTCCACTTTGTAAACAGAACATCACCCGGATGCTCTTCTTCCAGAAAGTCCATCAGACCTTCACGGTTTTTATCTGTAACGTTAGGATTGCTTTTAATTTGTTCTTCTAATACTTCATATGGTTTCATTGTCATTTTTTTACCCTCCTTACCTTCAATTTACAATTACATTTATTTTTCCGGCCAAATTTTTACATTATCTTCAAGAAGCCATTCATATCTAGAATCATTAACACGCTTATCCCATGGGTTGTTTTCCAGATGACGAATCATCCAGCAGTACCACATCGGATATCCCGGAGCTGCTGCCTGCGGATGAGTCGGACCTCCCGGTATGCACAGTGCACTGTTGTCCACGATTTTGTAGACATTTTCACCGATAAATCCGGCCCCGAAGCCTTCCGGTTTGTGGAATCTGTAGTAATAAACCTCCGGCTGATCATGTCCATGCGGAATGTAGCTGGACCAGCCTCCCGGGAAGTTAATTACCTCTCCAAGCACCATATTGGAATAAGGAGCATTGCTTAGGTCAAATACCGTTCTTACAACTCTTCGTGCCGTATTATTCCAAACACCTTCTCCAAATACATCGCTCATACAATCTTCCGGACGATAAAACTTTGCATCGAAGGTCTTATCATTATCCGTCCGCTGCACCAGAAGCTCTGCGTCTGTCTCTGCCGCAACAACGACTTCCGTGCCTTTGCAGACATGTAATGCTGTCGGATCTTCATCCAGCAGAGAATGTCTTTCACCCGTTTCCGCTTTTCCTTCATAGCTGAATTTCACTTTTCCGTTCATCAGCAGGAATGCTGTTTCATGCTCTGCGTGAAAGAAGGTTACGCTTTCACCTGCCGCCAGCTTCTGCACTCCGATGTCCATCAGCATTTCTGCGCCTTCTCCCTGCATGTTGGTAATTTCATTATATCCATTCGTGATATCCGGTAATTTTCTCAACATTGCAATTCTCCTTTCGTTTTTGTGTTTTAGTATATTAATATATTAGCTCGCGGTTAATAAAATGTCAACACCTTTTTTTGTCTTTTTGATTTTTTTGAAAGTCTTCAGGATTTCTCTGATCAAACCGATCTTAGATCGGCTTAATCGAGGAAATATTCCGGGTGCTCATTCTTTATTTTTTCATCCGCTTCAGTCATATAATAATCATGGTGCACCTCCATGATTGCATTCAGTTCATCCGTCATGCCATTTTCAATGCACTCAACAATTCGAATATGACTCTCATAAGAAGACTCCAGGCTGTCAGGCATCATCATGTCCAATACAAGCACTCTGGTATAATGTGCCATAAATCCGGAAATCGTATCCCAGATTTTCTCGTGTCCGCCGCAGGCAAATAAATTCCTGTGGAACTGACCATCCTGCTGAATATATCCCTTATAGTCCTTATGCTTCAAAGCCAGCTTCATCAACAGAAGATTTTCTTCCACCTCAGCTGCCACCTGTTTCTTTTCACTGCAAAGCTTCTGAAAAATATCGTTTTCAAGAATATGTCTCATGTAAGCCATCTCTTTTACCAGTACAAAGTCTATCTTTGCAACATATGTGCCCCGCTGCGGATAAATATTTACGAACTGTTCTTCCTCCAGACGTTTCAATGCCTCACGAATCGGAGTTCTGCTCACGCCGAATTCTTCCGATAGTTCCGAATCAACAATCCTGGTCCCCGGTTTAATCTCTAAAAACTGAATTTTTTCTTTTAAAAGCTCATATACATTAACTTTTGTTCTTATTCCCGACATACACCGCCTCCGATTAGTATATTAATATTACATTTCACATATTAACACATCAAACAGAAAATTAAAAGTAAAAATCAGAAAAATTACACTAATTTCAATATCTGCAGCACTGAGATGCATCTTAACTTATTCAATCCACCTCGGTTTTCCTGCAGCTATTGCCTTTACAATTGTCTGCACATAAAAATTTTCGTTTGTCGTGAAATTTTTTACGTATTCATCTTCCTGATGCGTAATAACTTTGCATTTACCTGCACCTGCGTTTTCTGCAGCCGTACGCGCAAGCTGCTCAGCTTCCTTTACCGCCGTTTCCTTTGCAGCCTCCAATTCTGTGCACGTAATTCTTTCTTTCGGGGTATAAATTAAATATTGATCGCTTCCCGAGTCATATCGTATTGTTACAGTCACTTCTTCCAATACCCGTCCTACCGCAGCGCCAATGGCATTGGCAACTTCCGCGTGCTCCGGAATAATCACTGTCGTGCCTAAAAACTGTCCAACCTTGTACAGCCAGGCCTTTACAGGAGCACCTATCGCAATAACGGGTTTCTTTAAAATAAATTTGGTTTCTAAGATGCCTTTTTCTTCTTCCCGGAAAGCTTTTTCCAGAAAAAATTCCGCAGCGGCATCATCCCAGACATCAAAACCCTGCCTTTCAAAATCACATGCACTCTGTACACAGGCCTTAGCCAGCTGTTTATACATCATTCTCTTTGTGCTGATGATAAAACGGGTCTCACTCACCTGCATACGTTCTGCCATTATGCCAAGTGCGATTCGAGCGCCCTTTTGATTATACATATTCAGATGTCCTTCTGCGTGAAGTATATCCGTTGGTGTAAATGAGATTCTTCCGACATAGCCGTCCTCCACCAGCTGTGTCAAGCCAATATGATCGGCATCTTTTCCCAGATGCTGTGCCAGCCAGAAAAGAGAGTGCGGCTGCTTTTTCAAAGCCTCTACCGCACGCTGCTGCACTTCAGTGTATAAATCGTCCTGCGGAATGCGGAGAAGCTGAAAACAATCCGTCTCGTTTTCCGTACAAAGTTCATAACCCTCCGGTCTTCTGTACCGCTCCAGTTCATCTGCAAGATGCGGGTATTGGGCAGTTGCCAGCGAAACAGGTATTACCTTTTTCGGTCCTATCTGAATTTTTCCGTAAGAGTCAAATCGAATATGGCTGTCACCTCCAATACCGAACGTACTTACATCTGCAGCTCTCACTCTGGTTCGCCATCCGCCTACGCGTGCGCCTTCATTCCTTATATATACTTTGCCATTGCTTATGTTGGCAATATCCGTAGTTGTGCCGCCCATATCAAGTATCATCGCGTATTCTATATCGGTCAGAAATTCCGCTCCGATAATGCTTGCCGCCGGACCTGAAAGCAGCGTTTCCACAGGTCTTTTTAATGCCACGCTTTCATGCATCAGCGTTCCGTCCCCCTTCACCACCATGAGCGGGACATCCATGTTCTTTTCTGAGAGAATTTTTTTGGTCGACTCAATCAGTTCTTTTATAACCGCAAGCAATCCTGCGTTCAGAATACATGTTACGGTACGTTCAAAAAAACCAAGCTGTCCGGTCATTTCATGCGCACATACAACAGGAATATCAAGCTTATCCTTCACGTAATCCCGCACATTGTTTTCGTGCAGAGGATTGCGCGTGCTGCTGATTCCCGAAACCGCCAGCACATCAACATTTCCCTTTAAACTTTCAACTGCATCATCCAGCTGCTTATAATCAAGGTCCTGCTGAATCTGTCCTTTTATCGTAACCCTGCCTTTTATTTGAACAACCATATCCGCCGGAAGTTCTTTATCAACGTTTTTTCCTATTAAAACCGCACCCGTTCTGCATCTTCGATTTTCCACTACAGCATTGGTTGCCAGCGTAGTGGAAAGCGATACCACGGATACCTTCTGCATCAGTTCTTCAGACAGCTGGTTGATGCTGTTTCTTATTCCGCGGGTTAAATCATCCTTTGTTGTAAGCGCTTTCGCTTTGCAGAGGATTTCCCTTGTTTCCGTATTTACGATCACACTGTCCGTAAATGTGCCTCCCGTATCTATGCCCAGAATGATTGCCATGCCTTTTCACCTTCTAAAGTTCAGTATCCCGCAATATGCCGACAGTTTCTTTTAAATCGTTGTATGCATGAATTCCAAGGTCACGCAGCATTCCATCTATTTCCACAGGCTCGGAATGACCCGGCAGAATGGCATTTAATTTGCCGCCCATAAAAATACAGTATCTGCCGTCTCGTTTTTCTGCAAGCTGCAGCAGCTGTTTCCCATAGTCCAGTGCCTGACCGTTATGGCAGCTGATTCCGATATATCCGGTTCCTTCTTCATCTGCCATATCCAGTACATCCACAGGATCCATATCTACGCCTCCGTTGATTACCTCAGCGCCCATAGCGGACAAAACGCCTTCAACGAGCAGAATTCCATAGGTATGTGCATCCCCTGAAGCTATCACTACCTGTCTGCCATTGAGGCTTCCCACCAGTCCTTCGGCCGTAAGTTCCTCAATGATTTCATTTCTCATCTCCATGGTCTGTCTTCCAAGAACCGTCGGATAATGCGGATTCACATCCGACCTCTCTCCGTCACACGTGGAAGAGTGGAAAGCTTGCTCAAATCGAATCGGATTGAATTTTTTAATCACCAGCAGCATTTCCAGAGGATCTTCGATGTCTATTCCCGCCTCTTTAAATCCATGCAGTATATTTTCAAAAAAGCTCTTGCCTTCCTCCATCATGACTTCCGCCATTTCATCTATTTTTGAAAAGTCCATGAACGGCATCCATTCATCCGCTTTTTCTTCTGTTCTTTTTCCTGCCGCAAAGATATCCATTAGTTCCTGAAGCGTCGGAACAGCAATCTTTTCCGTAATTGAAACCGGGTTGATTCCAAGACCCATTTTATAATGCTTTTCAGCCAGGATTTCAAACAGCATTTCCTGACAGCTCGTACCGTAGTTTCCGTGAATGTCATGATCCCACTGCATATTCGTGGAGCCGTTTATATAGGTAAGTATCGGCTGCTCTTCCGTAGACATCAGCTTATGCAGTGCAACTGCAATCGCAATCCGCGTATCGCCTTCACTCAGCAGTCCGCCGTAGCTGATAGAGTATCTTGCTCCGCATAAATCGCAGCAGATATAATGTTCCAGAAGCGCATATCCCACGTAGGAAGCACAGTCCATAAAATATCCCGGGAAGCCATCGTCGAGATATGTCTCTATCGAAAACATTTCATCGCGTTTCGATGCCATAATCCCAAATGCTGTAACCATATCGCTGTAGCGTTTCAAATCATCGTCAAATCCCGGATAACCCCATGTAAATTGAGAAAATTCACCGATTCTCGGCGATCCCACTTTCAATGCATTTATCGTCGTCTCTATCGCATTCGGCGTAACCAGATGGTGATCGTTAAAAAATATATCCATCGGTGCAGCTTCAATTTGCTTCTGATAATCCTCAAGTTCCTCCATGACATAGCTGGTGGTTGCCGGAGCTGCATCTCTGTATTCTTTAGGCAGGCCTACAAGTCCGCTTGGAATGCATTGGATATCGTGAAGTTCCAATCCGGTTCGCTGCGTGAAATCATAGATTTTTTTAATTCCTTCTACCTGTTCCTCCAAAGTTGCAAGACCCAGCAAAATGTTCCAGTTGATTTTTCCTTCTCTCATACATTCCTTTTTGAAATCCATATGACAGGAATACTTTCCGTTGCTTTCTGTAATAAAACGGCTTCTGCCTGCTTCAAATGAATTCCCAATACGAATTCCCTCTTTTACAAGTTCTCTCCCATCTTTGTGCGAATCTGGTTTTAAATTCCTTATATATTCTATCGTTTCGGTATTCATAGCACACTCTGTATGATATTCGCACGGGCGAAATCACACGTTCCTCTCTTTCTTTTTCGGAATATGGTCGGATACAAGAAACGGCCACGGTTATTTTATCCTGTGGCCGCTCCCTGCATGCTGTATTTAAATATCAAATGCACCTTTTAAAACATAGCTCTTTACTACGCTGAATTCTTCCAGACTGGTGCTTATGCCTTCTCGGCCAAGACCACTCATCTTGATTCCGCCATGAGCCTGATCGATATGCCTGTAAGCACTGTGTCCGTTGATTACAACCGACCCTGCATCAATCTGTGCAGCTATATGAAATGCAGACATAATATCTTTTGACAGTACCCCTGCATTCAATGCATACGAGGACTGATTTGCAATTTCGAGTGCCTCTTCTATCGTATCAAACGGAATAATAGGGAAAACCGGGCCAAAGATTTCCAAATCCTTTGCAACGGACATATCCTTTGTCACACCGGTCAGTACTGTCGGAGGATAAAATGCGCCTTCACGTTTTCCGCCATATGCAAGCACCGCTCCTTCAGCAATTGTCTGCTCAACCTGATCTTCTACCGTCCTTGCAGCCTTTTCAGTTACGAGCGTTGCGATTTCCGTCTCCGGATCGAGGGCATCCCCGACCTTAACGGACTTTAATCTGGCAATCAGCTTTTCTGTCAATGCATCACAGATTGATCTTTCTGCGATAAAACGCTTCGGTGCACAGCATGTCTGTCCTGCGATATAGAAGCGTCCATCCATGATTTCCTCCACCGCAGTATCCAGATCTGCATCTTTGCAGATAATAAACGGATCGTTTCCGCCCAGTTCCAGGAATAACGGCTTCAGACATTTTGCACTGTCCTCCGCCAATTTAATGCCGGCTCCGGTGCTTCCGGTTAATGTCAGTGCATCTACCTTCGGGTTCTTAATCACTGCCGCATTGCATGCATCCCGGTCACATACTACGAATGGAGCAACATCTTTTGGAACTCCCGCTTCTATCAGCAGTTCGCCCAATTTCAGAATTGCCATCGGATTCGAAGACGGAGCCTTTACAATAACCGCATTACCCATTACCAGAGCAGGTATCACTTTTAAAATCGTCAGTTCAATAGGATAATTGAACGGTATTATGCAGCCGATCAGCCCAATCGGATCTCTCCTGGTGAAGACGAGATCACCCACAGCATCCGAATCATTTTCCGGCAGAACCTGTCCATACATATGGTTGGCGTATTCGATCGTTCCTCTGATGTTCTGCGGAATTTTCGTCACTTCATCTTTACTCATGCTGTACGGCTTTCCCATTTCCTTTGAGGATGTAACAATCAAATCCTCCATGTTCGCTTCGTAAATGTCGATAAAATGATACAGAATCTGCGAACGTTCATAAAGACTTCTCTTTGCCCAAGCCTTCTGTGCATCCTTTGCCTTATCCACCAAATGCATCAATTCTTCCTGCGAAGTCATTTCCAGCTCTGCCAAAATTTCATTGTTGCCCGGATTTGTTACTTTTAAATACTCCATTTTTCCACTCCTTTACCAATGCTTTCTGAAAAAAATTCTTAGAGATTCTTCATCTCTTGGCTGCAGTTTTTCTTCGGTTCCAAACAATTCCCACTCTTCTGTATGCTCTACGGTCTCTCCTGCTGCAACATCTTTCAGTTCTCCCAAACTCTCTACTTCTAAAAAGAATTCGTTAGAAAATGTCTCACAGGCAGCGCCTCCATCAGAATATATCCCGTTCGGATTCACATGGAACCGATTGATGAACAATGTTCCGCTATTCAAGTACCCAACCGTACCTAATAAATTATTGTATCCCAGATTCACCGGATTGTAAGTATTTCCCGGTTCCTGTTTTAATGTAATGAATTCTTTCCCGATATATAGCCGTGAATCTGTTAAATCCGTATATGGCCATGTGGATAACACACGATTCGGCAAAGCGCCGTCCTCTAAAGTTCCCATTGGAATCAGTTCCAAACCTCCCGGAGCCATCGGTGAGATGCACCAAATTGCAAATCTTTTTACAACATCTCCCGTATTTGTAACCCGATGAATCACCTTGATTTTACTGCTGTCTTCCTCCAATATGATTTCTATCTCCAGCCCAAGATGGTTTGGAACCTGCTCTTTCTGTATAAAAACAGCACCCTGCTCTGTTTCCTTATAATCTACCGGTTCAGTATCCGGATGATATGTTTCCGGCATTTTTTCCGGGTTAATCCAAAGTCTATGTCCTCCATAATTATACCATACTGTATTATTTTGATAATAGTCTCCGATTTCTTTATCATCCGCAAAAATCATTCTTTCCGGATCCTCGAAAAATACATTTTCTTTTCCATGCAGGCGATATGATAGAATTCGCGGGCCAAAATCCAGTGATACAATCAATTCAATATAATCGTTCACCAGCTTTAAACAGTTACCCCACTTTCTGCTTTCAATCTTTTCTTTTACTATCATAAAATCATCTCATTTCTATAATTTCACAATGCGGAAATCTTTTAATTTTCACTAAAATCAATATCAATCGGCGGTTGTTTAAAACCTTTTGTCATAATTGCCATGTAAATAATTCCGATTGCCGTCCATACAAGGCCCAAAATCATAGCCTTGGAGTCCAAATTAATCCATATAACAAAAGCAATGATTGCACCTATAGCCGGACAAATCAGATAGGTCCAAATATTTTTGCCGCTGCGCTTTTTACCGTCTATAAAGTAATGTTTTATAACACAAATGTTTACCATTGTAAATGCCAAAAGCGCTCCGAAATTAATAATCGAGGCAATGCTCAGCAAATCAATAACAAGAGAAATGCAACCAATTGCAGCAACTACGATAATCGCTACCACCGGTGTTTGATATTTTTTGTTAACATATCCCAGTGCTTTCGGAAGGCCTTTATCTCTTCCCATTCCGAACAGAAGCCGTGCTGCAGAAGATTGTGATGCAATACCTGAGCCAAAACAGCCCACGCAATAAATTCCAGCAAACATATACGCCATAACGCTGCTTGCCACATGACCTACAAGTTCTACTGCACCTGTATCCGGAGACTCTATCAATTTCCAGGCTTCCGGCCAGCTCAACTGTGACAGATACCCTACGATAACAAAAATTGCACCAGCACCAATACAAGCAATAATCAATGCCTTTCCGATATTCTTTTCAGGTTCCAATGTCTCTTCTGCCAACGTTGTGATAGCATCAAATCCTAAAAAGCACAGGCACAAGGACGATGTGGAAGTGAAAATTGTTCCCCATCCTATGCTGCTTATCTCTGCAGAGCTATATATACCCTTGATTGAAAATAATGTAGCAGCTCCATTTCCGCTTACCAACCATTTCAGCATGAAAACAATGAGTGCGAACAGAAATATCAATTGTATAATAATAAGC
>CAVCML010000086.1:0-19077 GCA_963603335.1 Bacteroidaceae bacterium | reverse complement strand
AATTTTGTACATATTTATTTGATAAAAAGTGTGCATTTTAGTATTGACATTTACAAATGTTAAGGATTAGATTACAACCGCAGAAATGTACGACAGCAATAAGTTTTGCGATTATAAACCGCAAAACTTATTGCGTTTTTTGAAAATTTGCGGTATACTAAGCGGCAGGTGGAGGTGATAGCTGTGATTTACAGAGCGTTGTACGTGGATAAGATTATGCCGTATGTGGATACTCCCTTTGTAAAAATACTTACGGGAGTACGTCGCTGCGGAAAGTCGACAATACTCAAAATGATTATAGAAAAGCTGAAATCCGAACGAAGTGTTCCGAAAGAGCAAATAGTAAACTGTTCTTACGATTCTATGGAATATGAAGATATGACGGCGAAGCAGATGTATGAGAACCTGAAAAAACGCTTATCACCTATAGGGAAGACCTATTTGTTTCTTGATGAGGTTCAAGAAATTAAAGGTTGGGAAAGGGTGGTTAATTCGCTGGCTGCAGATTTTGACGTAGACCTGTATATAACAGGTTCGAATTCAAGAATGATGTCCTCAGAAATATCGACGTATCTTACAGGAAGATATATTTCTTTCCGTATTTTCACATTGTCTTTCAGCGAGTATCTTATGTTTAAAAGTAAATTTACCGCTATCGGTGATCCGAAAACGGAATTTGCTGACTATGTGCGTTTGGGAGGATTTCCGGCAACTCATTTGCAGGCATATTCTCAGGATGAGATTTACACAATCGTCAGAGATATATACAATTCAACAATTTTTTCTGATATTGTAAGGCGAAATCAGATTCGAAAGATTGATCAATTAGAGCGAATTGTAAAATATACGTTTAATAATGTGGGAAATACATTTTCTGCAAAGTCCATAGCGGATTATCTTAAATCAGAGCGTCGTGCTATCGACAATGAAACGGTGTACAGTTATTTGGAAAAGCTTGAAAATGCGTATTTGCTTCACCGATGTGCAAGGTATGATTTGCAGGGAAAAGAAATTCTGAAAACGCAGGAAAAATTCTATCTTGCTGATGTTGCTTTGCGTTACAGTGTTCTTGGATACAATGCGGACAGCGTGGCATCAAGCCTTGAAAATATTATTTATCTGGAGCTTTGCAGGAGAGGATATACCGTTAACGTCGGCAAATTGTGCAGCGGGGAGATTGATTTCGTGGCTGTAAGACAAAATGAAAAAATTTATGTTCAGGTCACGCAGAGAATAACTTCTGAGAAGACAGAAAAAAGGGAGTATGACCGTCTGCTTGAAATACATGATAATTACCCTAAATATGTTCTTACGACAGATGAATTCTCAGGGGGGAACTACGAAGGAATCAAGACAATGCATGCTGCGGATTTCCTTTTGAGTTCGGAATATTAAAGTTGAATGAATGCGGCATGTATACCGCGAAAATGCTTGAAAAATAAGCGTATTTGAGATATTATACTCTTAGTTTTAAAAGGAGATGAATGAATAATGGACATGAATGTTTTTAAAGGCAGCGACGATTACGTCGTTACAAAAGAGCTGATGAATGCCGTAAACGTATCAATCGCTCTGCAGAAGCCTCTTTTGATCAAGGGCGAGCCGGGAACAGGCAAAACTATGCTGGCGGAATCTATTTCCAAAGCGTTGAATATGGATCTGATTATCTGGGGTATCAAGTCTACGACAAAGGCTCAGGAGGGCCTTTATGTGTACGATACGGTGCAGAGACTGTATGACAGCCAGTTCGGAGAGGGCAATGTTGCTGACATCAAGCAGTACATCAAGCTCGGTAAGCTGGGTGAAGCATTTACAGCGGATAAACAGGTGGTTCTGCTGATTGATGAAATCGATAAGGCTGATTTGGAATTCCCGAACGACCTGCTTTGGGAGCTGGACAAGATGCAGTTCTATATCAATGAAACCAAGGAAACGATTACGACGAAGCACAGACCGATCGTAATCATCACATCAAATGCAGAAAAGGAACTGCCGGATGCGTTCCTGCGCAGATGCATCTTCCACTATATCGAATTTCCTGATGCGGAGAAGATGGAAGAAATCATCAAGGTACACTTCGGAGATATCGATCAGAAGCTTTGCCGGAAGGCACTGGAGGCATTCTATGAAATCAGAAAGATGGATGAACTTCAGAAAAAACCGAGCACTTCCGAATTGTTAGACTGGATTCAGGCTCTGATGATAAGCGGTGTGGACATTGAAAATCTGTCTTCGGAAATGCCGTTTGTCGGTGTTCTGCTGAAGAAGAATCAGGATATTGACGTAATGCATGAAATCAAAGAGAAAGGTTACTCGCTGAAGAGATGGTAAGAATATGTTTTTAGAATTTTTTTACCTGTTGAGAGCGAAAGGCCTTGAAGTTTCGATTAATGAATGGATTACTCTGGTGGAAGCGCTGGACAAAGGACTGGCGCATTCATCGTTTCTCGGATTCTACTACCTGTGCAGAAGCATTTTGATTAAGACTGAAGCGGATTATGATAAGTTTGATGCTGTTTTCGCAGAGTATTTCAAGGATGTTCATACCCCGGAGGATTTGCCGGAAGAGTTCTGGAAATGGCTTAGCGAGGACGAGCAGGAACGTGATATCAACGATCACGGCACCGGTGATGAGTGGCCGAAAGAGCTTGAAGAAGTGCTGCGTCTGTTCCGTGAAAGAATCGAAGAACAGAAAGAAAAGCACGATGGCGGAACATATTGGATCGGTACCGGCGGTACATCCACTATGGGGCGCGGCGGTTATCATACCACGGGAATTCGTACCGGTGGGGAAAGCCGTCACAAATCGGCGCTGCAGATTGCCGGAGAGCGAAATTTCAAGGATTTCAGACAGGATAAGGTACTGGATATCAGACAGTTTCAGATGGCATTCAGAAAGCTTCGCCAGTATTCTTCACGCGTAGAGGGAATGAAGACAGAGCTTGATATAGACAAGACCATCGATGAAACCTGCGACAATGCAGGCATGCTTCATATCGTATACGACAAACCTCGTAAAAATACGGTCAAGCTGCTGCTTCTCATCGATTCGGACGGATCGATGCTGCCGTACAGCAGACTGTGCAACAGACTGTTCCAGGCGGTGAGCAAGTCCAATCACTTTAAGGATCTTAAGGTGTATTACTTCCATAACTGCATCTATGACAATCTCTACAATACTCCGTACTGCAAACGCGGTGACTGGGTGGAGACCAACTGGGTGCTGAACAATCTGGACAGCGAATACAAGGTTATTTTCGTGGGTGATGCAGCGATGGCTCCGTCGGAGCTTTTCAGAAAAGGAGGCAATGCCATCATCGGACTTGGCAACGATGAACTCGGCATTGAGTGGCTGCAGAAATTCAACAGAAGATACAAGAAAAAAATCTGGCTCAATCCGATTGATAAGGAATCGTGGAATTACACGTATGGATATAAGACAATTCAGGCAATCAGGGAAGTTTTCCCGATGTATGAACTGACTCTTGACGGGCTGGATGCAGGAATTAAAAAATTGCTGGTAAAATAGAATTAAAAAGCGGAGCACAGCAGCTCACTGCGGCGAAAGCCCTCGATGCAGTAAGCTGCTGTGCTCCGTTTTGATTGTAAGCGCTGTGACTTAAAAATATCGGAATACGCCTTTCACTTTGCCGAGAATTTTAACGTCCTTGACGATAATCGGACTCATAGTGGAATTCTCAGGCTGAAGCCGGATATGACCGTTTTCTTTGTAAAAGGTCTTGACGGTGGCCTCACTCTCAAATCCATCAATCATGGCGACTACGATGTCACCGTTGCGAACGCTGTGCTGCTGTTCAACAAGGATGTAATCACCGTCCATGATACCTGCTTCTATCATGCTTTCTCCCTTGACGACCAGCATGAAGCTGCGGCCGCTGCCTAAAAAACGGCTTGGAATCGGGAAGCTGTCCTCGATGTTCTGTTCTGCCAGAATCGGAGTCCCGGCAGCGATACGGCCGACTACGGGCACTTCTACAACAGGAGTATGATATGCAGCATCGGTGTTGAAATCCCGGTCCATGGAAGGAACGGTGGATTCTGAAGGCATCTGCTCTGCAGATGCCGGGATGGAATCATCTACAATCATGAGTGCACGAGGTTTGGATGGATCCTTCTTGATAAAGCCTTGTTTTACGAGGCTTGCAATGTCCTTATGGGCGGTAGAGGTGGATTTGATGTTCAGTGCGGCACAAATCTCACGTACCGTAGGAGGGTATCCTTTAGTTTTGATTTCATTCTTCATATAAGCCAGTATTTTCTGTTCGCGATCTTTTGACATAGCGGCATCCTCCTTTATAGATAGTAATAGAATACCATAAAAAGAACAAAAAGTAAACGCATGTTTGCTGTTCTTTTTAAATGAAAAAGCAGGTGGTTTCCACCTGCTTTTCTAGGAGTACTTTATTGATCTATAGACTAAATCATCTGATCTACAGAATCTAATACCTTATCCATGATAGCCATTTCTTCTCTCAGCTGTTCTTCTGTGATGATGAGCGGAGGACAAACAACGATCATATTTTCGTGGGAGTAAGTCCAGAATCCGTCAGCCTTCAGCATTCCCAGAATCTTAGGCATGATGCCTTCAGGATCCTTGCCGAACGGTACCAGCGGTTCTCTGGTTTCCTTATCCTTAACCAGCTCGATAGCGGAGAACAGACCGATGTGTCTAACCTGTCCTACGGAAGCGTGGCTTTCTACATATCCATCAAGAATGTCAGCAAGCACTTTGCTTGTAACCTTCATCTTGTTTTCGATATCTTCCTTCTTGTATTCTGCGATAGTTGCAACTGCAGCAGCACAGCCCATCGGATGAGCGGAGTAAGTCAGGCCGCATCCCATTGAAGTTTCATCAAAGAACTTAGCAATCTTTTCCTGCATAACAACGCCGCCGAGAGGAACATATCCGCAAGTGCAGCCCTTAGCAAATGTAATCATGTCCGGTTCATATCCGAAGTTCATGAATGCGAAGCACTTACCTGTTCTGTACCATCCTGCCATAACTTCGTCAGCTACCATCAGGATGTCATACTTGTCGCACAGTGCTCTAACGCCCTGATACCATTTAACAGGAGCAATCAGAACGCCGTTGGAACCTACAACGGATTCGAGCCAGATAGCTGCGATCTGTTCAGGTCCCTCGTACAGAATCTGGTTTTCCAGAAGTTCGAGGTAGAAATCAGCAACATCGTCATCGTTTTCGAATTTGCATGCCTTAGGTGCTCTGTAAGCATAAGGTCCGTCATATTTAACGAATCCAGGGCCGCCCGGTTCATTGAAGAAGTGTCTCGGTTCACCGGTCAGCATACCGGCACCTGCGGAAGAACCGTGATAGCATCTGTACTGTGAGAAAATCTTCAGTTTGCCTGTGTACTGTCTTGCAATCTTGATAGCGTTTTCGTTTGCTTCAGCACCTGCGTTTGTGAAGAATACTTTACCGCCTTTGAAGCCTGTAGCTTCAACAACAGCTTCAGCAGCATCAGCTCTGCAGTCCATAGCGAAAGCAGGTCCCATGAACGGAATCTTCTGAGCCTGTTCTACGATAGCGTCAACGATAGCTTTGTTGCCGTGTCCCAGGTTGGAGTTAACCAGCTGAGAGGACATATCTGCATACTTTTTGCCGTTTTCATCCCAGAAATACAGACCCTCTGCCTTGGTAACAACAATCGGATCTACTTTGTTCTGAGCCGACCAGGAATGTAAGTTGTACTTTTTGTCTTTTTCTTTAATTGCTGACATTTCAAATCTCCTTTTTTCTTCATCTTCATTAGAGAAACGAAAATTCGCAAGAGAAACGAAAATTCGCCCTTTCCAAATTGGCTTTGGAAATAACGGTATAATATAGGGACGAAAGTACCGATTTCGCCCCTATACAAGAGTATACTCATGCACAATTACATTGTCAAGAAATTATCAACCTTCTTTAAAACATCTTTAATTGATGCTCTAAATTTGTAATTAATGCTGGAATTTTCAATGTTTTCTTTTGCTTATGCATCAACCTTAGCGATTACATCTGCATCGATGAAATCTTCAACCTTTGCAGGCTTCCAGTTAGGAATCTGTCTGGAAACGTAAGTGAAGTTGAGCAGGTCTTTCCAAGTAGCGTTGTGGGATACGCTGTTTCCGCCCCAAGTACCGCAGCCTAATGTCATGGATACAGGGAATCCGCAATCCCAGCCGCCGGAGTTAGTCAGGCACTGAGGCTGGTTAACAACACACTTAGTTACAGGAGCTACTGCAGCAAGTCTGTTAACATCTTCAGGGTCGTTAGTGTGGATACCGCAGCTGTGGCCTTTACCCTGATATTCGAGGCAAGCCATCATCTTATCGATAGCGTCGTCGAGATCCTTAGCTTTCTGTACGCCGGATACAGGGGACAGTTTTTCGCCTGCGAACGGGTGATCAAGTCCAGCACCGTTTTCTTCAGCCATCAGAACTGCAGTGCCTGCAGGTACATCGATGCCGGCAATCTTAGCGATAGTTTCAGCATTCTGAGCAACGATAGCTCTGTTCAGAACGTGATCGTTAGGAGTGTTAGGCCACATAGCAACCTTCAGCTTTTCTTTTTCTTCGGAACCTTCCTTGAACATTACAGCGCCGTGAGCTTCCATTTCTTTTACGAATTCATCATAGCAGTCTTCGAATACGATGATGTTGTTTTCTGTGGAGCAGGAAGTTGCATTGTCGTATCTCTTGGACTTAACAATCATTTCAGCAACCTTATCCATTGGAGTCTTGCCTGTTACGATGGATACGCAGTTACCAACGCCAACGCCGATAGCCGGAGTACCGGAGGAGTAAGCTGTTTCAACCAGTGCTTCACCGCCTGTAGCCAGGATGAAGTCGCACTGTTTCATCAGTTCCTGAGAAGTCTGCAGTTTAACATATTCAGGTTCTACGGACTGTACTAAGTCTTCAGGATATCCTAACTTCTTCAGAGTAGCTCTGATTTCGTCAACGATAACAACGTTCAGCTTCTTGCATTTAGGGTGTGGAGCCAGGATGATAGCATTTCTGGTCTTCAGAGCCATGTTGGACTTAACAATCGGAGTAGCTTCTCCGTTTGTTACAGGCATGATGCCGGCAACAACGCCCATCGGCTTAGCCCATTTCTGCATTCCTGTTTCTTTATTGTCTTCAATCAGGCCAACGGATTTCTGACCCTTCATCTGGAGATAAGCTCCCCAAACCTTACCATAGATTTTACCAACCTTATCTTCTGCGATACCCATGCCGGATTCTTCAACCAGCATTTCAGCATACATCTTAGCCTTTTCCGGCTTAGTGAGGTTATAAGTAACAGCGGCAGTAATCAGATCAACATCTTCCTGTGTGAAGTTGTTTGCGATAGCCTGAGCTTTCTTTCCTTTTTCTACTAAACCTGCAACGTATTCAGCAAAGTTTAAATCTGCCATTTTAAAGTCCTCCTTTTATTTTATAAAATAACAATCTTTATTGAGGCTCCTTTCGGCGCCACTTATATGATACGCAATTAGTATGCCAAATATGTGAAAGATTTTTATTGCTTTTTACAAAAAGATTTCACACTTCAAACAAAAAGCTCGAAAGGCTTGAAATTACTGAAGTCCGGAACGGACAAGCAAAATAGTATAATGTATACACAAAAAATACAGCTCCATAGAAATTTTAAGTAAAAACGTTTAAAATAAAATCCGCGATACAAAAATGTATCGCAGATTGTTTGTATATTATTTAACACCGAAAACCCTTTAAAATTACTGATTTTCAGGCCTTGATACAAAAATGTATCGCTGATACAAAAATGTATCACCCTGAATTTACCTCCGAAATCACCGTTTTTTAGACTCAAAATTCTAAAAACGCAGGAGCTTTTTCGCCGTCTGCAAAGACTTAAAAATTAATCGTCAGAGCCTGAAAGCCCGTATTTATGAAGCTTTCGGACGATTGTAGGCTGACTGACCTGCAGAACTTTCGCAATTGCTCGAGTGGATTTGTAGTTGGCCAAAGCATTGCTAAGAATATCACGTTCTGCTTTTTCCATGGCGGCAGCAAGCGAAAGATCTGTTTTGGTATTGGCATTGGTCTTTGCCTCCTGCTTGATGAAAATAGGCAGATTTTCTTCTGTAATAGTATCCTCATTGGTGGTGATGACAAGCCGCTCGATGATATTCTGCAGTTCGCGGACATTGCCGGGCCACGGATATTTCAGCAGTATGGTCAAGGCTTCGGAGCTCAAAACCTTGTGTTCACCCAGGCTTTCATTGCATTTGTGCAGATTGCTCTGAATCAGCGGAAGAATATCTTCGGGACGATCGCGCAGAGGAGGCACGTTGATTGGCACAACGTTCAGCCGGTAATACAAATCCTCACGGAATTTATCATGGCGTACCAGCTCCTGCAGATCGCGGTTGGTGGCTGATACGATGCGCACATCGATAGGAACGGGTTTTACTCCGCCCACAGGCGTAATTTCTCGTTCCTGGATGACGCGCAGGAGCTTAACCTGCATATTTAATGGAAGCTCAGCAATTTCATCGAGAAAAATCGTTCCCTTTTGTGCTACTTCGAACAGTCCTTTTTTACCATCGGATCTGGAGCCGGTAAATGCTCCCGGCAGGTAACCGAAGAGTTCTGATTCAATCAGGGTGTCCGGAATCGCACCGCAGTTTACGGTGACGAACGGTTTGCCGCTCCGGTTTCCTTCGTCGTGAAGCTGTTTGGCAATCAGGCCTTTGCCGACGCCGGACTCTCCGGTAATGAGCACCGTCGTGCTGACGGAGGCGAGACGTCTTGTCAGAGCCATTACGTTCTGCATGGCCTGACTGCTGGAAATAATATCGCCGCCGGGAACCTCGATGCCGTCGATATCATTGATCTGCAGCAGCTTGCCGGTGTTGTGATTCAGTGAATCGTGATCCGATGTCAACCTGGTGATATCATGTGAAACGGTGATAATCAGGCATATCTCCTGTTTGTCATTGTAAATCGGTGTTCCGGTTGTCAAAAGCTTTTTTTTGTTTTTATTTTCATGTATGATAGTGATTTCACGGTTTTCATCGAGAACCCGCCGCGTGACCGAAGGAGCGAAGATTCCGGTCTTTTCCAGATCTTCCACATGTGCTCCCACGACATCGGAGCGGGAAATCCGGTACAGCTCTTCGCAGGCGCTGTTGCACCATATGCATGTTCCGGATCCGTCATCGATAAAGATTGCGTCACTGATGCCGTCAAGAATCGGCATCAGGTCTTTTGTTTTGATTGATTTCATAGTGTTCTCCGCCGCAATTGTTTTTTTCTTACATCTAATATATAATACACGGAAAAATCATTTTTCACAAGAAAATATATAAAATTTACCTTGACAGTCCAGTATAAATCTGTATGATAGTAAGTAAGAGGGATCGACAGGGAATCGCGGACAGAAAGAAAAGAGATTATATAATAAGGAGGGCAAAAATGAACATCATTACTATAACAAGCGATAATTTTGAAAAGGAAGTATTGGAATCCAAGGTGCCGGTGCTCATTGACTTTTGGGCAACATGGTGCGGCCCGTGCCAAATGCAGGGACCGGTGCTGGATGAGATAGCAGCGGAATCGGATGCGGTGAAAATCGGCAAGGTCAATGTGGACGAAGAACAGCTGCTGGCGCTGAAGTTTGGAATTACCAGCATCCCGACTCTGATGCTTTTTGCAGACGGTAAGGAGGCAAATAAGCTGGTGGGTCTTCACTCAAAAGAAGATCTCAAACGTATTTTAGGAATATAGATTCTTCAAAGGGCGTTCACCCGGCTTTGCAGAAGAAAAGGCTTTGCAGAAAACCCGGAAAAAGTTAAGAAATTACTTGCACGCATCGGAGAGTTGTGGTATGCTACCTAAGTAGCAAAGAAGAAGTAATCCGCTTCTCACCCGGAGGCTGCGGCTGCCCGGGTTAATACGAAACATTTTTCCGATAAGGCGGAAGGCCGTTCCTGCACCGGAAGCGGCTGATGAAATGTGTGAATGTACAGAGGCGGATCGTTGAATCCGCCTTTTATAATTTTTGGAGGTGTAAGGCAATTAGCAGAGAAGCTATGATAAACGAAGAAATTCGTGCAAAGGAACTGAGAGTTATCGCTGCAGACGGTACACAGATGGGTATCATGAGTCGTGAAGATGCATTGGCGCTGTCAGAAGAAAAGCATCTGGATCTGGTATGCATCGCACCGAAGGCAAATCCGCCGGTTTGCAAAATCCTGGACTACGGCAAGTACAAGTACGAGCTCCAGAAGAAGGAAAAAGAAGCCAGGAAAAAGCAGAAAACCACACAGGTAAAAGAAATCCGCCTGTCTACATTCATCGAAGATCATGACATTATGGTCAAGGCGAAGACGGGAGCAAAATTTTTGAGCGACGGGGACAAGCTTAAAGTAAGTCTGCGTTTCCGCGGAAGAGAGAGAGATTATGTGGCGCGCGGCATGGAAGTCATGAACAAGTTCGCCGAAGCTGTGTCGGATGTGGGTGATATCGATAAGAAACCTAATTTCGAGGGCAGAAGCCTGACTATGATTCTTGCACCGAAATCGGATAAGTAAGCATTAAGCATTTTTAATATAAAACAGGAGGAAAATACCATGGCAAAGCAGAAAATGAAGTCTCACAGAGGCGCATGCAAAAGATTCAAAATAACAGGTTCCGGAAAAGTAAAGAGAAATAAAGCATATAAGAGCCATATTCTTACGAAGAAGAGCCAGAAGAGAAAGAGAGGCCTCAGAAAGGCTACAACATTAACAAGCGCAGATCTGAAGAGAATCAAGGCAGTATTGAGCAAGTAAGGAGGTCAAACGATGGCAAGAGTAAAAAAGGGTGTAAACGCACATAAGAGACATAAAAAAGTTTTAAAGATGGCGAAAGGCTACTACGGTGCCAAGAGCAAGACGTTTAGAGCTGCAAAGCCGGCTACTATGAGAGCTCTTCGCTCTGCATACGTAGGCAGAAAGAACAAGAAGAGAGAATACAGAAAAATGTGGATTGCAAGAATCAATGCTGCTGCAAGAATGAATGATATCTCATACAGCAGACTGATTGACGGATTAAAGAAGTCGGGCATCAACATCAACAGAAAGATGCTGTCCGAGCTGGCAATCCATGATCCTGCAGCATTCACTCAGCTGTGCGAGACTGCAAAGAAAGCTCTCTAAATTCAATAGGAATTGAACATTCAAAAGACTTCGGAATTTCCGGAGTCTTTTTTGTTAAAATAGCTTGAAATCCTGAAGCAACCGTTGTATTATTATACATTATCTGAATAAATATGCGTGGCGGGAGGGTGCTATGAAATACAAAGTTTTTATCGATGGAGCAGAAGGAACCACAGGTCTGAAGATACATCAGTATTTTCAGAAGAGGGATGATATACAGCTGTTAAAAATAGAAGAAGCAAAGCGAAAAGATCTTGACGCGCGTCTGGCGTTGATTAAAGAGGCGGATATTTCATTTCTGTGTCTGCCGGATGCGGCTGCAAGAGAAATTGCGGCCGCAGCGCCGAAGGACTGCCGCATATTGGATACGTCCACAGCGCACCGTACTAATCCGGAGTGGGTATACGGCATGCCGGAACTTTGCAGCGGGCAGAGAGAAAAAATTAAAGCCAGTAACCGCGTAGCGGTGCCGGGATGTCACGCAACGGGGGTAATCCTGCTGACTAAACCTCTTCTGGAAGCGGGTCTGCTGCCAAAAGATTATCCGGTGGCAGCATTTTCTCTGACAGGATACAGCGGCGGCGGCAAGAAGATGATTGCTCAGTATGAAGCAGAAGAAAGAGTTGAGCTTAATCCTGCGGATGATCCGCTGAAGAGTCCGCGGCAGTACGGACTTTTGCAGATGCATAAACACCTGCCGGAAATTAAAGCGGCGGCCGGACTGATTAAGACACCTGCGTTTATGCCGGTGGTGGCGGATTATTACAGCGGTATGGAAGTGACCGTTCCGGTGACGGGAATTGCAGGAGGCATCGCAGCGGTAAAGAAGACTATGAAGGAATATTATGCAGATCAGATTCTGGTGAGCGTGGTGGATGAGATGGACGATAACGGATTCATTGCCGCCAATCGGCTGGCAGGTACAAATCGCCTGGAAATCGCAGTGAACGGAAATGATGACAATATTTTGCTGATTGCGGCATATGATAATCTTGGAAAGGGCGCATCCGGTGCGGCTATCCAGAACATGAATATCATGCTTGAAATTGACGAAGGAAAGGGGTTGATATAGATGAAATACATTGACGGAGGCGTATGCAGTGCAAAAGGATTTCGTGCGGGAGGCATGAACTGCGGCATCAAGGTCGGCAGCACTAAGAAGGATCTGGCTATGATTGTGAGTGACGTGATGTGCAGTGCGGCGGCTGTATATACGACCAATAAGGTGAAGGGAGCGCCGCTTGCGGTGACGAAGGCACATCTGGCTGACGGAAGAGCGCAGGCTGTAATATGCAACAGCGGAAACGCCAATACCTGCGCACCGAACGGACCGGAGATTGCAGAGAAAACCTGTGAAATTACAGGAAAAGCGCTGGGTTTGAAAGCGGAAGACATCATCGTATGTTCCACCGGTGTCATCGGGCAGGAGATGTCTATAGAGCCGTTTGAAAGCGGTGTGCCGCAGCTGGCGGAAAGCATTGATTATGACAAGGGCGTGGAAGCGGCGGAAGCGATTATGACGACGGATACCATCCCTAAGTCAATAGCCGTGGAGTTCGAGCTGGACGGCAGGACATGCCGCATCGGAGGTATCGCCAAGGGAAGCGGCATGATCGATCCGAATATGGCAACCATGCTTTCTTTTATCACGACGGATGCAGCAATTTCGCCGGCGATGCTGGAGAAGGCATTGAAAGCTGATGTGAAAACGAGCTATAACCAGATTTGTGTGGACGGCGATATGTCCACCAACGATACGGTAGCTGTAATGGCTGACGGCCTTTGCGGAAATGCGGAAATCACCGATGAGGGTACGGATTATGATACGTTCTGCGAGGCTCTTTCTATGGTGACGACATATCTGGCAAAGAAGCTGGCGCGGGATGGTGAAGGAGCTACAAAGCTGATTGAATGTCAGGTCAAGGGAGCTCCGAACCGGGAAATTGCGGCGAAAATCAGCAAGACGGTTATTTCCTCAAATCTGCTGAAGGCGGCAATTTTCGGATCGGACGCCAACTGGGGGAGAGTGCTTTGTGCCATAGGTTATACAGACGGAGAATTCAGCACGGAAAACATAGACGTGGAAATGGCTTCGGCAGCAGGCAGGGTACTGGTGTGCCGGGGATCGCGTCACAAGGAGTACAGTGAAGAGGAAGCATCTAAAATACTGGCGGAGGAAGAAGTCCGGATTTATGTGAATATGCACCAGGGTGAAGCGGAAGCGACTGCCTGGGGATGCGACCTCACTTATGATTACGTAAAAATCAATGGGGATTACAGGAGTTAAATATGGTTGATCAGAAATATTTGGAAAAAGCGGAGGTGCTCATCGAGGCACTTCCATATATAAGAAGATTCCACGACAAAATAATTGTTGTAAAGTATGGCGGAAGTGCTATGATAGATGAGGAACTGAAACGGGAAGTCATCCAGGATGTGGTACTGCTGAAGCTGGTAGGGTTCAGGCCGATTATCGTACACGGCGGCGGCAAGGAAATCAGCCGCTGGGTGGATAAAGCAGGCAAGGAAACCGAGTTTGTCGGAGGCCTGAGGGTTACCGACAAGGAAACGATTGAGATTGCACAGATGGTGCTGGGCAAGGTAAATAAGGATCTGGTAGCCCACGTACAGTCGCTGGGAGTGAAAGCTGCCGGGATAAGCGGCATGGATGGCGGAATGTTGAAGGTTGAGAAAAAATACGTGGACGGCCGAGACATAGGATACGTAGGAGATATCAAATCCGTTGATACAAAAATCCTGACCGATTTGATGGAGCAGGACTTCCTGCCGATTGTATATCCGATTGGTATGGATGATAACTGCGATGCGTACAACATCAATGCCGATGAGGCTGCAAGTGCAATTGCTATGGCATTGAAAGCCGAAAAGCTGGCATACCTTTCCGATGTGGAAGGCGTGCGGATGGATCCTGAAGATCCGGCTTCCGTCATTTCGGAGCTTTATGTGGATGAAGCGGAAAAACTGGTGGAAGAAGGCGTAATTCAGGGCGGCATGCTGCCGAAAATCCGCAACTGCATTGAGGCATTGAAGGAAGGCGTTTCTCGAATTCATATCATGGACGGACGGATTCCGCACAGTCTGCTGCTGGAATTCTTCACAAACAAAGGTATCGGTACGGCAATTATAAAGGAAAGTGAGGAAAAATACTGGAATGAATAAAGAAGAAATCAAGAAATTGGATCAGGAAAAAATTATGGGAACTTATTCTCGTTACGATATGGTGGCAGATCATGGTAAAGGTGCTAAGTGTATTTCCGTCGACGGTAGGGAATACATCGACTTTACCGCGGGAATCGGTGTAAACTGTCTGGGATTCTGTGATGACGGCTGGGTGGAAGCAGTGACGGCACAGCTGAAAAAGCTGCAGCATGTATCCAATCTGTTTTACTCAGAGCCGCAGGTCAAGGCTGCGGATCTTCTTACCAAGAGAACGGGTCTGAAGAAGGTATTCTTCGGAAATTCCGGTGCAGAGGCTAACGAAGCTGCCATTAAAACCGCTCGTAAGTATGGCACGACTCAGCGCGGAGAACATGTAAATAAAATTATTTCTCTGGCAAATTCTTTCCACGGAAGAACGATGGCGACCATCACAGCTACGGGTCAGGAAAAATATCACAAGTTCTTTACTCCGTTTCTTGAAGGTTTCAAATACTGCGAGGCTAATAATATCGAACAGCTGAAATCGCTGGTAGACGATGAAACATGTGCCGTCATGATGGAGATGGTGCAGGGTGAGGGCGGCGTTTTGGATTTGGATCCGGCGTTTGTAAAGGCAGCGGAAGAACTTTGTCATGAGCATGATTTAGTGTTTATCGTGGACGAAGTGCAGACAGGAATCGGACGCACCGGCAAATTCTTTGCATATGAATATTTTGATGTGACTCCGGATATCGTAACCTTTGCAAAGGGCATCGGCGGCGGTCTGCCGATCGGCGGAGTTCTGTTCGGCGAGAAGTGCTGCGACGTGCTTAAACCGGGAGATCACGGAACGACTTACGGCGGAAATCCGGTGGCATGTGCAGGGGCTGTAGAGGTGCTGACGCGGATTGACGATGCGTTCCTTGCAGATGTGCAGAAAAAGGCCGCGTATCTTAAGGAAAAGCTGCAGGCACTTCCGCATGTAACGGCTGTCAGCGGCCTTGGAATGATGCTGGGCGTTTCACTGGATGGAAGAGAGGCCGGTGATGTCGTTAAAGAAGCGCTGGAAGAAGGCCTGATGGTACTGACTGCAAAGGATAAGGTGAGACTCCTCCCGCCGCTTACGATTACGTATGATGAAATTGATAAAGGAATTGAGATTCTGAAAAAAGTTCTGAGCTGATCGGAATATTATAATCGGCATAATTCCAATTTTTCTTCAGGGCAAACGCTGACGCAGAGTCCGCATCCGTCACAGCGCGAAGCATCGATTTCGACATGATCGCCACGGAATGAAATTGCGTTGTGAGGACAGCAGTCAATGCATTTTATGCAGGATGAATTATCGCATTCTGCATAAAGCACAGCGTGCTTTATGTCTCTTTTGATTTCTTCAAAAGAGTGAAGCTCCGGCAGGGCGCGTCCGCGGATTTCTTCGATGCTTGTGATTTCATGCGCTTGCAGCCATACTTCAAGATCCCGGATGATTTGGGTGACTCTGCCGTATCCGTGGAGCAGGATGGCGGTACCGATGGCTCCTGCGCTGGCTCCCGCCATGATATATTCAATGAGATTTTCGCAGTTTTCGATTCCGCCCATACCGATGACCGGAAGATCGGTACACTGTGCAATGCTGGCAATGGTTGCAAGGCCGATTGGGCGGATGGGTGCTCCGGAATATCCTCCGTAAGTAGGCAGGTCAGGCTTGCCGGTTTCAATGTTGATTTTCAGGATGCAGCGGAGTGTATCAATTCCGCTGATGCCTGAAGCTCCTGCTCTGCAGGCAGCTTCAACGACGGCGGATAGACTGCCGACCGCTGCGCTCAGCTTGACGGATACCGGCACGCGGACGGATTTGACCACTTCGCTGGTGTAGGCATAGACCCGCTCCGGATCGCCTGCGATGATATCCTGGCCTTCACCCATAGGGCAGGCAAAGCCGATTTCAATCCCATCAATTCCGGTCTTTTCGATTTTTTTTGCAATGTATCCGAGCTCTGAAGGGGAGGTTCCCATGATGGATGCAATAAGTTTGGAGGAAGAACCGTAACGATTTTGTCTGTTTGCTTCCTGCAGCCAATAAATCCATTCTTCCAGTTCCAGGGCGCTGTAAAGCCGGATGTTCTGAAGCCCGCGATTGTCATTGCTGTAGGTATAGCGCGGGCAAGTGTCGGCGTATGATTCGCTGACGATGCTTTCGGTGATAATAGCGCCGGCATTGCACTGCAGGGCATCTTTCAGTTTATCTCCGCGGCTCCAGGGCCCGGGAGCGATGACAACGGGATTATCCAGAGACAATCCCATAAGATTGGTTGCATACATGATAAGTTCCTCCTTACCAGATTTCTTTTAAACGTTCTTTATTTCCGCATGATTTCCTGATTTTAAGGCGTGACTGAAGCACAATTGTCTGGAAATCATCGTCCGTGTCTTCCTCTTCAATCATGTCAAAGAGAAGTCTTCCCGCGGTCATTCCCATGCGATAGGATGGCTTGGTGACGGTTGTCAGTTTCGGCTCTATGACGGCACCGACATTAAGGTCATCAAATCCGATAATTGCGATTTCTTCAGGAGTCAAACCCGCCTGATTCAGCTTCTCAACAGCTCCGAGAGCCATGGTGTCGGTGGCGATGAACACTGCATCCGGACGGTTCGGTTTTTCCAGAAGCTTGCTGAATGCTATATAGCCGTTTTCCAGGGTGTTTTCTGCATGCAGGATGTTGGATGGATGCAGAACCAGTCCGTGTTTCTGCAAAGCGCGTCTGCAGCCTGCCAGTTTATCGCGGTTATCGCTTTCGGGGTTGTCGGACAGTATGACAGCTATATTTTTACGGCCGGAGGTAATAAGGTATTCCACGGCTTCTTCGGCTGCGGTATCGTTGTTGGTGCAGACGGTGTTGGCCTCATGTATAAATTCTGTTTTACCGATGAGTACAAAGGGTATGTTTCGGCTTTTGAGGCGTGAAAACTGTTTTTGATCGATAGACGGTGAGGTGAGAATCAGTCCGTCGATGCTGCGCTCTGCCAGCGTGGTAATGTAGCCGGCTTCTATCTCAGGATCGAATTCGGTACTGCAGAGTATGATGCTGCAGTTTTTTTGCCTGGCGATCTTTTCTACACCTTTGGTGATTTCCATATAAGATTGTTCAAGAGTGTCTGGAATCAGCATACCGATTACGTTGGTACGCGATTTCTGCAGATGGCGCGCGAACCAGTTTGGTGTGTAATTCAACTGATCCATGACGTTCATGACCTTGCTTTTGGTCTTTTCCGAAACCATTTCCGGATTGTTGAGGACGCGTGACACTGTTGTGATGGATACGCCCGCTTTTTCTGCGACTTCTTTGATATTCAATACTTTGTTCCTCGCGTTTTCTTTGATTTTATCAAAAAAATCTGAATTTGTATAGAGAAAAAGCCTGCCGGTTGCCGGGCAGGCTTTTTTGAAGGTTGAGTGTTTTATGTCCTATAATTTAAAGTCTACATACGAAGGTTCTTCACCATATGTCAGTTTGCGCTGTGCAGGGGTCGTACGGCAGATGATCTTTCCTTTGCGAATAACATAGGTGCATTCTGACTGCAGGCGCAGAATATCATCTTCTGAAGCGGCATCAAAAATGACGAGGTCGGCCTGATTGCCTTCGGTGATGCCGTAGTTGTCCAGATGCAGCGTCTTTGCAGAATTGGTGGTAATCATATCGAATATCTGCTGAAGCTGTTCGGATCCGTTCATGTGACCGGCGTGCAGCATGAGGAATGCCTGCTGCAGGAGACATGCTTTGCCGAGGGAATACCAAGGATCCATAACGGAGTCGTGACCGATGCATACGTTGACGCCTCTTGCCAGCATTTCATCGGCTCTGGAGATGCCGCGAGGTTTAGGATAGCCGCACATTCTGCTCTGAAGCAGCAGATTTGCAGATGGATTGACAATCATATTCATGTTGGCTCTTGCCAGGTTGCCGATCAGCTTGTAGGCATAATCGTTGTCGTAATTGTGCATTGCTGTGGTGTGGCTTCCGGTTGCCCGTTCGCCCATGTGACGGTTGATGCTCTCCTTGGCCATGACTTCGATGAAGCGAGAATGAGGGTCGCCGGTTTCGTCGATATGGATATCGATAAGCTTGTCATGCTTTTCTGCCAGTTCGAAGACGGTCTCAACGTCGCGGACGCCGTCTTCACGGGTGTATTCGATATGAGGTGCACCGCCGATTACATCGATGCCCATGCGGATGGATTCTTTAAGAAGATCAAGGTTAGCCGGGTCGGAAAAGATGCCGTTCTGCGGGAAGGCAACAACTTGAATGTCGATGAGGTCTTTTACATCTTCTTTTAATTCAAGAAGGCTCTCCACGGTAACCAGCGTCGGATCGGTGCAGTCGGCGTGGGTACGTACGCGAAGTACGCCGTTGGCGATGTACCAGTCGATGACTTTTCTGGCGTTTTCCTTCAGCATTTTTTTGGTAATGCCCGGTTTCCATTCGCTCCAGATATCGATTGCTTCAAGCAGTGTGCCGGTCTGGTTTTTGCGCGGAAGGATGCCTGCAACGAGAACGGCATCAAGGTGTACGTGAGGATCGACGATAGGCGGAGTAACCAGATTTCCGGCAGCATCGATTATTTCTGTGTCGGCAGGCGGGTCGGCGATTTTTCCGATTTTCTTAAAAATACCGTCGCAGATTAGAATATCGGTCGGTTCTTTTGTATAACGCAGTTTGGCGTTTTTGATCAG
>CAVCML010000085.1:0-2952 GCA_963603335.1 Bacteroidaceae bacterium | reverse complement strand
AAATTCCAAATTTTCATCCTTAAACTTTAAACAATCAGCATCCCGATTCTTTCTCTCGTCTTCTCTTCTCCCAGAATCTGCTGGATTTCCCAGATGTCCGGTGACTGGCTGCGGCCGGCGACAGCAAGACGGATAACCGTGCTTACATGACCCACATGACCTTTGTAGTCCTCCGGATGTTTTTTGTAATCTTTAGGCTTTGCAGCATAACCCATGTCTTCAGCAATCGTTCGAATTTTATCGAACCACTGGCTCTGATCGTCGCCGTGATTATAGCTTTCCAGATAGCGTTTCAGAATTTCTGCCGCATCAGCATCACTGATTTGTTCAGGTATCTGATCCTGAATCACGAAATAATCATCGAAGAAATAGCTGATGAAATCAAAAATCTGCTTTGCATAAATCAAATCTTTTCTAGGCTTATTGCCTGTTCTGCCTAAATCCAGAACTTTTGCGATATAATCCTCGCTGCCTTCAAAATATTTTAATGCATGCGGCTTGTATTCCCGAACCCATTCGGTCATGAACTGCGCAAGTTCGGCAGCCGGTATGCGCAGAAGTACGTCCTTGGATACGTCGTTCAGCTTGTTGATGTCAAACAATGCGCCGCCGCTGCTCATTTTGGCAGTTGTAAACCGGAAGTCCTCCATCGGAGCATCCGGATTTTCGATGCGCCATTCCTCAAAGTTGGAGTTTAAGATGGTCAGCAGATATTCTTTGACCGCCTGCGGATGATAGCCTTCTTTTTTATAGTAATCCAGAGACAATTCCGGATCCTTTCGTTTGCTCAGTTTCCGTTTGTTGCCATTGTCAAGCTTTAGAAGCTGGGCTGTGTGGCAGTAGGTCGGCATCTCAAATCCCAGCTTTTCAAAGAGCTCCACGTGAATCGGCAGTGACATGAGCCATTCCTCTCCTCGTACCACGTGAGTTGTGCGCATCAGATGATCATCGATGACGTGAGCAAAGTGATAAGTCGGAATACCGTTAGCTTTTAAGATGATGACGTCCTGATTGTTTTCCGGCATGGAAAGAGTGCCGCGCACTGCGTCTTCCACCTGAATGTGGCGGATATCTTCAGACGGCAGATTGTGATTTCCATCGGATTTGAGACGAACGACATAAGGCTTGCCGGCATTGATGTTCTCTTCAATTTCTTCGATTGTAAGGCTGCGGCTCTTCTCAGCGTATTTGCCGTAGATGCCTGTCGTTTCCTTTGCAGCCTCCTGCTTCTGACGAATATCGGCAAGTTCATCTTCCGTCAGGAAGCACGGATATGCCATACCCTTTTTCACGAGTTCTTTGGCGAAGCACTGATAAATTTCGCCGCGGCTGCTCTGAAAATACGGCCCGTAATTACCCTTTTCACCATCGAGAAGTGCGCCTTCATCGAAGCTGATGCCGAAGAAAGCCAGAGAGTTGATGATGGTGTCCACCGCACCCTCAACGTAACGCTTGTCATCCGTATCCTCAATTCTCAGGTAGAACGTTCCGCCTGACTGATGAGCCAGCCGTTCATCCACAAACGCTCCATAAAGATTCCCTAAATGAATAAACCCTGTAGGACTTGGCCCCAGTCTCGTCACCATAGCGCCTTCTGCCAGGTCGCGTTTCGGAAACTGTTTTTCGTAGTCTTCAGGGTTTTTCGTAATGTGCGGAAACAGCAATTCCGCCAGTTTGGTATAATCCATATCTGCACACCGGTCCGCCGCAGGGCAGGCCGGATCTCCTTTCTGATATTTTTCTTGGATTTTGGGCTGCAAAGCGTGCTCCGCAGCCCATTCTCAATTATTGTATCAAGATTTCGCAGGATGTGCAATATTCTTGTGATGCAGATTTATCGCCGCGCGTTACTTTAGCGGACTTTTAAGCTGAATAAGTTTTGTTGCTGCTATTGATATGAACATGATTATACATCCTGTGATTTCCCTCATGCTCATCATTTCTCCGAGCATAACGGCGCCGCAGACAGCTGCGAATACGGACTCGCAGCATAGAATCAGTGAGGCGATTACGGGATTGATATAATTCTGTGCTTTTATCTGAAGCGTGTATGCAACACCGCTGGACAGCACTCCGGAGTACAGAAGAGGCACGATGCTGTGCCATATATCCTCAAGCTGCGGTAAGCTGTAGCAGAAATCCTCTCCCGAAATCGGTATATGCGGATCTATAATCAGCATTGCAGGAAATGCAAGCACAGCTACGGTTATGAACTGGATGCATGACATTTCAATGCTATCCGCTTTTTCTGTGAATCGATCCACTATAATGATATGTATTGCGAAAAATACCGCGCAGACCAGAACGAGAAGTTCTCCGATCTGAAAGTTGCTTATTGAAAATTCACCTGCCGGGACGCAGAGTAAATACAATCCTGCAACTGTGAATGCAATACAAATCAGCATGGCTTTTTTGAGTTTTTTACCGGTGAATATTTCAAGCAGCGGAACGATCACTACGTAAAGTGATGTTATGAATCCTGCCTTGCCTACAGTCGTACAAGTAAGCCCAACCTGCTGAAAGCTCCCGGCCATAAACAGCGCAAGTCCGCATAAGATACCGCCTTTTAATACATCTTTCCTGCGAAATTTATCCTCGGTTAAATTTCTTGTTTTTTTTCGAAACAGTAAAATCAGTCCGAGGAAAACAGCCCCGATTGAGGAACGTATGCAGAAGAACGTCAGCGGACCGATGTTCTGCAGACCGAATTTTTGTGCAACAATGGAACTGCCCCATATAAATGTAACCAGAATCAGAATCAATTCATTTTTCAATGTTGCCTTCATTTAATACCTCCATTGGTGCAAATTTGCGGATAATGTAATTTAAACAGATGAAAAAATACTATTTGTAATATTAATATATTAACAATGTGGATTTATTATACGTTACAAGGCGAAACTAGTCAATCATGTAAAATACTATTCATGCGGCTGAATTGTGAGAAAATTA
>CAVCML010000084.1:0-5633 GCA_963603335.1 Bacteroidaceae bacterium | reverse complement strand
CATAAACGTAAATGTCGTATGCCCGCTGGCATGGACTGCACAGCTGGAAAACTTTGAAAAACAGTATCCGGATGCTTTCAAGGCTAATGTAAAGATGCCTCCGATGGGTCACTACGGTAATGTTGAGACGGAAATCGGACGCGCATGCGTACAGCTTGCTTCACCGGACTTCAAGTTTATGAGCGGAGAAACCATCACTCTGGAAGGCGGCATGGGACAGAGACCATAAGCATAATTAGGCATAATGCGGAGCTGTTTTTCGATTTTGGAATACAGCTTGCCGAATGACGGAAGAACGAAATAAAAAAGAAATGACCACAGTGAAATAAGTTCCGCTGTGGTCTGTTTTTTGATGATATTTTTGTGCTATAATAAGCAGCGGAGGAATTTATATATGATAGAGACGATTTTGTGGGATGTAGATGGGACGCTGCTGGATTTTCTGGCAGCAGAAAAAGCAGCAATCAGGAAGCTCTTTGCAGAGTTCGGAATGGGGGAGTGTACCGATGAAATGCTGGCTGAATATTCCAAACTCAATCGTTCGTATTGGGAACGGCTGGAGCGCAATGAAATCACGAAACAGCAGGTGCTGGTGGGACGATTTGAGGAGTTTTTTTCATCGGAAGGACTGGACAGCAGTGCGGCGGAACAGTTCAATGAAAGGTATCAGCATGAGCTGGGAAATACCATCGTTTATCGGGATGACAGCATGGAAATCGTAAAAAATCTGCGAGGCAGAGTAAAGCAGTATGTTGTATCAAACGGAACCGTTACGGCGCAGAATAAAAAGCTTAAACTGTCCGGGCTGGGTGAATTGATGGACGGCATTTTCCTGTCAGAAAAATTGGGCGCGGAAAAGCCGAACGCAGAATTCTTTGAGAAGGCGTTTGATGCCATAGGTCCGATTGACTGTATGAAAACAATGATTATCGGTGATTCATTAAGCAGCGATATGCGCGGAGGCAACAACGCCGGAATTCTGACCTGCTGGTACAATCCGTCGGGGCAGAAAGCACCGGAAGATCTGAGAATAGATTATGAAATAACGGATCTGCATCAGGTACTCGATTTAGTGTAATTAAAAGGTTTTATCTATAGCTGTTTTTAAGATAAAAAACTCAAAAATTATATTTGACAAATCGCGGTCAGTGCACAAATTTTGTGCACTGACTTTTTTTTGATTATTTGGTTTTGTGTACGAAGATGGTAAACTTACGCTGTAGATTTTAGAAGATATAGGGGTGATAGAAATTATGTTGAAACTTGGTGAGGCAATCACACGGAAACGAAAGCTGATTCTGGTGATTGCCGTACTGCTGCTGATCCCGTCCTTATTCGGTATGATTGCGACGCGGATCAACTACGACATCCTGAGTTATTTGCCGGACGATATACAGACTATCAAGGGACAGGATATTCTGCTGGATGACTTTGGCAAGGGCGGATTTGCCATGGTCATGATCGATGGCATGGATCAGAAGGATGTTTCTGCTTTAAAGAGCAAATTTGAAGATGTGGATCACGTGGACAGCGTAATATGGTATGACAGTATTGTAGATTCATCTGTTCCGCTGGAAATGGTGCCGGACAATATCTATGAGAAATTCAACAGCGGTGATTCGACGCTGATGGCGGTATTTTTTGACGAGGGAACATCTTCGGACGGAAGCCTTAAGGCCGTGTCTGAAATCAGACAGATCGGCGGGAAACAGTGCTTTGTCAGCAGTATGACCGCATTTGTGGAGGATCTTAAGGAGCTGGCCGAGAAAGAAGAGCCGATTTATGTCGGCCTTGCCGTATTGCTCTGCTGTGTCATCCTGGCAATTTTCATGGATTCATGGATGATTCCTGTATTGTTCATGGCGGGTATAGGTATGGCTATACTTTATAACCTGGGGTCGAATTTCTTCCTGGGCGAGATTTCCTATATAACGAAAGCGTTAAGTGCGGTGCTTCAGCTCGGAGTTACGATGGACTACTCTATATTCCTCTGGCATAGTTACGAGGAACAGCGGCAGGACCCTTCAAAGGATAAGGAAGCTGCGATGGCACAGGCGGTTGCCAATACGTTTACATCGATTACGGGAAGCTCAATCACTACCGTGGCAGGATTTCTGGCCATGTGCTTCATGACGTTTACGCTGGGTATGGATCTGGGTATTGTTATGGCGAAGGGCGTAATCCTGGGCGTAATCGGGTGCATTACGATTCTGCCGTCCCTGATTCTTACCTTTGAAAAAGCTATCGAGAAGACACGGCATAAGAATATTACGCCTAAGTTCGGCAAGCTTTCTGCGGCAATTACGAAAAAGCCCGGAATATTTGCGATCATCTTCATCGTTCTGCTCGTTCCGGCATATTTCGGATATACTCATACGAGCGTATATTATAATCTGGACAAGAGCGTACCGCAGACGCTGCCGTTTGCAGTGGCAAATGAGAAGCTGAGCGATGAATTCGACATGAGTACGACTCATATGCTGCTCGTGGATTCAGATATGGATAAGAAAGAAATGGACAAGATGATGAGCGATATTGACAATGTGGACGGCGTTAATTTCACCCTCGGTCTGGAAAGCGCGCTCGGCCCTGCTGTTCCTGATGAAATTCTGCCGGGAGAAGTGGGCAGCGTTGTCAAAAGCGATGATTATCAGCTGCTGATTATCAGTTCCAAATACAAGGTGGCAAGCGACGAAGTAAACAATCAGATCGATGAGATTAATCAGGTTGTAAAACAATACGACAATGAAGGCATGCTTATCGGAGAAGCTCCGTGCACCAAGGATCTGATTGATATTACGGATCGAGATTTTAAGGTCGTAAGTGCAATTTCTATTATAGCGATTCTGCTGATAATAGCTGTTGTGTTAAAATCGGTTTCACTGCCGATTATATTGGTTGCGGTTATCGAACTGGCTATATTTATCAATATAGGAATACCGTACTATACGGGAACGGAGCTGCCGTTTATAGCTTCAATCTGTATAGGCACGATACAGTTGGGGTCCACGGTGGATTACGCAATACTGATGACAACCCGATACAAACGTGAGCGATTCGAAGGCAATGATAAACGGACTTCGGTTCGTATAGCACACTCGACGTCAATGCCTTCAATCATGGTAAGTGCGCTCGGCTTCTTTGCAGCGACATTCGGTGTTGCAATTTATTCCGACATTGATATAATCAGTTCACTGTGTACTCTGATGGCACGCGGTGCGATTATCAGTATGCTGGTTGTTATGTTCATCCTGCCGTCCATGTTCATGCTGTTTGACAAGCTGATCTGCAGGACAAGCAGGGGATTCATAAACAAAGATAATAATAATGAAAATACAGGGGGCAGGGGTAATGTCCCTCCGATTATGGATACAGCTGAATAGGAGGTATCAGAGATGAGTGTAGAATTCAGAAAGAAATTCAAGAGAAAGAAGATTCTGTCCTTTGCATCTGCCGCAGTAGTGGCGTTCACAATGACTGCAGCTCCGGTTTTTGGAGCAGCGGACAGCGGAAATACGAAGGATGAAACGGTATATGTGGTAACCGAGTCCGATGGAAGCCAGTCGGATCTTATCGTAAGCGATCATCTGAAAAACAAATCAGGTTCAGATAAGATTGAGGATGTTTCAACGCTGACAGATATTGAAAATGTCAAGGGTGATGAAAAATTCGAACGTGAAGATAACGGTACGCTTTCGTGGAATGCAAAGGGCAATGACATATACTATCAGGGCAAGACGGATAAGGAAGCGCCTGTTTCCATGGATATCAAGTATTATCTGAATGACAAGGAAGTGAAGGGCGCGGATCTTGAAGGTAAAACCGGCAAGGTGAAAATCGTCATAAATTATACCAACAATGCGGAATACAACGGAGTAAAGGTGCCGTTTGTCGTTCTGACCGGCATGGTTCTTGAAAATGACACATTCCAGAATGTAACGGTAAGCAGCGGAAAAGTAATCGATGATGGAGAAAAATCGTTTATCGTTGGCATGGCGGCTCCGGGAATCGCTGACAGCCTGGGAATATCCGAGGATGAACTGGGATTCGGCAGCACCGTGGAAATCACGGGAGATGCCGAAAAATTCGCTCCTGAGGACATGATGAGCATCGTAACCAACGACTTCTTCCAGGATATTGATTTGGGTGAGCTGAATGCCGGCGATCTGGACAGTCAGATCGAGCAGCTTGACAGTGCCGCAAAAGAACTGGTTGAAGGAACAAATACACTGTACGAGGGTATTGAAACCTTAAACAGCAGCACGGATGCGCTGGCAACCGGTGTAGATAAATTAAATCAGGGGGCATCTAAACTCAATGAAGGAACAAAAGATGCACTGCAGGGAAGCCAGAAGTTAGCAGCCGGAAGCCAGCAGCTTTCAAGCAAGCTGACAAGCAAGCTCAGCGAACTGGGAAACGGTGTATCCCAGATGAATACGGCAGCCGGTGCAATCAGCCAGTATGCGGCAGCAATCAGCACCGGACTTGATGGAACGGATGAAAATCCGGGGCTGGTGAAGGGCAGCGATAATCTGGTAAGCGGCATGAAGAAAGCCAAGGAAACTCTGGATAAGGGCGCACAAGCGGATAAAACTGCGCTGGAGTATCTGGAACAGCGCCATGCATCGGGGGATATCAGCGATACTGATTACACGCAGCTCAAAACTTTGATTGAGGGTTCACAGAGCGCACAGACAGGTGTTTCGGAATCCATGGATACGACCGGGGCTCTCGGCAGCGGCGCTGCAAAAATCGCAGCCGGAATGAAGCAGCTTAAAGGTGCTGTGTCAGGTGATGGTACGGAGAAGAATCCGGGTCTTGCAAATGTTTCCGGCAAGCTTTCTGCAGGCGTTAAAGAAATGGCAGAGCAGCTAGGTGCTGCAACCAGCGAAAACGGTGAACTTTCCACCGGCTTGAAACAGCTGGTTACGGGATCTTCCGCTTTGATGGAAGGTGAAACTCAGCTTTCCGACGGTGCTTCCGAACTGGCGGCCGGCATGTCTGAACTGAACTCTAAATCAGGTCTGCTGATCAGCGGTATCGGACAGCTCGATGCAGGTTCCAAGAAGCTGAATGAAGGTATGAGTCAGTTTTATGAAGAAGGAATAGGTAAAATTGTAAGTCTCTACAATGAGAAACTTAAAGGCACGGTTAATAATGCCGGTGAATTGATAGCCGCAGGTAAAGCGTACAACACATTCACGCAGGTGCCGGAGGGTATGGACGGATCGGTTAAGTTCATCTACAAGACGAAGGTAGCCGACTGATTTTCTTGAATAAGCAGAATGTAAAGAAGTGCTGAATTATTGAATTTTCAATCAATTCGGCACTTCTTCATTATATTCGTAATGGGGGTTGATTTTTGTATTGCGTGGTGGTACTATTGCATATCAGAGGCAAAATTTTTATGCTTCAGTGTGATTTTAGCGAGAGGTGAAGTATGAGTCAGGAAGATAATTTTAAGCAGCTTGAAGAAGAGTATGACGCTGCTGAGAACGCCAAGCATGACGTGCGTATGCAGCGTATGGGCGAGATGCCGATCGGCCGGTTGATTATTACCATGTCTTGGCCGGCGATGGTTGCCATGCTTATTCAGGCGTTTTATAATATTGTAGACAGCTTTTTCGTATCAT
>CAVCML010000083.1:0-18354 GCA_963603335.1 Bacteroidaceae bacterium | reverse complement strand
AGGTTTGAAATGACACGTTTAAAAAGCGACTGGATAAAAGAACTTGATAAAACAGCTCTTGGATGGAACAATACGCTGAAAGAAAGGACAGGACTGGGATTTGCGGAGCTTGCGGCATGCGTATCGGATAATCCGCTCGAAAAGATACTGCAGGCCGCTGCGGAATACAAAGTCTATGTGGTTCCGATTACAAGCGGAGAGGGTATTATAAGTACATTTTCGGAATCGGTGGCAGCGATAGTATCGGCCATGGGATTTGACGTGTCTGTGACCGCCAAAACGGATGTTGACGGAATATTTGAAGCGCATATGAACAATGCCGATATCATATTCATGGCAGATGATGCAAGATATATTGCACTTAACCTCAACACAGGGAAAGCAGGCGATAATAACATCGCAACGGCATATGGGTTTTCGGAACTGCTGTGCCGTATGGCAGGGGAAATTGAAGGCCGGAAAACTGCTGTTCTTGGATATGGCATCATAGGAAAACTCATGGCGAAATATCTGAGTGACAAAGGTGCTGATGTTGATGTGTATGACAAAAACAAAGATCTCATGCACAATGTGACAAAAGACGGATACGGCTGGATTGAAAATGCGGATGAATTAAAAAAATATGATTATATAGCCGACGGAACATGCACGGGAAACTGGCTCAGTAAAGAAATGCTCTCCGAGAATGTTCTGATTTGCGCACCGGGAATACCGTTTTCTCTCGATGAAGAAGCCCAAATCGCTCTGAAGGGGCGATATGTACACGATTTGCTGGAAATCGGAACAGCGGTTATGCTGGGCATGGCGATATAAGATGCAGAAACAGAAATTGTTTCAGGGGGAGGTTTCCAATGAGCAACAAAGAAAGAAAAAGATATTACAGAAAAAAAGCAGAGCTGTTTCTTTTGCTTGAAAAAATGAAACTGTGGCCTTCAAGAACGGGCAGACTGCATGGAATAAGGGAGATAGATCTTTGCGGTGATTATATAATTTTAACCACTCACTGCGGGAAAACAATCAGGACAAACAACTCCAGGAACTGCAGATCTGCGAGATGGCTCAGGAACAAATGGGCATACACGCCGTGCAAGGAATGCCAGGTTCCGCAGTGGAAGCTCGATAAATATTCGAAAACCTTCTTCAATTCTTCATACGGAAGCACACTCGAAAAAAGGGATGACGACCGTTAATGAAGCTGAAATAACAAGTTGGATACAATGTTACAAATTCGTAAATATAAATCATACACTTTGTTATATTGCGAACGGAAGGTGCGTGAATTATCATAATAATAGATAATTTAGCAAAATGCTGAGTTATCAGAATAATAAATTATTGCAGGTTGGTAAACATAATGTGGGTCACAGCTTTAAAATGGCATAATCGGCGGAGAATTGTGCCTATGTGAATACAGAGTAAAGGAGAAAAGCTATGAAAAGAAATATGAAAGAGTGGATGAAGAATGTTCTTGAGGCTGACCGGAAAAAACCGATACCTATTCTGGGTTTCCCGATTGCAACTAAAATGGGACTTACGGTTACGGAACTTTTGGCAGATCCTGACACACAGGCAAAGGGCATGGGACTTCTGGCAGAAGAAGTTGATTGTTGGGCGGCACTCACATACATGGATTTATCGGTTGAGGCAGAAGCTTTTGGCTGCAAAGTGGAATTTGCTGATGATGAAGTACCTAACGTTCCCGATGCCATTGTTAAAACGAGAGAAGACGTTGAAGCGTTAAAAGTACCTGAAGTAGGCGCAGGAAGAACTCAGCTCTATGTTGACGGATGTGCGAAGGCACTCGACACTGTAACAAATAAACCGGTACTGGCAGGATGCATAGGACCGTTCTCATTGGCAGGCAGACTTATGGATATCGGCGATCTTGTAATCAAATGCAAAAAAGATCCTGAAACCGTACATATTCTCCTTGAAAAATGTACTGAGTTCATCATCAAATACGTTAAGGCATATAAGGCTGCTGGAGCAAACGGCGTCGCTATGGCAGAACCTCTTGCAGGTCTGATGAAACCGGCAATGCTCAAAGAATTCTCATCCGAATATGTTAAGAGAATCGTAGACGAGGTGCAGGATGAATATTTCTGCGTAGTTTATCATAACTGCGGCGGCAGCACGATTAAATCCGTGGATGAAATCGTTTACTGCGGAGCAGCTGGATATCATTTCGGAAATGCAATAGATATGAGTAAAATGATAGAATTGATGCCGGAAGATATTATTACAATGGGTAATGTTGACCCGGCTGTTGAATTCTGCAACGGAACTCCTGAATCGATCAGAGAAGCCACATTGGATATAATGGAAAAATGCTGCAGCCACAAGAACTTCGTAATCTCTTCAGGCTGTGATATTCCGGCTCATTCACCGTGGGAGAACATACACGCTTTCTTTGATGCAGTGGACGAATATTATAATAGATAAAGATTATTTTAATTATTGAAACAGGCTGATGAAGGTTTCCTTTGTAAAAGTAAATTCCATCTTATTAAGAGTGCAGACTCCGAAGATGGAATTTGCTTTATTTAATCGCTGCGCCGTTGAAAAAAATCCGAAAATTTGGTATAATAAAATCAGATATGGGGGACGGGTCGGATTGACCACATAGACTCTAAATCTATGCAGCCGGGTGAAACTCCCGGGTTCCTCGCCATATGTTATATCATTTTGTGATACGCGGAGCAGAAGATGAAACAGAAACTGATAGAAGATGCATATTATTCAATTATTGAAAATGATGAAGAGCTGGCAGTTGATGTTATCGATAAAGCTATTGCAGAAGATATTCCTGTGTGGGAAATCCTCGAGGAGGGTTTCTTTAAGGGAATGGAAGCAAAAGGCGAAGCTTTTGAATCCGGAGAGATTTTTTTGCCTGAACTTGTTTTTGCAGCCGAAGTTATGGAAGCGGTGATAAACAAAATAGACAAAGATATCATGAAAGACAAATGGAAAGCATCGACGATCAAAATGGTGATTGCCACCGTTGAGGGTGATGTTCACGATATAGGCAAGGCTATATGCATATCTTTTTTAAGAGCTCAGGGAGTGCAGGTATACGATCTGGGCAGATCGATTCCGGTAGAGAAAATCATAGAAGGTGCAGAAAAAATGAATGCGGACATTATTGGTGTCAGCTCTATGATGACCACTACCATGCAAGGACAGGCTGAACTTGAAAAAAAACTCAGACAGAGGAATAAGCGGGGCAAGTACGTGATAATGATAGGCGGAGCACCGGTAACACAGGCATGGGCGGACAAAATTTCAGCCGATATCTATACGGAGGATGCATATGAATGCAGTCAGAGAGCCGTTGAATTAAAAAACGATGCAAATGAATAACACTGCGTACAATCTGCCCGGCAGATTGTTTTTTTCGCAGTGAAAGGTCGCAGTATGATAGAAAAAACGAGATTTTACACAGCAACTGTGGGAAAGGATTCCCGCAGAATTATAACAGAGTACAAAACCGGAATAGAGATAGATAACTTTTGTCAGTCGGTATTGCTTGATGACAAAAGCGAAGTAGATAAAGCAAGAGAAATCCTGCAGCTTTCCGACAGACATATTCTGCACGGACCGTTTACGGAACTTCATCCCGCAGCAATAGATCCCAAGGCTCGCAGCCTTGCTTTAGGGAGGCTGGAGCAGGCATATGAAGTGTGCAGTCAGCTCAAAATCCGCAGAATGGTCGTTCATTCAGGCTATGTTCCGTTTGTTTTTTTTAAAGTCTGGCAAAATGAACGGTCGGTGGAATTCTGGCATGAATTTATGAGTGAAAAACCGGAGGACTTTAATATATTCATAGAAAACGTTCTTGAAGATGAACCGTATATGATGCGTGAAATGATGGAGAATATAACGGATAAACGCGTTCATATATGCCTTGATACAGGACATGCCAACGTAGCAGGCAAGCTGCCGATAAAAGAGTGGTTTGAAGTGCTGGGAGAATATATAGGACATATTCATCTGCACAACAACAGCGGCAAATCCGATGAGCATAATTCTCCCGACAAGGGCAGCATGGATATGGATAAAGTCATGGAATATATAGATTTATATTGCGGCAGCAATACCACAATAACGGTGGAAGCGTATGAGCTTGAAGATTCATTCAAGTGGCTCGCGGAAAGGAATTACATATGACTGAAAATGAACTGATGAATATAATAAATGAAATAAAGCCGGTTGATGAAGAAATTATGAAACAGGCTGAAAAAAGACAGGATTCGCTCGCAAAACCGACCGGTTCGCTGGGAAGACTTGAGGATATGTCAATTCAGCTTGCGGGAATTACGGGCAAAATACAAAACAATATCGACAAATGTGCGATTGCAGTCTTTGCAGCTGACAATGGCGTTGTAGAGGAAGGCGTAGCGGTGGCTCCGAAGTCGGTCACATACAGTCAGACAATCAACATATCGAGACATCTTACCGGTGTCGGAGCGATATCAAACTGTTTCGGCGTTGATTTGCTGGTTACGGATGTCGGTGTGGATGCCGATCTGCCGGAGGAATTGCTCACTCTCAATCCTGTGGAGGAGGACTGCGATTCAAACGCATGCAAAAAAACGCTGACGAATAAAATTGTGAATCGCAAGATAGCCTATGGAACCCGCAACTTCGCAAAAGAACCCGCTATGGACAGCCGGCAGGTGATAAAGGCCATAAATACAGGAATTGAAATGGCGAAAGCAATAGCGGATACAGGCTATGATATTATGGGTGTCGGAGAAATGGGCATCGGCAACACATCTACGACAGCCGCAGTATTATCGGCACTTACAGGCTTGCCTGCACAAAAGACAACGGGCAAGGGAGGCGGACTTGAAAAGGATGCTTTTGCAAAGAAAAAAGAAATTATCGATAAAGCTGCATCAAAAGCAGCCGGCTGTGGTGACAGTTGCAGCAGAGTGTTTAAGGCGCTGAGCATGGTAGGCGGATTTGATATCGCAGCAATGACGGGCGCATTTTTAGGCGCGGCACTCTATAGGATACCCGTTGTTATTGACGGCTACATCTCGGCTGTTGCCGCATTATGTGCATATACGCTTAATCCCGATGTAAAGGGCTACATGTTTGGTTCGCATTGTTCCAAGGAACCAGGATATGTGTATGCCATGGAAGCCATTGGCATCAAGCCGATGTTTGACCTTGAAATGAGACTGGGCGAAGGCAGCGGCTGTCCGTTTGCATTTGAAATTATCAAAGGGGCATGTGCCATTATGTGCAATATGGCAACCTTTGAGGAAGCTGATATAGATAACGGATATATCAAAAAGCTCGATAAAAAGAAGGACTTTTAGTATGAAAATATTTATATCCGGAGGATGCAAGAACGGTAAATCATATTTTGCTCAGGAATATGCCAAAGAGCTGGCTGAAAAAACAGGAGGTCCTCTCTACTATATTGCCACAATGATTCCTCATGATGAAGAGGATGAAGCGAGGATAAAAAGGCATATTGCAGACAGAGACGGCTGGGGCTTTGAAACGATTGAACAGGGCACCGATATATGCGGTATATTCGATAAAGCGGATGAAAACGGCACATTTTTGCTGGACAGCGTGACTGCACTTTTGTCTAATGAGATGTTTAATGAAGACGGCATACATGAAGATGTTTATCTTAGAATTGCAGAAGAGCTGAAATGCGTTGCAGAAAGAGCCGCAAATATCGTTTTCGTGTCGGACAATATATATTCGGATGCTGAAATTTATGAACAATTAAGCGAGCATTACAGAAAAGCTTTGGGCTATATCGATGCTGCGCTTGCAGAAGTGTGTGACTATGTGGCCGAGGCTGCATACGGCAGTATATTTACGTACAAGGAATAATTGATGCAGATGCAGTGATTGCTTTTGGGAGAAAAGAAATGGACTTGATTTTTGGAGGAGCATATCAGGGAAAACTTGATTATGCAAAGGCAAAATACAACTTAAGTGAAGATGATATATACTTTTGCAGTGAGGATAACGCGCGGATTGATTTTTCAAAACGTGCGATATATGGAATGGAAAAGTTCCTGCTCGCATGCATAAAAGAAGAGAAAGATCCGGCTCAGGAATTTGAAAAAATATATGAAGACCTTGCGGACAAGATTGTGATATGTACGGACATATCGCAGGGCCTGGTTCCGGTCGAACCAAAGCTGCGGCTTTGGAGAGAGGAAACGGGAAGAGCAATGGTTAAAGCAGCGAAGGGTGCAGACGCGGTAACCCGAGTGTTTGCGGGCCTGCCGCTGATTCTAAAAACTTCAGAATGATAGTGTAAATAAAATGCGTAAGTAAAGAATCGAATTCAGTACTTACGCATTTTGCCTGTTTTGCAGATCTGTAATATATGATATACTGGACACGAATTCATAAAACGAATGAGCAGGAAATTGTTTTGTTATGGGAAAGGAACCCTGAATGAGATTAAAGGAAACGGTAAGAAAACCGATGCATGAAGCAAACTATCTGAACGTTGAGAACTCGGATAGATATCGTTCCATCATGCGGCTTTTTTATTTGCACTATGAGAATTTGAAATACTGGTTGTTCCCGGAGGAAATTCATGCGGAATTGCAGGAGGATCCATATTTCAGAGAATATACATTGGAGCAGTGCAAGCAGGATTTGACGGCTTTGTCAGAATGGGGAAACTTGACGCCGACGCAGGATACGCGGAGAGTATCAACCATTGAAGAGTTTAAAAATAAAAAATTTCGATATCAGATGACGGAAGCATCGGTCGAAATCGAACGAATGGTTATACGAATCGAGAACCTGTTTTTAGAGGATTCGTCTCTGGAGCCGACACTTCTTGAACGAATTCGCACAGCGATAAAACAGATGGAGGATATAGCAGAAAAGTCCGATGAGAAAATTTATTCCTGGTGGAACGATCTGAATGCAGATTTCAAACGACTGAACCAAAATTATCAGGACTATATGAGAGAACTTAACAGCGCAAAAGCAGAGGAACTGATGCAGACGAAAGATTTTCTGGTATTCAAGGATCGGCTTATTGAATATTTAAGGGTTTTTGTTAAGAGCCTGCAGAATAATGCGAGCATCATCGAACAATATCTGCGCAGATTGGATTCGGATTTCAAGGATGAGATTCTGAGGCGAATTGCGGAGTATACGTTTACAATTCCTCGTGTGGATACGGAAGTAAGTTATGAGGATATTTCACGAACCGTACAGGGCAGATGGAACAGCCTTGAAGAATGGTTTGCAGCAAGGGACGGGAAGGAATCCGAGGCATCAAGAGTTTTTGATGCGACGAATGAAATTATCCGTAAAATCACGCGATATGCGATGAGAATCGGAGAGCAGAGCAACAGCAGTTCAAACAGGCGTGAGGAATATCGAAAAATGGTTGAAATGTTCTGGAAATGCGATGATATTGAGGCTGCACACAGGCTGGCGGCATGTGTTTTCGGAATAGAGCAGCCGTTTCATTTTAAAGGAATTCCGGCGCGGAAGACAGAAAGCATAAACAGCGGTGTGTTTGAGGAGGAAGCGTATGAAGTTACAATTAAGCCAAGAGTACGAAATTATAAAGAAAAATCTCAGCGCAGCAGTATAACGGATCGTTCGGCGGAGAAGGAAAACATGCGGAAGGCAGCAATTCAAAGGCTGCAGGAAGAACGGAAATTGCTGCAAAGCTACATCCGGGACGGCATACTTGATTTTGCGGCGCTTTCCGATATAAGTCCGCATGTTAGAAATGTATTTCTTTTGTGGCTGTCCAAAGCGCTGGAAAGCAGAGAATTAAAAGGGAAAACAGAGGATGGACACATATATCATATAGAAAATGCAGACACGAAGGAGTACTGCAGGATTGTTTCCGATGATGGAATTTTAGAATTACCGGCTTACAGGATTCGATTTGAAATAAATGCAGATGAAGGGAAAATATGAAGACACTTGAAATTTTGCTGGAACGACGCTGGATTTTAAAGCATCGCGAAAAAGAATTATATTATAAAGTAAAAGACGATGTGGGTGCACTTCGACCGTTTCTTATGGAAAAACTGGGATATCAGATTGTGGTGAATCCATATTTAATCAAGGTAGAAAAATTGCCGGCAAGACCGGAAGCGTGGATGGGAATCGCGGATTTCAAAGATAAACGGGAATACGTGTTTTTTTGCCTGGTGCTGATGTTTCTGGAGGACGCATCGGAACAATTCATTCTCTCGCAGCTTACGGAGTACATACAGGCTCAATACAATATGGAAGAAATTGACTGGACTGAATATTTGTATCGCCGGCAGCTGATCAAAGTACTTAAATACTGTGTGAAAGCCGGCATTCTCAATGTTAATGACGGCAGTGAAGATGAATTCGCAAGTGACGGACAAGGCGAAGTCCTGTATGAAAATACAGGCGTATCACGCTATTTTATGCGCACATTTACGCAGGATATCCTGCATTATGAAGATCCGAAACAGTTTGAAAAAGAAGACTGGATCGGTGTGGATGAAGACAGAGGAATCGTCAGAAGGCAGAGAGTATATCGTTCACTGCTCATGGCGCCGGGCATGTATAAGGATGAAGATTCGGAAGAGGATTTTGCATATATCAGAAACCAGAGGAATTTTGTCGGAGGAGAACTTGCGGAGTATCTGGATTGTGAACTTCAGGTGCATCGAAACAGTGCATTTTTGATTTTGGGCGAGGATTGCCATATGGGGAAATCGTTTCCGGAGGACAATGCGAGGTCGGATATTGTACTGCTGTTTCACGGACTGGTGCTTGAAAAAATACGCAGCGGTGAAATAACCGTTGGGACCGAAGAAAAGATTTTGATTTCAGAGGAATATTTTATGGGATTGCTTGAAATGTGCAGAAGTCGTTATATGAATGGATTTATAAAGACGTTCAGAAACATGACAACACAGGAATTCTGTCTGGAGATGACAGAGTATATGCTGTATCTGGGATTTATCAGACGTGAAAACGGAAAGATACGAATCAGCACCGCAGCGGGAAAAATGATTGGAAAATATCCGGAAGCTTTTTTAGAAGAGGGAGGAAGAGATGAACAGTAAGTGGCAGCTTTCCAGAGTTGGGTTGGTAAACTTCTGGTATTATGATGAAGAGGAGTTTTCTTTCAGGGATGGAAGAATGCTGCTTCGCGGTGCGAACGGTTCGGGAAAATCGGTCACCATGCAAAGTTTTATTCCTCTTTTGCTGGATGGAAATATGAGACCGGAACGACTGGATCCTTTTGGCTCCAATGCGCGGAAAATGGAAAATTATCTGCTGGAGGAAGGCGATGAGAGAGAAGAGCGCATCGGATACCTTTATATGGAACTTAAACGTCAGGAAAGTGATGAATATTTGACTTTAGGCATCGGATTGAGAGCCAGAAAAAGCAAGAAAATGGATTCCTGGTATTTCTGCATTACGGATGGAAGACGTATAGGGATCGATATTTATTTATATAAAGAGCAGCCGGAGAAGATAGTATATACGAAGCGTGAACTGGCGAATCGCATCGGAGATGGCGGCATGGTAATTGAAAGTCAGCGGGAATATGCGGATATGGTTAACCGTCTGCTTTTTGGCTTTGAAACCAGAGAAGAATACAAGGAGCTTCTCGATCTTTTGATTCAGCTCAGAACGCCTAAATTATCAAAGGATTTTAAACCGACGGTAATAAATGAAATACTCAGCGGATCGCTGCAGACGCTTTCAGAAGATGATCTGCGCCCGATGTCCGAGGCCATTGAGAACATGGACAGCATAAAAACGAATCTGGATGCGCTGCAGGAAGGTATTTCGGCAGCGGAGCAAATAAAAAAAGTATATGATCAATATAATGAAATCGTGCTGTACGACAAGGCAGCTCTCTATAAGGGTGCCTGCGCAAAGTATCGGAATCTGCAGAAGCAGGCAGATGAACTGCGGCAGGATATCAGCGCACACCAAAATGAGGAAGAACGGGAACAGCAGCATTTTGAAGCTTTAGAACGTGAAGAAAATGTTCTGCAGGAAGAAAGAAATTCGTTGGCGGGAAGCGATGCAGCGAAGCTTAAAGAAAATGAAGAAAAGCTGAAACTACAGCAAGGAGAAAACGATAAAAGAAATCGCCAGAAAACGCAGCAGGAGGAGGAAAAAAAGGATAGATTGCGGGAGATGGAAATCCTGATACGTGAGAGTGAAGAACGCTGTGAAGGCTACTGGCGCGAGACAGAAAAACTACTCGTTACAATGGAAGAAGAAATGGAGGGAATTCCATATGATGATGCATCGTTTTTAAAGAAAGAACTGATGGCGGTAAAGGGCACTCCATACCAGTTTTCTTCACATAAGAAAATGTGGAACGATTACCGCAGAATCGTGGATCAGGGAAAGGAGAAGCTGAAGGAAGAACGAGACTGCAGAAAACGATACAGCAAAGCAGTGGAAGAACTGGATCGATACCGCAGTGATGTGGACCGGGCGGAGCGAAATTTAAGACAGCATGAAAGTGTGCTGCATGAAGCAAAACAGGAATTGATCGAAAAAATTTATTCCTGGAACAGTGCAAATCAAGAACTGAAGCTGACGGATAACAGTACATTGCCTGATATGCATCGAAGGGTTGATGGATACCGGGCAGGAATGGATTATTGGGAAATACGTAATCTCTGGAAGCCGTCATATGAAGCAAGGCAGAATGAAATCAGCAAACTGTCAGCCGATAAGGAATGGGATATAAAGATTGCAGCGGAGGAGCTGCAGGCAAAAGAAAAAGAATTGCAGAAGTGGCGCGAGCAAACCGATCCCGAACTTGAGTGTGATGATGCAGCCGCCGCCAGCAGAAAAGCTTTGGATGAAAAAGGAATTCCATATCTGCCGTTTTATAAAATCGTGGATTTTGACAACAGTCTTTCCGAAGAGGCAAAGGGCGTTCTGGAGGAAGCTTTGCTGCGGATGGGCGTACTCGATGCGTTAATTGTTTCGGCGGAGTATAGAGATCGGGTATTGAAGCTTGGAGAAGGTTTCAGTGATAAGTATCTGTTTACGGATGCCGCTGCAGTTCGGGAAAGCTTAACGGCGGCTCTGCATATTGATGAAGAAAAAAATGACATTTTACTGTATCAGAAGGTAACAGGCATATTGTCTGCAATCAGCCGGAATGCTGATAAAAACGGAACATGGATTGATGCACAGGGAAATTACAAACTGGGTGTGCTTGAGGGAACTGTTACTAAGCAGTACAAGCCTAAATTTATAGGGACGCTTGCGAGGAAGCGATATCGGAAGGCAATGATAGAAAAACTTGAGGCACTTTATAATTTGCAGTCAGAAGCACTGCAGGAGCTGCATCACGAGCGGGATGAACTGCAGGAATGCAGAAATCAATTAGAACGTGAGTGGGCTGAGTTTCCAAAAGAAGATAAGCTTAAGCAGGCTGCAAGGGAATATGAGAGACAGGAAGAAAAACTGACCCGTTTACAGGAAATCGTGCAGATGCAGCGTGAAGCGGCGGAAAAAGAGAGAAAGCAGCTGGATATAATCAGCATGCAGGTACAGGAAATCTGCAGAAAATGCGATTTAAATGCTAATCTGTCGGTATTTGAGGATGCGCAGGAGCGTCTGCAAAGTTACGGGGATATGTTGAACGACTTGCAGATCAATTATGCAAAATATGTCGGCGAGACGGAGCAAATCAGCATACAGAAAAATCATATGGAAGAAGTGGAGTGTGACCTTGATGATATTCGCTATGAACTTGGGCAGATAGAACAAAGCCGCAGAATGATTGCCGAAAGCCTCGCATCTGTTTTGGAGCAGCTGAAGCTGACTGATTACAGTGCCGTTAAAGAACGTTTGGATCATTGTGTGCTGCGGCTGCAGCAAATTCCGGCAGAACGAGATGCCTGCGTAGGAAAACGTGCTCGCCTGCAGGCGGAATTGAAACAAATAACGGAAAATCTTGAGCAGTCGGAAGAAGAAAAACGCGGCATGCTGATTTACAGAGACTGGCTGAGAGAGGCATTTGAGGAAGAATATCAGCTGGGATATGTGGACTGCGGAATCTCGGGAGATAAAGCTTCGGAAGATTCGGAGATTATTGCGGATAAAATATACGGCATGCTGTCGGGGAAATTCAGCACTCAGAAGCAGTCGGATCTTTTCGGACGTCTGCAGGAGGTTTATCACAGATGCCGGAGCGCACTGCTTGAGTACCAGATTACATTGAAAACTCTTTTTGCTGCTCGCGATGAGGATGAAAGCGGTTTTCGGGATGTGAGCATGAAGCGGATTGATATCGCAGGAAAATACAGAGGTATGACTGTTACGTTTATACAGTTAATCAATCAGATGAAAGCGGATGCGCAGGTACAGAAAAACCTGTTAAGCGAGAAAGACCGGGAACTTTTTGAAGATATTCTGAGCAATACCATCAGTAAAAAAATCAGAGCTAAAATACTGGACAGCAAACGTTGGGTCGAAAAAATGAATGCTCTCATGGAATCGATGAAGACCTCCAGCGGGCTGACGTTGAGCCTGCGCTGGAAAAACAAACGCGCCGAAAAGGAAGAACAGCTTGATACAAAAGACTTGGTGGATCTGCTTCAAAAGGATGCGGATATTATGCGTCCGGAGGAAACCGCTCAGTTGTCACGGCATTTCCGTTCCAAAATAGAAGAGGCCCGCAGAGTTACCGGTGAGACCTCGGATATTCAGTCATTTCATGCGGTCATGCGCGATATTCTGGATTATCGTCAGTGGTTTGAATTTCAGTTGGAATGTCAGAAAATCGGAGAAAAAAAGAAAGAGTTGACAAACCGTGTGTTCTTTACATTCAGCGGCGGTGAAAAGGCGATGGCAATGTATGTTCCGTTGTTTTCGGCAGTCGTTGCCAAGTACGCAGGGGCAAGAGCTGACGCACCGAAACTGATATCACTGGATGAGGCCTTTGCGGGAGTCGATGAGACCAATATCCGTGATATGTTTCGCCTGATGGTGGAATTTGATTTTAATTTCATGATTAATTCACAGATTCTGTGGGGTGATTATGATACGGTTCCGGGTCTGGCTATATATCAGCTGATACGTCCGGAGAATGCTAAGTATGTTACGGTGATACGTTATATCTGGAACGGAGAAGTAAAGAAAATGCTTACGGAAAGTGAAGAGATGCAGGCATGATAAAAGAAGAAAAAAAGCAGCAGCTGTTAGACGAGTGTACAGCGTATTTTAAAAAATCATCTGCATTTAAAAAGCTGCTGGATGGATTTCGTGAGAAATATCGCAGCCTGGGACATTGGGGCGGCACAGTGGTGTTAAAAAATCTGTCGCGCGATGAAAAGACCGCTCTCGGCGGATTCCTGACCAGGGATTTCATGGATACGGAGAATGTTCGAATAACGGCTTTGCAGATGGAAAAGGCTTTAAAATCCACCAGATTTGCAGAGCTGGAATGGTATGAGATACTGGAGCGGTATTTTGAGAAATCGCTGATAACGAAAAAGGAAGATCGAGCTGCAAAGAAGGAAGCGAGGGAATCTTTTTTCGAAGAAATTTTAATGCAGTATTTTGATACAGATACAGGAAAGTGGCTGGAAAGTGTTTTAAAACAGCGAGGCGAGGGATATGGATTGATTTCTCAGCATTACCGTGAGAATCCGCCGGACCTAAAAGAACGCTTACATACCGTGCTGCGGGGAGGCAATAATCTGCCGAATCTCAATTTCGGAGAAAGCAGAGAACTACTGGCTGTCTTTGCCGCACGGATTACGGGAAATCCGCATGCGTTTGATGACGGTATGTTCGAAGATAAATTGCTTCGAATATACCTGCAGAAGAAAACCGGATTTCAAAAGCCGAGTGAAATGCCTGAAGCGGAGTATAAAAAAGAACTGTATTATCGTGCAGGAATCATAAAAGATGAGGTTTCCAATGATGTTCTGGTGTATGGAATTCATGGATGGGATGTTAACGGCACGATACATGAAGGGATGGAGGGTTTTAACATCAGACGCGAACCAATCCGGCTGACGCTGCAGACGGCAGCGAATCTGAAGAGAGCTGCGGGAATGGAAAATCGTGTTTACATAGTGGAGAATCCAGCTGTTTTTTCTGTACTGATTAACCATTACCAGGAGAAGTCATTTATTTGCGGAAACGGACAGATAAATCTGGCGACGTATATTATGCTGGACAAACTGGCAGAATCGGCGGAGCTTTATTATGCGGGAGATTACGATCCGGAGGGACTTTTGATTGCACAGAATCTGAAGCGGAGATATGAAGAAGCTTTGTCTCTCTGGAATTACGAGACTGAGTGGTATGAACGATACCGTTCTGATGTTGTTTTGAAAGAAAGCCGCTTAAAAAAACTGGAAAAAATTACTTTGCCGGAGCTGCAGGAGCTGAAAAAAGCGATGCAGATTGAAAAGAAAGCGGCATATCAGGAAGCTATGCTGCAGGAGTATGCAATTAACTGAGAAGTCCTTGAAACGGGGCTTCTTTTTATGATTTATACCAAATTTAACATACATTTAACATGTTAAACACATAGTTTTGAGGCTTTTAAGTTAAAATAGAATCGGAATACGATAAAGAAATCAAGAGACAAGAGATAGGAGTGAATGCAGAGGATGACATATGGGGTAATCGACGTCGGTTCGAATACGATTCGGCTGGTTATTTATGAGGTGAAGAAAAATCGAATAGAGTCGCTGTTCAGCAATAAGAATACAGCCGGGCTTATTGGGTATGTAAACGATGGAGAACTGAGCAGAAAGGGAATCCGAAAGGCCTGCGATGTGCTTAATTCTTTGAAGAACGTAGCATCTCATGCGCAGGTTGAAAAATTATATGTGTTTGCAACGGCATCACTGCGAAACATTGCCAACACGCAGGATGCTGTGGAGACGATTGAAAACGAAACGGGTCTGAAGGTGGATGTAATAAGCGGTCATGACGAGGCTGTGCTGGACTTTGAAGGAGCGGCTCACGCACAGAAGCTGAAGAACGGCGTCATGGTTGATATCGGAGGCGGAAGTACGGAAATCGTAGCCTTTGAGAAAGGAAGAATCAAGGATGCGGTCAGCCTGGAATTCGGATCGCTTGCCATGTATAAAACATACGTATCGAGGCTGTTCCCTAAAAGCAGCGAAGAGAAAGCAATCAGAAAAAAAGTTGAAAATGAAATCAAAAAAGTTAAATTTTTAAATAACAAACGGTTTGATGATATGGTGGGAATCGGCGGAACAATTCGTGCGGTGAAAAAATTCAACAACGAACGATTCGGACTCCCGCGGGAAAACGATCGAATTCCTATGGATCAGATGCATCTGCTTCTGGAAGATCTGCAGGAGGAGGAGAAGCTGACGCTGAACAAGATTCTGCGCGTCGCTCCGGACCGTGTTCATACCATGGTTCCGGGAATGATTATATTGGATACGCTGTGCAGCAGCTTCGGCTGTAAAGAAATTCGCATGAGCAGCTTCGGAGTCCGTGAAGGATATCTTTATAAAAAGGTGGTAATGGGGAAATGAAGAATACGATTTATACGCAGAACAGAGAGCTTTCCTGGCTTCGATTCAATGAAAGAGTGCTGGAAGAGGCGCGTGAACAGGGGGTTCCGGCCTTTGAGAAACTGAATTTCATTTCCATTTTCACCAGCAATCTGGATGAATTTTTTATGATTCGTGTAGGAAGCCTGTATGATCAGACGTTTTTGCCGAAGCCGCAGATTGACAATAAAACGGGAATGAATGCCGAAGAACAGCTTTCGGAAGTGTTTCGCGCGGTGGCACCGTTGTATAAAAAACGAGATAAGATATACCGAGAAGTGTCGGGTTTGCTGTCAGAAAAGGAAATCACCCATGCGCAGATGGAAAACCTGAGTGCAGAGGAGCGAAGCTTTACGGAAAAATATTTTATAACGGATATACTGCCTGTGCTGTCACCGCAGATTATCAATGCACATCACCCGTTTCCGCATTTAGTCAACAAGGCGCTGTACATAGTTCTGCTGCTGAAAATCAACGATAAGACAGCGTATGGAATCATTCCGATGCCGGCGATGCAGGAGCGCCTGATTTTCCTGCCGGGCAGCGGAGTAAGATATGTTCTTTTGGAGGAATTGATCTGCCAATATGCGGAACGAGTATTCGACAACTGTGCCATCAGTGCAAAGAGCTTGATTTCCGTAACGCGGAATGCGGACGTCAACGTGGACAGTCTGCCGGATGAAGATGAGGATTTCCGGCATCATATGAAAAAAGTGCTTAAGAAACGGTCGCGGCTGGCACCGGTTCGCCTGGAACATTGCGGACCTATGCATGATAAGCTCGGAAAGTTTCTGCGGGATAAACTGTCATTGAAAAAGGAACAGGTTTTTCAGAGCAACGCGCCGCTGGAAATGTCATATGTGTATACACTTCTGAGCAGATTGCCGAGCCGTATGGTACAGGCGGTAACATATACACCGTTTGAGCCGCAGATGCCGGCGTGGTTCCGCATGGGCGACAGCATGATTGACAAGGTGATGCAGGAGGATCGTCTGCTGTCTTATCCTTATGAACAAATGACGCCGTTTCTGCAGCTCATCAAGGAAGCAGCACTGGATCCGCGCGTGGTTTCAATCAAGATTACCATTTACCGGCTGGCAAGCAAAGCCGCATTGGTGGATTATCTGAGACTGGCGGCGGAAAACGGCAAGGAAGTCACCGTTTTAATGGAACTTCGGGCACGATTTGATGAGGCAAATAACATCAACTGGTCGGAAAGTCTGGAAGAAGCCGGATGCACTGTATTATACGGTCTTGAGGATTACAAAGTTCATTCCAAGGTCTGCCAGATCACTTTGATGGAAAGACGGAAAATAAAGAGAATCACTCAGGTGGGAACAGGCAATTACAATGAAAAAACAGCGAAGCTTTACACCGATCTGTCACTGATGACGGCGGATGAAGAAATCGGAAATGATGCTGCCGTGTATTTTAAGAATATGGCCATCGCAAATGTCAATGGTCATTACGACAGGTTGTTTGTGGCACCGAACAGCATGAAGGATCGAATTTTAGCATTGATACAAGGAGAGATTGACAAGGCTCAGCGCGGAGAGCCGGCGGAGATTCTGGTTAAGATTAATTCGCTGACGGACCGCAAGACGATAGATGCATTAAAGGATGCTTCTCAGGCGGGCGTTCGCGTGAGAATGATTATTCGCGGTATCTGCTGCCTGCTGCCGGATGTTGAAGGCTACACAGAGAACATTCAGATTACCAGCGTAGTGGGGCGTTTCCTGGAACATTCCCGTGTGTATTGCTTCGGTGCCGGAGATGCGATGAGCATGTATATCTCTTCGGCGGATTTTATGACGCGTAATCTGAACCGCAGAGTGGAGGTGGCATGCCCGGTGAAATCTCCGAAGATTAAAAAGGAAATCCTTGAGATTCTGGAACTGATGCTTACCGACAACGTCAAGGCGCGTAATCTGCGATATGACGGTCTTTATGAGAAAAAGGGCATTGTCGAAGGCGGTGAGCGCATTGACAGTCAGCAGGAATTGATAAACAGGGCAATCACAGGGGCTGCCGCGCCGTCTCAGGGTCTTAAAACAGCACAGGATGCACAGGTCAAGGAGAAAGGCCTTGTGGAACGTTTTATACAAATGATTTTCGGCAGATAAAAACAAAGTGGGATTACCTTGTATACAGGATACTTGCAAAAAAGTAAGAAATGTGCTATAGTAATTGTGAAAAATCAAACAATTCAATGCAATCAAAGGAGATTTGTTATGGGACATTTACAAGGGAAAACTGCAATTATTACCGGCGGCGGAAGAGCTGCATTAAGTGACGGCAGCTGCGGATCCATTGGATACGGAATCGCAACGGCATACGCGAAAGAAGGAGCCAACCTGGTCATCACAGGACGCAACACCAAAAAGCTTGAAGATGCCAAGGAAGAACTGGAACGCCTGTACGGCATAAAGGTTCTGCCGATAGCTGCGGATGTTAATGCCGGTGCGGACAATGAGGCGGTCGTTCAGAATGTAGTTAAACAGGCGATAGACACCTTCGGAAGAATCGATGTGCTGATCAACAATGCGCAGGCTTCGGCTTCCGGCGTAACGCTGAAGGATCACACTACAGAGCAGTTTGATCTGGCGATTTATTCAGGCCTTTATGCAGCATTTTATTATATGAAAGCGTGCTATCCGTATCTGAAAGAGACCAAGGGTTCGGTAATCAACTTTGCTTCTGGTGCAGGTCTGTTCGGCAACTTCGGACAGTGTGCTTACGCTGCTGCAAAGGAAGGTATCCGCGGACTTACGCGTGTAGCGGCAACAGAGTGGGGTCCTGACGGCATCAATGTAAATAT
>CAVCML010000082.1:0-8493 GCA_963603335.1 Bacteroidaceae bacterium | reverse complement strand
ACATGCTTCGTGCCCGGGAAATTATCAAACGGCTTCACCGATTTTATCTCATAACCATAGTACTGCATATAATACAGATTGTCAGCCAGGCTTTTAGGATTGCAGGATATGTACACAATCTGCTTCACACCGTAACCGATAATCTTTTCCAGAGCATTTGAAGAAATGCCGACGCGCGGCGGATCCACTATGATTACCTCCGGTTTTTCCGGAAGCCGATCCAGGACTTCAAACACATCTCCGGCCAAAAACCGACAGTTTTCCAGTCCGTTAAGTGCTGCATTGCTCTTTGCAGCATCCACCGCCTCCTCAACAAGTTCAATGCCTATGACTTCCTTTGCCTTGCGAGCCAGCACCTGTGTGATGGTTCCCGTGCCGCAGTACAGATCAAACACTTCTTTGTTTTCAAAATCATCGATAAGACTAACCGCATAAGAATACAGCCGTTCCACCGCATCTACATTTGTCTGAAAAAAAGAAAATGCACTGACCTTAAACTTCAGGCCCAGAATTTCTTCATTGTAATAATCCCTGCCCCACAGTACGCGCAGTTCGTCACAGTATACCGCATCCGCCAGTCTGTCGTTGATAGTCCGTAAAATACCGACCACCTGATTTTCAAGCGGTAAGGCTTGTATCATTTCCACAAACTCCCCTTCATCGAATCCCTCTTCTGAACTGGTCACCACGTTAATCAGCAGCTCACCGGTTCGTATTCCTCTGCGTACGATCAAATGACGCATCAGACCTTTATGCGCCTTCTTGTGATAATGAGTATAGCCGCGTGAAGATGCAAAATCCAGCACTCCGCGCAGAATCGTATTAAAATCATCATGCACCAGCTGGCACTTATCTACCGTCACGATGGACATAAAATGCTTTTTCTTGTGCATGCCCAGAGTCATCGGACCGTTCTTTTCCATATCGCCGAATGTATATTCCATCTTGTTGCGATACCCGTAACGCGACGGTGCCCCTTCAATAGGAAGCAACTCACCGTATTGAATGTTTTTCTTGTCCAAAAGGCTCCTGACATCTCCGAATTTATTGCTCAGCTGCTCCTCGTAAGGCACTCCCTGATAGACGCATCCGCCGCAAATATCCTTATCTCTGCAGACTTCTCTGTTTTCTGTGTTTCCCATTTAAAATCTCCCGTAACTGTCGTAAAATTCTTTTTTGTATTCCAGAAATCTATCTTCCTCTATCGCTTTGCGAATGCCCGCCATGGTATCGATCAGGAAATGCAGGTTATGTGTCGTCATCAGCATTGAAGACAAAATCTCATCACATTTGAATAGATGACGTAAATATGCCTTGGAATAATTCCTGCAGGTATAACAGTCGCAATGAGGATCCAGCGGTGTAAAATCCCGTTCGTATTTTGCATTCTTGATATTGACTCGTCCCTGAGACGTCATGGCCATACCGTGACGCGCAATTCTGGTCGGAAGCACGCAGTCAAACATGTCAATGCCCCGTTCTACTCCCTCGAAGAGACAGTCAGGACTTCCCACACCCATCAAATATCTCGGTTTGTCTTCCGGCAGATAATCCACGCAGTCATCCATAATCTCATACATGAGCTCCTTCGGTTCACCTACACTTAACCCGCCTACGGCATATCCCGGTAAATCCAGTTCCACGATTTCTTCCGCGCTCTGCCGCCTTAAATCCTTATATGTCCCGCCCTGCATAATGCCGAACAAAGACTGTTTTTCTGTATTCTTATGATACTCCTTGCAGCGCTTCAGCCATCTTGTTGTCCGCTCCAGAGAATTTTTTACATAATCACGATCTGCCGGATATGGTGCACATTCATCAAAGGCCATCATGATATCCGAGCCAAGTGCGTTCTGAATCTCCATTGATTTTTCTGGAGAAAGCATATGCTTGGAGCCGTCGATATGAGAGCGGAACTCCACTCCTTCCTCACTTATTTTACGCATGGCTCCCAGACTGAATACCTGAAATCCGCCGCTGTCCGTCAGAATCGCTCTCTCCCAGTTCATGAATTTATGCAGGCCTCCGGCCGCTTTTACCACCTCATGACCGGGGCGAAGGTACAGATGATAAGTATTCCCTAAAATGATCTGTGCTCCCATATCACGCACTTCTTCAGGCTTCATCGCCTTAACCGTACCTGCTGTTCCAACCGGCATGAACACCGGTGTCTCGATTGCTCCGTGAGGCGTATTGACGCGGCCTCTGCGCGCTTTTGTCCTACTGTCCTTTTTAATCAATTCATAAGTTACCGCTGACATAAATAATAGCTCCTTTATTTCACATAATCACAAATTTGGCTGTACGCTTCCCGCAGTTTTTCATACGTGCAGCTGCAGTTGGCCGGACTCGTGGACGGAAGTCTGACAGCCTTCACACCGCATTTCGGCATACATAACTTTTTATAGAGTTCCGTCGCCTTTGCACCGGTCGTAAAAATCGCCCGTATATCCGCTGCTTTCAGAATTCGATTCATATCATTGGGTTCTGCATTGCGAATGCTGACATCCGATGCACCTTTTATCTCACAACTTGCAAGCACATCCCAGAGGGCAATACGATGATGCGTTAAAAAGCGCTTTCGCTCCTCTACCGTCTCCGGAAACTCCGCTTCCATCACATCCGCCAGCACTCTCCAGAATCGATTTTGGGGATGCCCGTAGTAGAAGCCCTGTTCCCGCGATTTAGGCGATGGAATCGTTCCTAAAATCAACACACGTGAATTCTTATCATAAAAGGCATCGAATTCATGAGTCACAATACCTGTTTCCATCCTCATGCCTCCTCATTCTATAAACATGGCATCGCCATAGCTGAAAAAGCGATACTTTTCCCGAATAGCTTCTTCGTATACCTCCAGAATCTTCTCTCGATCATACAGTGCCGAAATCAGCATCAGCAGGGTCGACTTCGGCAGGTGAAAATTGGTAATCAAACTGTCGATGATTTTAAACTCATACCCCGGATAAATAAAAATTCCGGTACTTCCTTCCCCGCTTTTTACCTGCATGCATCCTGCCGCTTCATCAAAGTACGCCGCGCTCTCAACCGTCCTCGTGGAGGTGGTTCCAACTGAAATGATCCTTCTTTCTTCCCGCTTGGCTTTGTTGATTGCTGCCGCACTTTCCTCGCTGATATGATATTCCTCAAAATGCATGGAATGTTCTTCAATATTTTCACATTTGACCGGGCGGAATGTACCGATTCCGACATGCAGTGTTACATAAATCAACTCTACGCCCTTTTCCTTTGCCTGTTTCAGCAATTCATCCGTAAAATGAAGTCCCGCTGTCGGTGCCGCTACAGAGCCCTCTTCTTCGCAGTATACCGTCTGATACCGATCTTTATCCTCTTCCTGACTGCTCCGCTCAATATACGGCGGCAGCGGCATGCTCCCCAGTTCCTCAAGCCGTTCCATAAACAGACCATCGTATTGAAATTCAACCAGCCGCGTACCATCATTACCGTATTCCTTCACCTCTGCCCTCAGTAAAGGCTTTTCCGAAAAGATTACGCTGTCACCCGGTTTCAGCCGCTTGCCCGGCTTGACCATCGTTTCCCAGATATCGCCCTCGATTCGTTTAATAAGCAGGAATTCCACCTTGGCTCCCGTTTTTTCCTTTATCCCAAAGAGCCGTGCCGGAAGTACCTTCGAGTTGTTCAGTACCAAACAGTCTCCCGGATTCAGATATTCCAGTATATTGTAAAAATGTCGGTGCTCTGTTTTACCCGTATCGCGATGCACCACCAAAAGCCGCGATTCATCTCTCTTCTCTGCCGGCTTCTGTGCAATTAATTCTTCCGGCAAATTGTAATCAAATTGATCTATCTTCATATGTCTCCTCTTCTATTCACTGACCGAACCGTTAACCTCTTCCTCATCATACGGAATGCCCAGATGTTTGTACGCCTGCGCCGACACTACTCTTCCCTTCTGCGTCCGATGTAAAAATCCTGCTTGAATCAGATACGGTTCATACACATCTTCAATGGTTACCCGTTCTTCGCCGATGGATGCCGCAATAGTATCTATTCCCACCGGTCCGCCTTTAAATCTCTCAATAATCGTTCTTAAAATCTCCCGATCCAGGCTTTCCAGACCCATCTGATCCACTCCCAGCGCATCCAGTGCTTTCCTGGTAATATCTATATTGATTACGCCATTTCCCTTGACCTGTGAAAAATCACGTACACGCTTCAGCATGCGGTTTGCTACGCGAGGGGTTCCCCGTGAACGCTTTGCCATTTCCTCCATGGACTGCTCATCCGCCGTTACGCCCAGAATCTTTGCCGATCTTTCGATAATTTTTTTCAGCTCGTCAGTAGTATACATTTCAAATTTGCAGCTGACTCCGAATCGATCTCTTAAAGGCGCCGAAAGGCTTCCTGCCCGTGTTGTTGCCCCAATCAATGTAAACTTCGCGATATCCAGACGAATTGACCTGGCTGAAGGTCCTTTGCCGATGATTATATCCAGCGCAAAATCCTCCATTGCCGAGTAAAGAACCTCCTCTACAGACCTGTTAAGGCGATGTATCTCATCGATAAACAATACATCATTTTCATTCAGATTCGTAAGAATCGCCGCCAAATCCCCGGCGCGTTCAATTGCAGGACCCGAAGTTATCCTGAGATCAACACCCATTTCATTTGAAATAATCCCGGCCAGCGTAGTCTTTCCCAAACCCGGAGGTCCGTAAAAAAGCACATGATCCAACGGTTCTTTCCGCAGTTTGGCTGCCTCAATAAAAATTTTAAGATTTTCCGCGGCTTTTTTCTGCCCTATATAGTCTTCCAGCTTCTGCGGACGCAGTGTAATTTCTGAGCGTTCCTCACCCTGCCCCAGTTCCGCCGCTGTGATTCGTTCTTCATAATCCATAGTGTTTCCTCATCCTCTTTTATTCCTGCAAAGCCTCCGGTCTCTCTAAATCAGATTTTTCAGCGCAGCTTTTATATATTCCTCAGCAGAAAGATCGTTTCCCTTCACATGCGCCAGTGCACTGCTCGCCTCGCCTCTGGTATACCCCAGAGAAATAAGGGCCGCTACCGCCTCTGCTCTGCCGTTTCCTGCAGCCGGCTGATCACCTTCTGCAATTGAATTTCCTTCTGCCTGCAAATCCATTTCCGCAGCAGCAAATTTATCTTTGAGCTCCAGTACAATGCGTTCCGCTATCTTCTTGCCAACTCCGTTAGCCTTCGTCAATGCCTTCGAATCTTCAAATGCAATAGCTTCATGCAGCTGCTCAAGTGTAAATGCTGATAGAATCGAAAGTCCAGCCTTTGCACCGACTCCATTGACTGAAATCAGCTTCTTGAATGCATCCAGCTCACCTTTCCGAGAAAAGCCATACAGGCTGACATCATCCTCCCGCACAATCATCATGGTGTAGACCTTCACCTCGTCACCTTCGTTTTTCAGGTATGCGCCGGAATTGGTCGGAACGAAAATTTCATATCCTATTCCGCCTGCTTCTATAATAACATATCCTGCGTCTTTTTCCGCGATGGTTCCTTTGATAAATCCTATCATTTCAGTTTAATCTCCCTCAACATTTTCCTCGTATCCGCCGAATGGCCGTGACAAATGGCTGCCGCCAGCGCATCCGCCGTATCATCGGGCTTTGGTATCTCCTTTAAGTTCAGAATGGTCTTGACCATAATCTGCACCTGTTTTTTATCCGCACGGCCATATCCCACAAGAGCCTGTTTAATCTGAAGCGGTGTATATTCTTCGATTTCAAGACCGCCTTTGACGCAGGCAAGAATCGCTACTCCTCTGGCCTGTCCCACCAAAATGGCCGTCTTGGCATTTGTATTAAAAAACAGTTCTTCGATGGATGCCACATCCGGATGATGTATGTCAATAATTTCCCGCAGCGAATCATAGAGATATTCCAGCCGCTCGGTCATCGGGGTTCCCGCATCTGTAGTAATTGCCCCATAATCACAAACCTTGAATCTGTTTCCGATTTTCTCAACCACTCCATATCCCAGGATTGCGTAACCCGGATCTATGCCTAAAATTTTCATGTATATCCGTCATCCTTGCTCAATTTTTCTCAATTATTAGTATAGCATACAAACATATGTTTGCAACTATGAATTTACTGTGGTATTATAGAAAAAAGCCGAAAAAGATTTCAACTCATTCGTTACATATGGCTTGCGTATTTTTTTCATAATATGGTATAATTATAAACAAATCACATGTTCATTACAGGATTTGAATTTTCGAAAATCAATGAGAGAACAACATCTGTGAAACACTAATTCGGAGGAATTGATATGCGAATTTCCAGACAGAATAAAATACTCGAACTAATTGAAACATATGAGATTGAGACACAGGATAAGCTGGCGTCACTGCTCCGCGAATTCGGATACGAAGTGACTCAGGCCACAATTTCAAGAGACATTAAAGAACTGCATCTCATTAAAACCCTTTCCTCAACGGGTAAGTATAAATATGCGGTCGCAGCTACCAATGATACTCCGATTTCCGGGCGCCTGTCCAATATTTTCCGTGAAACCGTTAAGTCTACGACTTATTCCGGAAATATCGTACTGCTGAAAACCCTTTCCGGATGCGCCAGCGCAGCTGCGGAAGCATTGGACTCCTCAGGAATACCGCACGTAATCGGCTCTGTTGCAGGCGACAACACCATTATGTTCGTCACCGATGATCCCGAGAACTCCCCTGCCGTTGTGGAATTTCTCAATAATATGCTGAAGAAATAATGGGCAGATATGCTCTGCCGGCGAGGTTATAACGCTATGATCAGACACATCAGTATCAAAAATTTTGCAACAATAGAAAAAGCAGAAATCAATTTTCACGACGGGCTCAATACCATTACCGGCGAAACAGGTGCCGGCAAATCCGTCGCAGTGGAGGCAATGAGCCTAGCTCTGGGAAGCCGGGCGGATACCGCATATGTCCGCTCAGGTAAAGATAAAGCAATTATCCAGATGATTGCCGAGGATAAAGATGCCGAATATATCATCACGCGCGAAGTTTCCGCATCCGGCAAAAACATCTGCCGCATAAACGATGAAATCGTGACGCTCGGACATCTGAACAGCATTTGCAAAAAACTGGCGGACATCCATGGACAGTATGATCATCAATCGCTGCTCAATCCGGACTATCACATTCATCTGGTGGATTTATATCAAAAAAATCAGATTGGTCTCGCAAAGGAAGCTGTCCGAAAGCTTTATGAATCCTACACCGGCATTCGGTCAAAGCTCAGAGCTCTTTTGGAAGAAACGACAAAAAATCAACGCGAACAGGACTTCATGGCATATGAACTGAAAGAACTGTGCGATGCGCGGCTGCAGATCGGCGAGGATGAGGAGCTTGACGAAAAGATTGATTTGCTCCAAAACAGCGAACGGATTTATGAAAATCTGGCCGGAGCATATCAAATTGCATCAGAAGATGAATATTCCGCCTTATCCGCTATTAAACGCATATCAAATATGCTTGCGGAACTTGCCCCATATTCTCCCGAATTAAGCGATCTCAGCAGCCGCACAAACGAACTCTACTATGAACTGGAGGATATCTCCTCGTCTGTGCGAAGCTGCCGTGATAATACCGTTTTTTCTCCCGGAGAACTGGATGAAGCCATCGAACGCAGTGATTTTTTAAAGCGTTTGAAAAACAAACACGGCAAATCCATCGAAGAATTGATTGCTTATACCGATGAACTCGAGGAAAAGCTGTCCGGTATAGAAAATGCCGATACTTTAAAAACGCAGCTGGAAAGCCAATTATCTCATAAAAGACAGGAACTGCTGGCTGCCTGCGAAGATCTTTCCGAAGCCCGAAAACAGGCCGCATCACAGCTGGAACAGAAAATTACGGAAGAACTGACCCAACTGAATTTTAATGACGCCCGCTTTTCTATCAGCTTTAAACAGGCAGAACATCTGACCTCGGAAGGTTATGACAGCGTGGAATTTCTCATCAGTACAAACCGCGGAGAACCATTGAAACCGCTGAGTAAAATTGCATCCGGCGGTGAAATGTCACGAATTATGCTGGCATTCAAAAAAATCACCGGTGATTATGATGAAATTCCAACCATGATATTCGATGAAATCGACAGCGGCATCAGCGGTATCGCCGCCAGCGTTGTCGGACGCAAGTTGCGCGATATTGCCAAAAGCCATCAGATTATCTGCATCACCCACCTGCCGCAGATTGCAGCCTTCGGTGAACACAACTATAAAATCGAAAAACAAACCGATGCTGCTTCAACATACACCACAATCACCGAACTTAAACCGGAAGAAAAAATACAGGAAATCGCACGGCTCTTGGGCGGCGCAACCATCACAAAAACCACTCTGCAGTCCGCTGCGGAGCTGATTCAGTCATCAAAATAAAACCGCTTATTAAAAAGCCATGATTCAGAGACATCCACCTCTTCATCATGGCTTTTGTGTTTGAAAATTGAGCTATTTATGAAGTTCTTTAATTTTTTT
>CAVCML010000081.1:0-5590 GCA_963603335.1 Bacteroidaceae bacterium | reverse complement strand
AACTATGATTTGAGAACTTATTATAGCCTCAAAAAGTGGAATTACCGTATCTGCACGAAGTCTATAATAGTCCCGATTAACATCGCTATAAATCCAGCCGCATGACTTCCGGGTGGCAGTCCACGCCGTACTGCGGGCAGGTTAGGCACTCGAAGAAGTTCGGAGCCTCCTCGCGCGGCACGGTAACGAAACCGGATTTGCGGAAAAATCCCGGTGCGCGGGCTACGAGAAAAATCCGCTTGCCGCCGCGTTTTTTTGTTTCCGCGATGCCGCGATTCAGCAGCGCGCTTCCGATTTTTTCTTTTCGATATTCCGGGTCTACGGCAATGCCGTCTACTATAAATTCACCCTGGCGTTCTGCCAGCACGAAGCCCCCGATCAGGCGATGGTGTTCATTTCTGTATTCCGCTGAATCCTCTGCGGGCTCCGGCTCAGCGCCTTCGGTGACTTTCCAGCACTGGACGAGATCCGTCGGTACTTCGTAGTCTTCCTCATCCGGAAATTCCAGGTCGTTGGCTATGAAAAACGGTACGAGCCGTTCATAATCATCCGTCGGTGCAATCACGTAATTTTTTTCTTCAGACTTTATCATAAGGGAACGTGTCCGGAGACACAAACACCTCCAATCTGTTATGCAGTACGCTGAATTCCAGAGGCAGCTTCTCGCCGTGTTCGCCATCGATATCGGTGCTGATTTCAGACTCGGATTCAATCCTCAGCTTTTCTGTCTGGAAGCACAGGACGTTCTTGTTATTCGGATGTCTGCCCTTAACAACCTCAAACAGAAGCGGTCCCAGCTCTACGATAGGCATTTTCCTGAATGCGATTACGTCCAGCTTCCCATCGTTAATAGACGATTGCGGCGACAGTTTGCGGAAACCGCCGGCAGATTCACCGTTCATGACCACCATGAAATAGATTTCCTCCTCCATCACCTCGTCCGGAGTGGTCAGCGTCACCGGAAGCGCCCGAAGCTGCGGAAGCTCCGTCAATGCTTTTAGGTAATACGCCAGCGTCCCCATCACGTTTTTAAGGTTCGGATCCGTCTTCTGGCTCACATCAATCAAAGCACCCATAGCCGCCACATTTACAAAATACCGGTTATTTACCACGCCAACATCCGCAGGACATGTCGTGTCCCCCAGTGCGATGTTCATCTGATACTCGATGCCGCTTGGGATTTCAAAATAATAAGCAAAATCATTTGCAGTTCCCGCCGGAAGCAGCGCAAGAGGCAGCTTGATGCCATGCCGAATCATGGAATTCACGCAGAGGTTAATCGTTCCGTCTCCTCCTGCTGCTATTATGCGGTCATACTCGCTCTGATCCAGGTCTTCCAGGGTTTTATCGATGACATATCCCTTTGACGCCCGCACCGGCACAACCTGAAATCCCTTCTCCTGACACCGTTCAACGATATAGTCCAGATTGTTCTTGAACACTCCGCTTCCGGAATAGGCATTATAATACAATAATACTTTATTACCTTTCTTCGCCTCGCTCATTTCTCCATAACCTCCGTACATCTCCGATCAAATATAACGATCCCGCAAAGAGAATCACATCGTAGTCGTCCGCAGCTTCCCTGGCGCGTTCCACCGCCGCCGCTCTGTCTGAAACGACCTCCGCCTTAATCCCGAAACCCGCCGCATGCTCCGCCAGCTTTTCTGCCGCCAGCTTCCGCGGATTATCCGGCTCCGTCACGATGATATGATCTGTGATTTTCGTCAGAAACTTAATTATTGAATCAATTTCTTTGTCTGCCAGGATTCCCGCCACGAGCAGAATCTTTTTTCCTGCAAAGAACTGTGCCATGGTCTCCTGCAAAGCCTGCGCCCCCGCTTCGTTATGCGCTCCGTCTATTATGACAAGCGGTCCGCCGGCACCGTCTGCCCGGCAATCCTCGCAGCCGCAATCCGCCGCCGGCGCGCTGCCGCCGATAATCTCGAACCGTCCCGGCTGCCTGGCCCGCTTCAGCCCCGCATACAGGGCTTCGCGGTCCAGCTTGACCGCACCTGACTTGCGCAGAATTTCCAAAGCTGCGAGTGCCGTTTTCAGATTCTCCGCCTGGTGTCTTCCAACCATAGAAATTTCCACATCGCTGTAGCTCTTTTCGTAGAGCTCCATGCTCACCGTCTGTGAAAATGGCGTCGGATTGGATATCTGTGCCCTGATATGTGAAATATCGTATAACCTGCTTCCCACGGCATATGCCCTGCGCGCTATAACCTTTGCAGCTTCCCTGTCGGCTACATTGGAAATCACCGGGCACCCCGTCTTGATGATTCCCGCCTTATTGGCTGCGATTTCCGCCAGCGTATTGCCAAGCTGCGCCATATGGTCATACGAAACCGATGTGATGACGCTGGCAAGCGGCTGCTTCACCACATTGGTGGAATCTCCGATACCTCCAAGTCCCACTTCCAGAATCGTGATATCCGCATCCTTTTGCGCAAAATACAGGAAAGCGATTGCCGTCACCACTTCAAATTCCGTAGGCGAATCCTTGCCGTCAGCGACCATGGCTTCCGCCGCTGCAATTACCTTCCGGCCGTAATATTCCAGATCTTCATCCGAAATATCCGCTCCGTCGAACCGGATTCGCTCGTTGAATTTCTCGATATAAGGCGATGTATAAAGCCCCATCCTGTATCCGCAGGCGGCAAGTCCCTCCTCCAGATATTTGCAGACGGAACCCTTGCCGTTGGTGCCTGCCACGTGAATCACCCTGAGATTATCCTGAGGATTTCCGAGACGGCGGAGAAGCTCCTCCATCCGCTCAAGCCCCAGTATCATCCCAAACTTATTGAATTCATGTATTCTGTCTATAATCATTTATTTTACTTTCTTTTCTACGATAGCCAGACGGTCGCATACCTTAGCCAGCATTTCTTCGTATTTTACCTGCTTCGCCTTTTCTTCATCCACGACCTTCTGAGGAGCCTTGTTTACAAAACCCTCATTTGAAAGTTTGCCCTTAACGCGCTTAACTTCGCCCTCCAGCTTCTTCTTTTCTTTCTTGAGGCGATCCAGTTCTGCTTCATAGTCCATGATGTCGTCCAGCGGTATGAAAATCTCCGCACCCGGAACAACCGCCGACATTACCTCTTCCGGAACATCCGCCTTGCTTGCGATGAAGCTGATCTCAGTGATGTTGGCCATCTTTCTGATGTAACGTTCACCTGCTTTTACCACGTCTTCTCTGCCTTCGCCGCACAGAATTACGGCACGCAGCGCCTTGCTAGGAGCCGCATCTGCTTCCGCACGGATATTACGAATGCTCTTGATGATATTCATAGCCATCTCGAGTTTTTCAGTCTCCTGCGCGAAGCACAGTTCATCGCTGTAAACAGGCCAGTGTTCCTTAATGAGGAATCCGTTCGGATTGTCCGCATCCGCTTCGCCTTTAGGCAGGTACGTCCAGATTTCTTCCGTGATGTACGGCATAAACGGGTGAAGCAGACGAAGCATGTCTTTTAACGCCCTTACCAGAACCGCTCTTGCTACCTTCTTATCTTCTTCATCATCACCGTAGAGTCTGCCCTTTACGATTTCGATGTACCAGTCGCAGTACTCGTTCCAGATCAGGTCGTATGCTCTCTGTCCGGCCAATGCCAGGTCGAATTTCTCCATGGTTTCCGTGATGTATTTTACAGCATCGTTGACCCTTGAAATAATCCATTTATCTTCATCCTGCAGTGCAGCCTTATTCAGATCCGAAAGGTCTGCCATAGGGCGGAAGTTTCCGTCTTCATCCTGCAGATTCATTATTACGAATCTGGATGCATTCCATAATTTATTTGCAAAGTTTCTTGCCGATTCAAGTCTGTCTGTCTTAAATCTCATATCGTTGCCCGGCGTAATACCTGTAGTCAGCATGAAGCGCAGCGCATCCGCTCCGTACTGATCGATAATTTCCAGCGGATCTATGCCGTTGCCCAGGGATTTACTCATCTTGCGTCCCTGTGCATCGCGCACCAGACCATGTACGTATACGTGATGGAACGGTACCTTGCCCGTGGTTTCAAGCGCAGAGAATACCATTCTCACTACCCAGAAGAATATGATATCATAGCCCGTCACCAGGACATCCGTCGGATAGAAATATTTCATGTCTTCCGTCTCTTCAGGCCAGCCTAATGTGGAGAACGGCCACAGAGCGGAGGAGAACCATGTGTCCAGCACATCCTCATCCTGTTTGATATTTGTGCTTCCGCACTTGCTGCATTTATGCGGAGCCGTTTCTTCCACCATAACTTCACCGCAATCCTGACAGTAATACGCCGGAATCCGGTGTCCCCACCACAGCTGACGCGAAATGCACCAGTCGCGGATTTCTTCCAGCCAGTGAAGATATGTTTTTTCAAAACGTTCCGGTACGTGAGTCAGCTCGCCGCTCTTTGCAGCTTCGATAGCAGGCTTTGCAAGCTCCTTCATCTTTACGAACCACTGATCGGAAAGCATCGGCTCTACGACCGTGTGACAGCGGTAGCATTCTCCTACCGGAATAACTTTTTCTTCTGTCTTAATCAGAAATCCCGCTTCATCCAGATCCTTTACCCACGCCTTGCGGCACTCATAACGATCCATGCCCTCGTACTTGCCTGCCAGTGCGTTCATCTTTGCATCGAAATCGATACAGGACAGATTCTCCAGATTGTGGCGCTGTCCTACCTCGAAGTCGTTCGGGTCGTGAGCCGGGGTAATCTTAACCGCACCGGTTCCCTTTTCCGGATCAGGATACGGGTCTGCGATAACCGGAATTTCCTTGCCAACCAGCGGGAGGATTACCTTTTTGCCTACCAGATCCTTATATCTTTCGTCATCCGGGTGTACCGCGATAGCCACATCGCCGAACATGGTTTCCGGACGGGATGTCGCTACCACAACTCCTTCTCCGCCGTCCGCTGCCGGATAGCGGAAATACCAGTACATACCGTTCTTGTCTTCGTGTTCCACTTCGGCATCCGAAAGCGAGGTTCCGCATTCAGGACACCAGTTGATGAGACGGTTGCCTTTGTAAATCAGGCCTTTTCTATACAGCTTTACGAAGAAGTGGTTGACTGCCTTGTTGCAGCCTTCATCCATCGTGAAGCGCTCTCTGCTCCAGTCGCAGGAGTCACCCAGCTTGCGGCACTGCTTTGTAATCTTGCCGCCGAATTCCTTCTTCCAGGCCCAGGCTCTCTTTAAGAATTCCTCTCTGCCCAGATCTTCCTTTTCCAGTCCTTCTTCCTGACGGATCCGGTCTACGACCTTTACCTCCGTTGCAATGCTGGCGTGATCGCTTCCCGGAAGCCACAGTGCGCTGTAGCCCTGCAGACGCTTAAAACGCGTCAGAACATCCTGCAAAGTCTGATCCAGTGCATGTCCCATATGAAGCTGTCCGGTAATATTCGGAGGCGGCATCACGATTGTGAACGGCTTTTTATCGGGATCCGCTTCCGCATGAAATGCGCCGCTCGTCTCCCACATCTCATAAATGCGATCCTCAAAATCCTTCGGATCGTAGGTTTTTGCTAAATTCTTCTCCATGTTTTCTATCTTGTATGATATTTAGGAAGCCAGAAATCATACTTTCCTTTCTTTTTAA
>CAVCML010000080.1:0-20693 GCA_963603335.1 Bacteroidaceae bacterium | reverse complement strand
GACATAAACACCGACGCCCATAATGAGAGTCAGGAGTGCGGTCAGTCCGAGTTTCACGATTTTTTTCCAGGTGCTCTGCGGAGCAAGCGGATTTTTCGGACCGCTGCCGCCGCGTTTCCCGATGCCTGCTTTTCGTTCGATGGCTTCCACTTTATTATATGCATTTTTCACATGCGGATTTTCTGCGATTTTGTTATGAGCGTTATGAGCAGCGCCCGGTTTTGTATTCGTGCCGCGCCGTGCGTTGCCGCTTCTCATATTGGTTGCGGATGCTCGAGTTGACTGCGCAGCGTAGGCATTCTGGTTTGCTGCAGGTCTTGCGCTGCGGGAATTTCCCGATGCATTGCCGGTTCCCTGATTTCTGTGCACAGTGGTTCGCTGTCCCTGAGGCCGCTGAGACTGTGATCTGCGAGGTGCAGCCGATGAAGAATTTCTGCCTCCCGAAGGGTTCGAAGAGCGCCTCGGCTGTGAGGATGAAGGCTGGTCGAACTTGGCGAAAAATTCATCTATGTCATCATTGTTATTATTGAAGTTGTTATTTTTGTAGTTATCTGCCAAAATACTTTCCTCCTGTTAACATAATCATCGTAATTATACCATAGACCTGCGAAAAGTGAAAGAAAAAGAGGGCGTTTTACAAAAACAACACAATGTAAAAATTAACAAGGAAAATATTGACAGTAGGTTCGCCAAGATGTAAAATAATGTAAAATATGCTTAAAAATGCAATTACATTAAGAGGGGTAAACAATGAATAAATCGTATTATGAAATATCGTGCGCGGGAGTGCCGGCATGATTCGCAGACCATTGTTTTTGGGAATTACAGCATTTTGCGCAGCAATTTTGATTCAGTATTTTTTCGGAAATGCTGCCGCATTGGGAGTTCTGCTGATTCTGATTTTCGTATGTCGGCGAAGTTCGATTCTATATCATAAGCAGTCTCTGCAAAAGCACGGTGCGGTGATTCTGCTGATATTTTATGCCGTGAGTGCTGCCAATTTTCAGCTTTATCAGATGCAGAGCGATCCCTTTGCAGAATTTAACGCAGCTGCAGACGGTAATAATTCCAAATCGGTGGAGCAGGCGGATTTAGCGGTAAGCGGTACGGTAACAGGAAGCAGTGTTCGCACGAGCGGAGACGGAGAAGAATATTTACAGATGACATTGCGTGCAGTGAAAATCGAAGATGCAGAGATTTCACGCAGCTGGTATGAGCGTCCCGTAAAACTACTCGTCAATTTCTATCCGAATAAAGCCGATCTTACGCCGGTCTCGCCGGGCACAAAGCTTTGCGTTACGGGAAAGGCGGAGGTGCCGGCCGGGCAGCGAAATCCCAATTGTTTTGACTACGGGATGTATTTGAAGTCCATAGGGATTGAGCGAGTTATGACCGCATCGGCAATAGACGTGAAAGAAGAAAGCAAATCGCTGCAGGGATGGCTGTATGAAGGAAAGGAAGCGTATTTGCATCAAATGAAGGATACTGCCGGGGAATCGGCGGCGGGATTTATGAGGGGAATTCTATTCGGTGAAAAAACGGAAATTGCAGAGGACACACTGGAGGAGTTTCAGCGAAACGGAACGGCTCATATTCTGGCAGTCAGCGGCCTGCACATCGGCATTTTGTACGGTGTGCTGGGCAAGCTGTGGTGCGGGAAAAAGGGGTGGCTGTATTTTTGGATTGTGACGTTTGTGCTGCTGGGCTACAGCTTTCTGGCATCCTTTTCGCCATCTGTGGTTCGAGCGTCGGTAATGATTGTGCTGCATTTATACGCGAAGGTAAAACATCTGAGATACGATTTGGGCTCGGCATCATTTGTGGTGCTTCTGCTGATTCTGCTGAGAAATCCGATGCAGTTATTCCATACGGGGCTGCAGATGTCATTTCTGGCAGTCTTGACATTGTCGGCGGCGATGCCGCTTTTAAAAAAATTTTATCAGGGAATTTTCTTGGCAAGCGGTGCAGTGCAGCTGGGAATTTTGCCGTATACGGCATATGTATTCAACTATGTGTCGCTGGCGTCGGTATTTGTCAATGTGCCCGTCGTTTTTCTGGCCGGGTTTCTCGTACCGCTGGGAATCGGCGGATTTGCGCTCAATTTGGCGCAGCAGGCGGAGTTTGTTTTGCTGCCCGATGGAGTTATCATGCCGCTTTTGAATATACTTGGAAAGATTATTGAGGGACTTTGTCAGCTTTTAACGATGTGCAACAGCATGACTTGCATCGAGGGCGTAACATCTTTTGATGTAACCGGTCCGCCGCGCACGCTGCTTGCGGGATATTATCTGCTTTTGCTATTGTTTTTATCAGAAGAGGGCCGGCTTTTGATTCTGCGGAAGAAAAAGAAAATCATTGCAGTGCTGATTGCCGCGTGTCTCGGAGCGTCTGCGGCATTCGGGCAGGTGACCGTCACCGGATTTGAAAAAGCAGCTATTGTATTTGTAGATGTGGGACAGGGAGACTGTATGCATATAAAAACCGCAGGCGGCAAAAATTATCTGATCGATGGCGGCGGTAAAATCGACTATAATCTGGGAAAGAAAACGTTGAGGCCATACCTTTTGAAAAACGGAGTGCGTCAGCTGGACGGCGTATTTGTAACACATCTTCACACGGATCATTATAAAGGCGCTGCGGAGCTCTGCCGGGAGGGTATGGTTAAAAAATTGTTCCTTTATGAGGGCAACCGGGATATGAAAGACCGGATTTGCCGGGAGACGGGGATGAATTCTGAGAACCTGATTTTTCTGAGCGCAGGGCAGACTGTACTGCTGGGCAATGAGAGTTCAGCGGAGCGGGTGGAAGTAATCTGGCCGGAAAGCCCTGAAAAATCCGGGAATGCGGCAAGCTCTAAGCAAGGAAATAAACAAAATTCAGAAGAAGGAGAAGAGAATGAAAACAAGACCAGCTTGATATTGAAAATTCATGCGGGAAATATGAGCCTTCTGGCGACAGGAGATATTGATGCGGCATGCGAGGACGGTTTGGCGGCAAAATACCGCAGCAATCTGAAGACGGATTTGCTGAAGGTTGCGCATCATGGAAGCAGGTACAGCTGGTCGGATGCTTTTGCAGAATATACGGATCCGCAGGCGGCTGTGTTTCAGGTCGGAAAAAATAATTACGGACATCCTAACGATGAGATTATCGCAGGATATGAAAAGAACGGAGCAGCAATCTACCGCAATGACCGGCAGGGGGCGATAGGATTTTTCTGCGGAAGCGGTGCATCTGCAGCCGAAGGAAAACGTTTAGAGGTTGTCACGATGCTGCCGTAACGGTATAATATGCGCAAGGAGACGAGAATCATGGCGACAAATTATAAAGAAAAAAAGAAAAAGGAAAGCGAAAAAAAAGAAAGTGAACATGCTTTTGTAACAATAGAAAAAGATTTGAAAAGCGGGAAAATCCCCAATGTGGTGCTGCTGTGCGGCAGCGAGGAGTATTTGATTGAGTGGTATGCCCGGGTGCTGACGAAAAGATTCGTATCTGATGTGTGCCGTGCCTTGGATCTGGTGCAGCTGGAGGGAGAAAACCTCAGCCTGGAGCGCATAACGGAGGGCCTTGAGACGGTGAGCCTCATGTCCGAACGCAAGGTGGTTTTTTTACCGGATTTCCTTCCTGCTGCCGGAAAGTTCGTGCGAGAGTTTACGGAATCGGACGGAGACGCATTGGCAGCCTATCTGCCGCAGATAGCGGAAGGCAGTATGCTGTTGATGTGCACGGCAGATCAAGATGAGAAAAAAACGAATGAGAAAAAACCAAACAAGATGGTAATTCGAAAAGCGGTGGAAAAATGCGGTAAAGTATACGATTTTCAGCCTTTGAAGGACAAACAGCTTCGCGGTTTTATCGAAAAACGTCTGCGCGCCAGCGGCAAGAGCTACCGACCGTCTGTGGTATCGGCGATCATTGCCGGCAGCGGATACGGCAACAAAGCGATAGATTATGACCTGTACAATCTTGATAATGATTTAAAGAAGATTATCGCCTACAGCGGGGATGAAATTACAGCGGCAGATGCGGGAGACGTTATTTCGATAAATCCGGAAAACAATGTGTTCGCCATGCTGGATGCTATAGGCAGAAACCGCAAGGATGAAGCATTGCGGCTGCTCCACAATCTGCTGGAATCGGGAACGCCGGCATTCAAGATTCTGTATATGATTACGGGACAGCTGGAGCTGATTCTTTCAATTAAGGAGATGAAGGAAAACGGCATGAATCTGACGCAGATTCAGGAGAAGCTGAAAATGCATCAGTTCCGGGTGAAAAAGGCGGCTGCCGTATGCGGAAACTGCTCTGTTGGATATCTTAAAAGTATTTTGTCGGAAGCCTATCAGGTGGACGAGCACATCAAGACGGGACTGTTCAGCGGGCAGATGGCGCTGGAGTACTTTATAGCAAGGCTGTAAGAATCATTGAAAGCTTTGCAGAAAAAACTTGAAAATTTCATGAATTATTCGCTCTAAAATATCGTTAAAATTTAAACGACACGGCCGATTTTGGTTGAAAAATAAAAGAAAAACGGGTGTTTAGTTGCTTTTTTTCCCGATATTTGTTACACTATATTGGTTCGCATGATATAAATGTAAAATATTTTTTAGGAGGAACTAACATGAGTGAAAAAGGTTGTAGCTGCAATTGCGCACAGAACAGAGCAGCCGAGTTCAAAGATCTCGCGCCTGTACTGGAGCAGTATGCAAAAGTGCCGGGTAGTCTGATTACAATCCTGCAGAAGGCTCAGGATATTTACGGGTACCTTTCTTTGGATGCTATCAACTACATCTCAGAAGAAACCGGCATTAAACCTGCCAAAATCTATGGTGTTGCCACTTTCTATGCACAGTTCAGACTGAAGCCCGTAGGTAAGTATCTGATTATGCTCTGCCAGGGCACTGCATGTCACGTTAACGGCTCCGAAATGATAGAAGAAGCTGTTTGCGAGTACCTGAACATCAAGGACGGAGAAACGACGGAAGATGGTATCTTTACATTGAACAACGTTGCTTGCCTGGGATGCTGTTCCCTGGCTCCCGTAATGATGGTCAAGAGCGTTGAGGGCGATGAAACATACGGCAACCTGACGAAGGATTCCGTAAAGCAGATCCTCGGTGAAATCAGAGAAAGGGCTTAGGAGGTGAGGTCGTGAGAGTAGTAATCGGACAGGGCAGCTGCGGCGTCGCTACAGGTGCCAAAAAAACGGCTGCGGAATTTGAAAAACAGATTGCAGAAAAGAATATTGAAAATGTAACTATCGGCGTTACCGGATGCGTGGGTACGTGCTATCTGGAACCGATTGTGGATGTATATGATGACGATGGCAAAATGACAAGATATGTCAAGGTTCAGCCGGACAAGGTTGAGAAAATCGTTAATGAACATCTGATGCAGAATAAGGTGGCGGAAGAACAGGCCATCACTGAAGAAGATAAGGAATTTGTCGGCAGACAGCAGAGAGTTGTTCTGAGAAACTGCGGTGTAATCAATCCGGAAAATATCGAAGACTATATCGCAGCAGACGGATATAAGGCGATTGAGAAGGTGCTGACTTCAATGAAGCCGGAAGAAGTTATCGAAGAGATTAAAATTTCCGGACTAAGAGGAAGAGGCGGCGCAGGATTCCCGACATGGTTCAAGTGGAATGCTGCAAAGCAGAGCCCGGGAAATGAGAAGTATCTGGTATGCAACGCCGATGAGGGCGACCCGGGTGCATTTATGGACAGATCCGTTCTTGAAGGTGATCCGCACTCCCTCATAGAAGGTATGATTATAGGCGGATATGCTATGGGAGCAACGCAGGGCATAATTTACTGCCGTGCAGAGTATCCTCTGGCAATCAAGAGACTGGAAATTGCCATGGCACAGGCAAGAGAAAAGGGATTCCTCGGTAAGAACCTTTTCGGCAGCGGATTTGATTTCGATGTTAGAATCAAAGCCGGTGCAGGTGCATTCGTATGCGGTGAAGAAACAGCACTGATTGCATCTTTGGAGGGTGAAAGAGGTATGCCTCGTCTTAAGCCTCCTTTCCCTGCTGCAAAGGGTTACTGGCAGAAACCGACAGATATAAACAACGTAGAAACACTTGCGAATGTTCCTTGGATTATATATAACGGCGGAGCTGCTTTCGGCTCCATGGGCACAGAAAAGAGTAAGGGCACAAAGGTATTTGCACTGGCCGGCAAAATCAAAAAAGGCGGCCTTGTTGAAGTTCCGATGGGCCTGACGCTGCGCGATGTTATTTTCGGTATCGGCGGCGGAATTAAAAACGACAGAAAGTTCAAGGCTGTTCAGATGGGCGGACCTTCCGGAGGATGTATTCCGGCAGACCTCATCGATACTCCTGTAACTTATGAAGATATCAATAAGACAGGCGCCATCGTAGGATCGGGCGGTATGATTGTAATGGATGAAGACACATGCATGGTTGACATGGCAAGATACTTCTTAAACTTTACAAGAGACGAATCCTGCGGTAAGTGCAACTACTGTCGTATCGGGACAAAGAGAATGCTCGAAATCCTCGAAAGAATCACAGAAGGTGAAGGCAGAGACGGAGATATCGAGCTTCTGGAAGAACTGGCCGGAAAGATTAAAGACGGTTCCATGTGCGGTCTCGGACAGACAGCTCCTAACCCTGTTCTTACGACGCTGAAATACTTCCGTAATGAATATGAAGATCATATTTACAACAAGAAGTGTACTGCTGCATCCTGCAAAGCGCTCATTTCTTTCAGCATCACCGATGCCTGCAAGGGATGTACGTTATGCTCCAAGCACTGTCCGGTCGGCGCGATTTCCGGCAAAGTTAAGGAAAAGCACGTTATCGACCAGAATCTGTGCATCAAGTGCGGCAAGTGCTTAGACACGTGTAAGTTCGGCGCGATAGAAAAGAAATAAGGGAGGAGGAACAATAATGGAAAAATTTAAACTGAATATTAACGGCAAAGAAGTTAAAGGACTTCCGGGCCAGACTATTTTGGAAGTTGCCAGAGAAAATGACATCTTCATTCCGACTCTCTGTTACGATGAAAGAACGAAGATTTATGGATCCTGTGGGATCTGCATGTGTGAGGTGGAGGGCAACCCGAAGCTGTGCAAGGCATGTGCAACGGTCATCGCTCCGGGCATGGTAATTCGCACCAACACCGAGAGAGTCATCGAATCCAGAAAGACAAATCTGGAACTGCTGCTTTCAAACCACACGGGTGACTGCAGACCGCCATGCGTACTGGCTTGCCCGGCACAGACCGACTGCCAGGGATACGTTGGTCTGATTGCAAACGGCGAATATGAAGCCGCTCTGGAACTTGTAAAGGACAAGATTCCTCTTCCTGCATCGCTGGGAAGAGTTTGTCCGCATCCTTGCGAAGAAAAGTGCAGAAGAGGATTGATTGACGAACCTATTTCCATTCAGTGGTTAAAGAGATTCGTCGCTGACAACGACCTGATGGGTGAGGAAGCATTTATTCCGGAATGTGCGCCTGCAACAGGCAAGAGAGTTGCCGTAATCGGCGGCGGCCCGATGGGACTTTCCGCTGCATATTTCCTGCGTCAGAAGGGTCATGATGTAACCATATTCGAATCAATGCCGAAGGCAGGCGGAATGCTGCGCTATGGTATTCCGGAATACAGACTGCCGAAGGAAGTTCTGGATGAAGAAATCCTGACAATTGAAAAAATGGGCGTTGAAATCATCACTGACACCAAAATCGGTGCGGATATCCCGTTTGAAACGGTTCGCGAGGATTTCGATGCCGTTCTGCTGGGAATCGGTGCATGGATTTCCACGGGCGTTGGATGCAAAGGCGAAGATGCCGACGGTGTAATCGGCGGTATCGACTTCCTGCGCAAGGTGGTTAGAAACGAAGAAATTGAACTTGGCGAAAAGGTTGCAATTGTCGGCGGCGGAAACACCGCTATGGACGCATGCAGAACAGCGGTAAGACTCGGAGCCAAGGAAGTATATAACATTTACAGAAGAACGAAGGATGAAATGCCGGCTGACATGGTGGAAATCGAAGAAGCTGAAGAGGAAGGCGTAATCTTTAAGAATCTGACGAATCCTCTTGAAGTTATCAAGGATGAAAACGGTCATGCCAAAGAAGTCGTTCTGCAGGTAATGGAACTTGGTGAACCGGATGCTTCGGGCAGAAGAAGACCGATTCCGGTAGAAGGCAAAACGGAAACAATCGCTATCGATACTATGATTCTTGCAATAGGTCAGGCCGTAGATGCTTCCATCTTTGACTGTGACAAGACGAGAAAGAATGCCATCGCATACGATAAGGAAACGTTCATGACCAGCATGCCGGGCGTATTTGCAGGCGGAGACTGCGGTAATGACAAGATTTCCATCGCTGTAGAGGCTATTGCTGATGCCAAGAAAGTGTCGGAGTCCATCGATGCTTACCTGGACGGCGAAATCATCCGCTATGAAAAACCGTACTTCGTAGAAAGAGATGACATCAACGAAAAAACATTCGAAGACAGAGAAAGAGAATGCAGACCGGAGATGCCGCAGCTTTCCGCAGAAGAAAGAAAGAACAACTTCAGCGAGGTTATTCCTGACGGTTACACGGCGGAGCAGGCTGAGGCAGAAGCTTCCAGATGTCTGGAATGCGGATGTCACGACTATTTCGAATGCAAACTGATTGATTTGGCTCACCAGTACGATGTGAAGCCGGAACGCTTTGCAGGAGACAAGAATACAATTGAATTTGAGGATAATCATCCGTTTATCGTAAGAGATCCGAACAAATGTATCCTGTGCGGTCTGTGCGTAAGAGTATGTGACGAAATCATGGGCGTAGGTGCTCTGGGACTGGTACACAGAGGTTTTGATACTGTAGTTAAGCCGAACATGGAAAAACCGCTGATCGAATCAGGATGTGTATCTTGCGGTCAGTGTGTAAGCGTATGTCCGACAGGTGCTCTGCAGGAGCGTACTACGATGATTAAGGAAACTCCGGTAGACACGATAGTAACGGATACGACTTGTTCTTACTGTTCCGTAGGCTGCAGTCTGAAACTGGAATCCTACGGCGATATGCTGATTAAGGCAAACCCGGACAAGCAGGGAACTGTTAATGCAGGCCTGGCTTGCGGCAAGGGCAAGTGGGGATTTGACTGCTCCATGCTGGAAGACAAGCTGGAAGAACCTCTGATCAAGTCCGGCGACGACTTCCGTGAGGCAGACTATCACGAAGCACTGGTGCTGATTGCCAAGAGATGTCAGTCCGTAGGTGCAAAATACGGAAAAGATGCAATCGGTGTGGCCGTTTCCGACAGATATACCAATGAAGAAGCCTTTGCAATCAAGAAGATGGCTGAAACCATGGGTGCAAAGATTTTCTCAATGAACAACAGAGCAAGCGGTATCGCTGATGTTTTGGGATTTGATGCTTCTCCGAACACCATCGACGAACTGCTTTCCACAAACATGATTCTGGCTGTTGGATTCAATGCATCCGACAATCCGGTAATCCAGCTGAAGATGAAACAGGCTGCGGAAGCAGGTGCCAAGGTTATTCTGGTTAATCCGGAAGAATACGTACAGCACATCGATTATTTAGAAAAAGCTGTCTATACCAAGAATGATTTGAGCTTCCTGAAGGAAGTTGCAAAGGCTATCATTGACAGCGGCAGGGGCGCAGGCGTTGCCGGCTTCGGGGAATTCGCGGAAAGCGTTAAGGATGCTGCGGTAAGCGATGATGCAAAAGCGATTGCAGATATGTATCTGGGTGCTAAAAAGGCTATGATTGTATTCAACCAGAATCTGATTACAACAGAAGCAGCTTCATTGCTGGCAGATATCGCTTTGATAAGCGGACATATAGGCACACCTAGAGACGGTATTCTGCAGGTTAAGGCTAAGAACAATTCGCAGGGTCTGGTAGATCTGGGAATCACAGCCGGCGCAGAAGAGCTGGAAGGTGTTAAAGCTCTGATTGTTTTCGGTGAAGAGGCTGAAATCGATACGGATGCTCTGGAATTCCTGGCTGTAAGCGACACGCATATGACGGCACTGGCTGCCAAGGCGGATGTTGTGATTCCGGGAACCGGATTCGCATCAACGGATGGTACATACACCAATACCGAGAGAAGACTTCAGCTGGTACAGGCTGCTATAGATGAAGATGTGGATCTTGCAAACTGGGAAATCGCCGCTGAGATTGCACACGTATTTGAAGTGGATTACGATTGGGAAAGCACAGAAGACATCTCTGCTGCCATGAATGATGAAGTTCCGGCGTACAAATATGCTGCTTTGGACGAGGTTCTGGGCGGTGTACTTAAACCGGCGGATGATGCAAGACTGGCAGTAATCGGTGATGCCAAATTCGCAGATCCGATTAAATGCACCGACAGCTTGATGAACGTCATAGCAGAAAGACTTCCAAAGCCTGCAAACCCGACAGCGTAGGATTTGCGGGATTAAAGAAGCGTTTTGAGCCGCCGATGGCTGACTCGAAGTTTTGCGGAAGAAATCTGCAGAGTTACAGAATGTAGTTTTCTGTAAACTTATATATTAAAGAAAACAGCCTTTTGATGAGATGATGAAATCTTGTCGAGAGGCTGTTTTTTACGAAACAGTTACATTTGGATAATTTAAATTTCACAAGTTATATTAACAATTTTGCTTAATATATGGCAAAATACTCAATTATATGGTAGTATAATTGTACTAGACAATATGTAAATAAATACGCAAAATTTCAAACCAAATTAGACATCATGTCAAGATTGCCGGGATGAAACGTGGAACAGGCAGGTAAAAAAACACAAATAATACGCAAATATGTATATATTAACCAGAATTAAACCGCATATTTGTATATGAAATTACACTGTGTATAATTTTTCTTGCTTTTTTTATTCGGTTTTGCTAATAGCAAATAATTCGAAAGAGTGTGAAAATAATAATGTAATCTATTACATTATTATTGAAAGGAGAGCGAAATGCAAAACCAAACTGTAAAGAAAAAAGCAAAATTGGAAATCCATTGGCCGATTACGATTGTATGCGTTGCATTGCTTTTTATAGCTGTAATATTTCTTGCAGTAAAGCCTGATAGGACATCGGAAATAATTACAAATGTATTTAACGCAGTTATGAGCGGCGGCGGACCATTCCTTCTTTTGTTTGATGCATTACTTGTGATTATATGTTTTGTCATCGCACTTACGCCATTCGGCAAAATCAAACTCGGTGAAGGTGATCCTGAATATTCTATGTTCAGCTACGTTGCAATGATGATGTGCGCAGCGCTGGCGTCTGCATCAATGTTCTGGTCATTCACTGAATGGGCATACTATGTTGACAGCCCGGGACTCAATGTTGAGGCGTACTCGCAGGAATCATATGAAATTGCGATGGGATATTCATTCTTCCATTGGGGATTCCTGGCACAGTGCGTATACGTAGCAATAGGTCTTGTTACAGCATATGCTCTGTATGTAAGAAAAATGGATACCCTTAAAATGAGTACGATTGCAGAAGAAATGATGGGTGGTTTCAAAGGCAAAAAAGTCATTGGAAGAATAATTGATATTTTAGTAATCTTCTGCACGCTGGGCGGACTTGGCGTATCCCTGGGACTTGGCGTTCCTGTAATTGCAGGCGGAATCTATTCCGTTACCGGAATCGATGTTACGTTCGCGATGCAGGTAGGTATCGTAATAGTCCTGACAATTATTTTCTCATGGAGCTCTTTTGTGGGAACAGGCAGAGGCATGAAGTTCCTGAGCGACAATACCGTAAAAGTGTTGATTGCATTTATTGCATTTATATTTATTTTCGGACCTACGTCATTTATTCAGAAAATGTTTGTAAGCTCTTTAGGTCAGATGGTTTCAAATATGCCTAGAATGGCAACGTTTACAGACCCGATAACCAATGGCGGATTCGCTGAAGCATGGACAATCTTCTTTATAGCATTCCCTATGACTTATGCGGGACTTATGGGAATATTCGTTGCTAAGATTTCAAAGGGCAGAAGTATCAGATGTCTGGTATTTGCCTGCATGTTCGGTATTTCGGTAGGAACATGGATTTTCTTCGGAATCAACGGCGGACTTGCTATGGAGCGTGAACTTTCCGGAGAATTTTCAATGATTAATGAAGTTGTAAACGGTGATCCGTATGCAGGTGTATTTACACTTCTGAATACGCTGCCTTTGGGTAAAATACTGGCTGTTGTATATATTATATGCGTAGCCGGATTTATCTGCACCACTATGGATACAGCTTCATTGTGTCTTGCATCCACAACAATCAAGACTCTTGACAAGGACAACAATCCAAGCAAGATTTCAAGATTATTCTGGTGCATTATGCTTGCACTCCTTCCGCTCGCACTGATGTTCTCGGGCGCGGATTTCGACATATTCAAATCACTTGCGATACTCGTGTCGACACCGCTGGCAATAGTGCTGCTGTTCATGTGCATAGGCGTATTCAGATGGATGCGTGAAGACATAAAAACGCCTGGTAAACTGATTTATGTTAAAAGTAATTTTGTGGATTTAAATAAAGATAGAGAAGAATAGAAACAAATAGCTTTAAATGAATTAGAGGTGGATTATGAAAAACGGAATGACAGTAAATGAAATATCAAAGAGTCGATATCTGAAAGACATCAGCAGGGTGGTTGCCGGTGAATCAGGTCTTGACAGGGTCGTTGAGTGGGTTCATATACTTGAAATCCGTGATGTTGTTGCCGATAGCGTGGATAAAAACGACATGGTGCTCACAACAGGAATCTGTTTTATCAGCAAGGAGATTGCGATAAAGTTTCTTGAAGGACTCATAGAAGCGGGAGTTTCCTGCCTTTGTATAGAAACTTCATTGTATTATCACGAAATTGATGAGGAGCTGATTCGGATTGCTGACAAACATAATTTCCCTTTAATTGAAATTTTCACAATATCAAGATTTAAAGACATATCAAAAGGACTTAACAGAATGATCAGCAAGAGTGAACTCAGCGAGGCAAAATATGCTGATTATTACGACAGACAGATTAGCGAAATCGAAAGCAAGGGCACTCTTCAGGACGGAATAAGATACACCGCGGATTTCCTCAATGTTGAGATAGCATATCTTCCGAGCATAGGACATCAGTACATGACATCGGACAGCATTAAAAAAGATTCCCATGCGATTATGAAAGACATAGCGGACGGCATTGAGAGCGATGAAATATTCTGTAAAGGTAAAATCGCCGGTAAAAGCCTGAATATCGGTGACAGAAATTACGGAACGTTGATTTTCAGAAGCAACAACAAAGAACTGGCTGATTTTGAGATAATGATTCTGGGACGTCTAGCAAACAGAATCAAGAGCGAACTCATAAACGAAATCAGGAAAAACGAAGAAAAAATCTACAATGAAAACTCGTGGGTTTCTCAGTGGATGAACGGTGAACTTGACAGTGAAAAAGTCCATGAAAAGCTGAAAAATCTCGGCATCAGCGGGGTATACAAAGAATACTGCGTATGCACGTGCGTACTTGAAAAACCGATTCTTTTCAGTGACTTTATCGCAGATATGACATTGTTTGTAAGAAGGTTCTTTGAAGAAAACAATTTGTATGTAATAGGATATATTAATGAAAATATGATTCATTATGTTGTGTTTAACAGTGATAAGGGCGATATTATTGAAAAAATGAAAAATATAGCGAATTCTCTTGTTAAAACAAAAAATAATTTAATAGATTACAAAAGAACCAAGTTTGTACTTGGGAAAGTAGTAAATAAGAGTGAAGAAATTGACAGAAGTTATAGGACATCTATCGAATGCATAGATTATGCATTCAACAATATTGCAAATATTACGGTGTTTGATGAATTGTATTTTGACAGAATGCTGCACGCCATATCGGGAATGCAGGTGGTAGATGATTTTATTAAAGATTATCTGGGCGAACTGATATATCCGCAGAATTATGAATTATTACATACACTTATCGCATATTACGACTGTAACTGCTCTAAACAAAAAACTGCCGAGAAGCTGTATATTGCAAGACAGACATTGTATTTCAGACTGCAGAAAATAGATGCTATTTTAGGAAGCAATTACGACAGCGGTGATTATAAATTCGCGTTGGAGTTTGCCTGCAAAGCATTTATATACAAAAATAAAAGGCAGGATACATAACGTACAAATATGCAGAAATATTATCTTACAAAATGTGAGATGATAAAAAAACGATGATTGGTTAAAATGTAAATATCATAAAGGTATCTTAAAAAAGGAGGTAGACCGATGGTATTAACTAGAATGGGCGACGGATCTTTCATAGAGATGACCGAAAGTGAAGTTCGCAAGGACGTTGAAGCAGGCGTGGCAATCGCAGCCAAAAAGGCTAAATGTCCGCCGCTGTCCGACGATGATATTAATCGATTAGTTGACATTATATGTGAACCAAGAAAGTTTGTAAGTGTTGAGAGAGGAAACGAATTAGTACTGACATATGACTCCCAGCCTCTGAAATTCACAAGACTGGGACTGCCGGGAGCAATGCCGCAGATTCTTCAGACATATGAAAGAGCATTGATGGCAGATACACTTGAAATGTGCTATGTACATTACAGTGCAAAGCCTGTAAAGATGATCTATCCTGAAGAATCGGCAACGGTTGCAGAAGCATTGCTGCAGACAACACCGACACTGCTTTACGGTGTAATGCCTAACATGCCTATGTATGCAAAACCTGACGGCCCTTGCGAAAACTCAGCTGAATTAATGCCGAAAGGATTAATCAAAGAAGCGCAGGAAGCTCAGATGGAAGCAGCTAAAATGCTTGAAGACGACATGGTTCTTTTAGGCGACAATATGTATGCTGCCGGCGCAGATGGTCTTGATTATGACACGACTGCAGCAGGCGGAGACGCTGAATTCTACGGATGCCTGAAATCAATCGAAAGATTAAGAGCAAAATATCCGGATATGAATATCAACGTTGGTATGTCTGGAGAATTTATCCTCGGATTCCACGGAGAACTTGAATTCAAGGGTGAAAGACTTGCCGGAATGTATCCTGCAGACCAGTGCAGAATGGTAGCTGCAGCAGGCGGAAACGTTGTCGGAGCGGTTGTTAATACCAACACGAGAAAGAGCTTCCCTTGGAACGTAGCAAGAGCCTTAACCATGATTAAGCATGCAGCGGAAGTTTCACCGATTCCGGTACATGCAAACCTCGGTATGGGCGTTGGCGGCGTTCCGATGCAGATTACTCCTCCGATTGATTGTGTTTCAAGAGCTTCAACAGCATTTGCTGAAATCGGTAAGCTCGACGGCTTGTAGGTAGGCTATGGTGATCCGTCAGGAATGGCGATAGTTCACTCACAGGCGTCAGGTATGGGCGGCGTTAGAACTGCTGGAGATCTGGTTGCTAGGATGCAGCTGGCTAAGAGCATGAGACTTAACGACGCAAAGAAATACGTGGCCGACAGATTAGGAGTAAGCCTGCTTGACCTTACAGATGAAGTTGTTATGCGTGAAGTCAGAGAGGATCTGGATATCGCTACAGTATTCATGGGTTACGGTTCAGCAAGCAGAGGAATCGAAGCAAAGGCGAATATTTCAAAATTATTAGATCTGAAGATCAATTGTGTTGAAAAATTCAAGAATAAGACAGGTCTTAAATTCTAATTAAAAAGGAGAAATATCATGATAGATGAAAAATTATTAGAACAGGCTAAAGAAGCCGTTATCGATGGTGATAAAGATCTTTGTATCGAGCTTGCTCAGCAGGGTATTGATGCAGGCGTAGATCCGGGAGAATTCATTCAGGAAGGATTTGTTCCGGGAATAATGGAAGTCGGCGATTTGTTTGAAGACGGCGAAGTATTCCTTCCGGAAGTAATGATGGCAGCTGACGCTATCCAGGGAGCGGTTGAACTGCTTAATGCAGAAATCGAAAAGAGCGGCAAGGATGCCGGCAAAGCAGCGACCGTTGTAGTAGCAACAGTTGAAGCTGACCTTCACGATATCGGCAAAGGTATCGTAGCATCAATTATGGTAGCAAACGGATATAACGTAATCGACCTCGGAAGAGACGTTTCAAGCGAAAAGATCGTACAGACAGCTATCGAAAACGATGCAGACGTTATCGGAACAAGCGCACTTCTTACGACTACGATGACTCATCAGCAGGAAATCGAAGAAATGCTGAAGGAAAAGGGCCTCAAAGGAAAGATCAAGACTATCGTAGGAGGAGCTCCTGTAACGGTTAGATGGCAGAACAAGATTGGCGCTGATGGTTTTGGTGAAAACGCAGCAGACGATATAAGATTTATTAATGAGTGGATGAATGCATAAAGCATTATTCCGGTGTTAACAGAGGGGACGTTAAGTCCCCTCTGTTATAACTATCAGAATATATGAAAGGAAACGGGTGTTTGCATATGTTTAAATGTACAGGAGTATGTGCCAGCTGCGGCAGATGTAAAGATTCTGCAATGATGAGCGGAGCCAATGACAGAAAAACAAAAATGATTTCATACCCTGAGGACTTTGCAGCGGATAAAGGCGGCGAAGGCAAAGGAATTGCATTTGATATAGGAACGACTACCGTAGTAGGCATGATGTGGGACCTTGCAGAGGGCAAGTACATCGGAGCATGTGCGAAAACAAATCCTCAGAATAAATACGGCATGGATGTAATATCAAGAATAACCTTTTGTCAGGAAGAAGAAGGAAATCTTGAATTACTGAGAAAAGAAATAACGGAATGCCTCAACTCCATTATAGAGGAGCTTTGCGAAACATATGATGCCGCAAACGGTGAAATCACCAGAGTCTCAATTTGCGGAAACACTACAATGGAGCACATTGTGATAGGTCACAGCCCGATATCTCTCGCACTCGCACCGTTCCATCCCGACTACACAGGTGTGATAAAAATGAACAAAACCGATTCAGGCCTTAATATAGGGGATGATGCGGAGGTGACAGTAATAGCCAATATAGCGGGGCATGTAGGAGGAGATATAACCGCGGGAATAGTCGCAACCAGACTTTTAGACCAAGAAAAAACGACAATATTCATAGATATAGGTACCAATGGAGAAATAGTGCTTGTTGACGGCAGCAATGCTTATGCATGTTCGACAGCGGCAGGACCTGCGTTTGAAGGATCTGCAATTCTTCACGGCATGAGAGCAGCCATAGGTGCAATAGAAAGAGTAAAAATAAGCGGCGGCGATGTTTTCTTTAAAACTATCGGTGATTGTGAACCGCAGGGAATATGCGGTTCGGGATTAATAGATGCTGTCGCGCAAATGATTGAAAATAAGCTGATTAACAAGTCGGGAAGACTTATTAGTGCAGATGATGTTGATAAATTGGGTTTAGACAGCGGGTTCAAAGACAGACTCATAAAAGTCGGAAGAGAACGCCGGTTTATACTTGTAAACAAAGAAAATAAAGAGGATATCGTAATAACACAAAATGACATAAGGGAAATACAGCTGGCAAAGGGTGCTATTGCGGCGGGAATTAAGCTCATGCTTGAAGGCGTGGGCAAAACCGAAAAAGATATTGAACAGATAATTGTTGCAGGCGCATTTGGAAATTACATAGACAAAGAAAGCGCTGTAACCATAGGAATCCTGCCTAAGATAGACAGAGAAAAAATAATGTTTGCGGGAAATACCGCCGGAGCAGGTATATCAATGGCATTGGCAAGCGAAAAAGAAAACGGCCTCGCATCCGAGATTCCGGATTGTGTGGAACATGTTGAGCTTGCCGAAAAGAAGAATTTCCAGGAAGTATATCTTGCATCGATGGCATTTTAGAGAAGCAGGGGGGAAGCAATGATTAGACAGGAATATATAATCGACAGAGCTGAATGTGACAAGCTTGCAGAAAAAATTTTTCTCGAAAGTGCAGGAATCAATAAAGAAGGCGCAAAATACGAGCATATGAGAAAAGACGCTTTTGCCATAAAAACTCTGATTGAACCGAATATAAAGCCGCAGGCCGCATATATCTATTTTGACAGAAAAGAATTTGAGCTGAAAGAAAATGTACTTACCCTGCAGGGGAAAGAGATAGACTGTCCGGCATTTGACAAAATAGATGAAAATGAAGTAAAAGGTTTGTACTTATACGGGGTTACTGCGGGTGATTTTGATTTTCCGGATATGCCTATACTCAAAAGATTGTATGCAGACATATGGGGAAGCGCATATACCGATGCAGTAAGAATTCTCATGAAAAACGATTTTAAAAAAGAATGCAGTATAAGCGACAGCTTCGGTCCGGGATTTTACGGGATGAAAGTTGATTGCATGAGATTTCTGGCACAGATAATTGACATTGAAAAGCTGGGAGTTGAGCTCAGGAAAAATACAATTCTCGTACCGGTGAAATCGTGTGTAGGCATGTATTTTGCGGTAAGTGAAAACTATGTGCCTATGAAAAACGAATGTAAAGCATGCATGGGAAATCACAGAACCTGCAAATTATGTATGATTGACATCAGCGCATAGAGGAGACGGGCATGAAATTAACAAAAGAAGACATTATTTCTTATCTTGAAACGAAAGACGAAAACAAAATACAGGATCTTTTCAGGCTTGCAAGAGAAGCCAGGGAAGAACAGTTCGGTAAAAAAATGTTTCTGTACGGTTTCGTGTATTTCACGACATATTGCAGAAACAGCTGCAATTTCTGCTACTACAGGAAGGAAAACAATATAAACAGATACCGTAAAACTTCCGAAGAGATTTTAAGCACGGCAATAGCGCTTGCAGAATCGGGAATACATCTTGTGGATCTCACCATGGGGGAGGATCCTGAGTATCATAAAGAAAATTTCAATTCGGTTGCGGAATTGATAAAACGGATAAAAAAAGAAACGGATCTGCCTGTTATGATTTCTCCGGGAGTTATATCCAGAGAACAGACAGACAGCTTTGCGGATGCAGGTGCGGATTGGTATGCGCTATATCAGGAAACACATAATAGAAAACTTTTTGAACAACTCCGAGTAAATCAAAATTATGACGAACGCATGGAAAGCAAATTGTATGCTAAAACGACAGGAATGCTGATTGAAGAGGGATTAATGTCCGGAGTGGGCGAAACAAACGAAGATATAGCGGATTCAATTATAGAAATGGGCAGAGTAGGTGCAAGTCAGATCAGAGTAATGAGTTTTGTGCCTCAAATAGGAAGCCCAATGCAAAATGTAAAGTCTCCGGACAGAAGCATTGAATTAAAAATAATTGCGCTTATGCGCATTATGTACCCTTGGGCATTAATCCCCGCTTCACTTGATGTTGATGGAATAGCAGGTCTTGAAGCAAGAATGAACGCAGGCAGCAACGTGGTTACATCAATAATTCCTCCGCGTATGGGCTTTGCAGGAGTTGCTCAAAACAGCAAGGATGTCGATGATGGGGGCAGAACGGTGGAAGAAGTGACAAAGATATTGGAAAACATGGGACTTCAGAGTGCTACTGCAGAAGAGTATAAGGAATATTTGAAGGTGTTGAAATGCCGAGGATAGCTATTGTAGGCGGAAAGCTTCAGGGAACAGAGGCGGCTTATCTCAGCCGCGAAGCAGGATTTGAAACTCTGCTCATCGATAAGGATTCAAGCGCTCCGGCGCAGAAGTTATGCACGGAATTCATATGTGCCGATGTGCTTTCGGATGAAAAAATAGTAACGGAGGCGCTTGAAAGTGCGGATATGATTCTGCCTGCCATGGAAAATGCATATGTGTTGGAGAATCTGACAAGGTTGTCAGAGAAAAGGAAATATAAAATTGCTTTTGATTGGGAGGCATATAAAATTTCCTCTTCCAAGCTCGTTTCGGATAAAATTTTTGCGGATAACGGTGTGCCGTGTCCTAAATATTATCCTCAGGGCAAGCTGCCGTACATAGCAAAACCGTCGGGAGAAAGCGGCAGCCACGGGGTTGAATTGCTCGATACGGAAGAAAAGCTGAATGCTTTTTTAAAGAAATCCAAAAGCAGTGAATATGTAATACAGGAATTTGCTGAGGGAATGTCCTATTCAATAGAGATAATAGGGAGCCCCGGTAATTACAGGACATATGAAATTACAGAAATTTTCGTGGATGATGATTATGACTGCAATATTGCATCGTGCTGCAGGATGATATCGCCGGAACACAAGCGGACGATGAAGAAAATGGCAGTTAAAATAGCGGAAATAATAGGTCTTAAGGGAATAATGGATCTTGAAGTTATAGACCGCGGCGGAGAAATCCTTGCTCTTGAAATCGATGCCAGACTGCCGAGCCAGACGCCAAGTGCCGTTTATCATGCGACGGGCATGAATTACATAAAAGAACTTTATGATTTGTTCTGCAGAGGTGATTTTGCGGATCCTCAGGCGGATAAGGGTGAATACGCATCATATATGCAGTATTTGGTTACGGAAAATGAAATCGCATGCAGAGGCGAGCGCATTATGACGGAGGGAAATCTTCTTGAATATACAAGCGGCATCTGCAGCGAAGCACAGGTTATAAGTGATTACAACAGTAAGAGCAAGAATGAGTGGAGAGGTATTTTCATCAGCAGCGACAAAAGCCCGGAGGGCCTCAAGGCCAAAGAAAAATTAACGCTGCAGGAGTTGGAAAACATCATAAGGAGACCAGCTATGAAAAGTCAAGGTGATTTTTGCAAATAATTTAAAATTT
>CAVCML010000079.1:0-6794 GCA_963603335.1 Bacteroidaceae bacterium | reverse complement strand
GCAGTATATAGTAGTTATAGCTTATCATCAAAAAGTACAATGCAAATCCGATGACCCACCGCAGCCACATCCAGATATTACCCTCATATTTTGCGGCGTCCACATTCATCACACCCAGAATCATCTCTAAAATCAGTTCTCCGTAAACCAGGATTATGATGGAGAACACAACTGTAACGATAGTTATAATCATCGTGCGAATTGAGCGCATCCGTTCAACAAAATAATTTTTTCCGGTGCTCCGTCCGCCTGTCATGGTATAATTGGTAATTCTCATAATCGCAAACGATGCGCGCGATCCCGCCCACAAAGCAATCACAAGGAAAACGATATTCCCGTAACCTACGGAGGAAAATTTAAACAGATTCTCGAGCATGCTCGGAATTCTGCGACCGGTATAATCCTCAAACAAGCTCAAAGCCGATGCGATAGATATATCAAACAGACCGAGAATCTGCGTAATCAGCAGAATAATCGGCACTATTGAAAGGAGCAGATAAAATGCAATCTGAGCTGCGAATCCCTGATAATACGGATCCTGCAGCTGCTTAAAGCCCAATATGAACATCGTACGAAGTCTTTTCCAAAACTTTGCCATCTAACGCTTCCCTTCTCGCTTCTGCAAAGCCTCCCTCAGTTTCTGCAAAGCATTTGCTCTGTGGCTGATTCTGTTCTTAATCTCTGCGTCCAGCTCGCCAAATGTATTTTCATAACCTTCCGGAATAAATAACGGATCATATCCGAATCCGTGGCCGCCTCTTGCTTCAAGCACTATATGGCCTTCCACTTCGCCTCTTGCCACCAGACATTCTCCATCCGGAAACACCATGGTTATCACCGAGACGAATCTTCCGGTTCTCTTCTCATACGATACATCTTTAATCAAATCAATCAGTTTCCGATTGTTGGCTTCGTCATCTCCGTCCTTTCCTGCAAAACGCGCGGAATAGACTCCCGGCGCTCCATCCAGGCAATCGACCTCCAGCCCGGAATCATCAGCAATAGTTGTTTTGCCGCAAAGCTTCATAATCTCATATGCTTTTTTATATGAATTTTCTTCGAAAGTTTCACCGTCCTCTACGATTTCCACATCAGGTATACCTGCTTCATTTCTAGCAATAATGTTCATGCCGAATTCTTTCGTAATCGCTTCAATCTCTATTATTTTATGCTTGTTTTGTGTCGCAGCGACAATAATGTGTTCCATCCCATATTCTCCTTATATTAACCTATAAATTGCGCGTTCATTATACCATGGATTTCCTAGACTTTCCATAATTTATGGTGTAAAATGTTTTTTAGAATGTCAAACCGTAAGAAGCGGAGGTAGTGAAAGATGAACATCGTAATTTTTGACGGATATACGATTAACCCGGGAGATTTGAGCTGGGGAAAGCTGGACGCCCTGTGTGATAAACTTACTGTTTTTGACTCCACATCGGAAGATAAGGCATTTTCTCGGCTGCTGGGAAATGAAATACTGATGACCAGCAAGTGCCGCATCACACGTGAGCTGATGGAGAGCAGCCCGCAGTTGAAATACATCGGCTGCACAGCAACCGGCTACAACAACATTGATGTGGAAGCCGCTGCAGATCTTGGAATTGCCGTAACCAATATTCCTGCTTATTCCACCGATGCCGTGGCACAGCACACCATCGCCCTGATGCTTGAGATTTCCAATCATGTCGGACTGCACAACACATCGGTACAGGAAGGACAATGGGCAAGCAATGAATATTTCTGCTACTGGAAAAAGCCGGTTACACTTCTCGCCGGAAAATCGCTGGGAATCATAGGTTATGGTGCTATCGGCAAACGCGTTGCTGAAATCGCTCGTGCACTGGGCATGGAAGTCAATATTTTCAGTCAGGATTCTGCCGGTGCCATGAAATCCGATTTCGTATCACTCCACTGCCCGCTGACAAAAGAAAATCAGCAAATGGTCAACACCGAATTCCTGGTAAGCATGAAACCGGGAGCAATTCTCATCAACACAGCCAGAGGAGGTCTTGTGGATGAGCGCGCCCTGGCAGATGCTATCAAAGCGGGCTTCATCGGAGGCGCTGCCCTCGATGTGCTGGCCAAAGAGCCTCCTGCGGAAGACTGTCCTTTGATTGGACTTGACAACTGCATAATCACTCCGCACATCGCATGGTCACCGAAAGAAATGCGTCAGGCTATCATCGACATACTTGCCGAAAACCTGGAAAGCTGGCTTACCGGCGGCACAAAAAACCGAGTTGATTAATCTTCACAACCGGCAAATAACAGATCAGATCAGATTATAAACATAACCATACCGCATAGAATTCCGAATACAGCACCTGCCAACACATCCTTTGTGAAATGGACGCCGCCCAGCACTCTGGAACCGGCCAGCAGAAAACCACATATTCCAAGAACAAGCCCCAAATGATGACATGTATAGAATACCGTCACTGCAATGACAAAGGCTGAAAACACATGTCTGCTCGGAAAAGATTTGCCCTTAGTATCTTTCCTTATTAACGGCGGTGCATCAAAAAATTCATATGGTCTGGGTGCATTGTAAAGGTATCTAAACACGCTTAACACCACAAAAGAAACAGCCGGAACGAGGATGGCTTTCCCAAGTTCCGGCTTTTTATTTACCATTAAATACAGCAGAAACAGCGGATATACGATATATGAAATCTTTGTCAGGATTCGATCTGACCAGATTACATATTTATATAAAACAGGAGTTTTTCGGATTTTATCCAACATCGCGCAGTATGTTTCCCGCTTCATAAAAGCTCCCCTTTCTGCTCATCTTATTTACGCCTGCAAAGTTCCTGCAAGCCATTTCCCACCCAGCACACCTGCGACGCACAGCGCTACGCTTGCTGCCGCATATGCCGCAAAGGCCGCCGGTCGTCCGCTTTCCAGAAGCTCCAAAGATTCCAGAGAAAAAGTGGAAAATGTCGTGAATCCTCCACAGACCCCTACCTTTAAAAAGAGGACTGCAGCCGGACTCAGCACCTGAGTGGAATCCGCAGTCTTTACAATCATACCGATCAGAATCGCTCCCACTACATTAATCAGCAGCGTATGATACGGTATGCTGCCTCTTTGCAGAAATGGAATAAGTCCTATCAAATACCGAAAGACCGCTCCCAAAAAACCTCCGGCGCCCACTGCCATACAATTTAACAACATAATCCCATCACCTTTTTGATAAAGTCTTTCGCAGCACCTTTTTCGGGTCAGCTGCCAAAAGTGCTGCAAGCCAAATTATCAGACCTGCTGTTACAACAACAATTCCCAGTACAAATGCGCTGAAAGATGTATCAAAAAACGGACCGCCCTCCTGCACATATGTCAGGATAGAATCCACCGACCACATCACAGCTGCACCCCAGTAAATCAAGCTCAGGAAGCCGAGCCGATAACGGTTGTCCGGCAATTTCGCATACCATACAATCGTCGATGCTATGGCTGCGATTGTCGTTAAAATCAGATACATGTTTATGCCTCCCGCTCTGCGGGTACTTCTGCTTCCATTTTGTCTGTCAGACGATCTGCAATTAATGTAATGCCGAACCATATGCCTGTAATAGCCGCCGCCATAGCAGTTCCGTAAATCGCTATCTCCTGCAGCATCGGCATAATTTCAGACGGTGTCTGCATTGCAGATAAAAACGGCGGCCACGGAACGACTTCGCCATGCCATATATGTTCCACGCACAAAAGAGCAGATCCGCCCCAAAGCATTGTATTGAGCCATTTTAGCTTCCGGCTCCAAGAAATTCTATGCTTTGGCTCTGCGCTCTCATGCGCACTCTGCACCATTGCTGTATGCTCTACAGAAATGTGTGTCATCTCCTGTTCTTTTTTATTCAGTTTCTTCTGCAGCACAGTCGTTACGACCGCTTCAGCTGCCGGTGCTATAAAACAACCCATCTCGATTACCTCCTGCGTTCAAAACAACTTATAGAAACTGACTGCCGAATCTGTTCCGACAGAGTTCAGTTCTTCTAACTATACTACCTGCAGCGAGTTCCTGTCAAGAATTCCTCACTTAAAACATCTTCTTTCACAACAGCTTTTGGTGTAAAATAGATTTTATCAAGGGAAAGGAGCATCGTTATGACTACCTTCGCATCATTTACTGTGACTGATACTCTGTGGCTGCTTCGGCTTCAACGGCGTTCTCAGCGGTCTGGTCTCGCGAAAGAATGTACTGACGATTATGATGCAGAGTTTTATTTCTATGGGAGTCGGCGGTTTCTCAACACAATCTTACTGGGAATCTTCGCTGGAAAAGATGTTAACGGCATCAGCGGACTGATTGAGGGCGACGTTCATCAGTTCGGTGTACAGCTCTTCGGTACTCTGCTGGCTTCTGCATACGCATTTGTAATCACGATGCTGATTCTGAAAGTTGTCAACAAATTCCTGCCGGTACGTGTTACACCTGAAGAAGAACGGATCGGACCGAATGCATCCCTGCATCACAAAGAAGCTTATCACTTATAACCATCAATACATCTAACCTAAAAATACACTGTGCCACACATTCAGATATTTCTGGTGCCGGCACAGTGCATTTGTTTACGCTCTATTTTCTTCTGCAATTTTTTTACTCTTTCTTTTGTTTTTTGAAAAATCTAATAAACTTTTGAAAAAAGTGCAACATTTTTTCAAAAACTTGTTCTTTTAGATAAAGGGATTTTTAATCCCACAGAATCACAGGAGCATAGAAAGGAGTCTATAATGTACAATTATGATAATCCAATCTCTGAGCCAAAGCTCACACCACAACAAAGATTTGCCAAAAATCTGCGATTTTTGCGAATCGCTAACTCAAAAAGCCAGGAAGAACTCTGCGGTGAAATAGGGATTTCACGTTCCCAATATTCGTGCCTGGAAAGTGGAGCAAAAGAAGCTACATTCTCCCAGCTGTACGCACTGTCACTGCTGTATCACATCAGTCTTGAACACTTGCTGTCAATTGACCTCTCTCAGGAAGTCATGTGTCTGCTGCAAGAAAAATTTCGTTTAATTGAATCCCGAAATTTTCTTCAAAATTTTCTCGCACTCTCGCCTAAAAACCGTATGCGCATCTTAGAGGAGTTAGTAGAGCTTTCGCAAATCAATGCTGATTCAAAAGGAGAAATGAAATGAAATACGACTTCCATACACTGCAAAACAACATGAAAATGCTGCGCATTTTTTCTGAAAACAGTCAAGAATACATATCGGCCGTTCTGCATATATCACGCAGCACTTATGCTTCTTATGAATCCGGTCTGCATGCACCGGATTTGAATACTTTACAAAATTTTTCGATTTTGTATCACGTTTCTTTGTCTGACCTGATTTATGCACCCATGGAAGAGCTGATTCTGCAGCAAATTCATTATAAAAAGAATGAAGCTGCCCTGCACGAAGCACTTCCGCTCTATGAAGCACTCTCACCGCTCGACAAGGCACGAATTATTGAACGAATCGACGCTTTGAAGCAGGAAGAAGAGCTGGTGCTTTCCCTCTATCACAGCTGCTGCCGGGAAACTGGAGATCAATCCGAGACATAATGCTTTATGCTCTGCTGCCATATCTATATAAAAGCAGTGCCGTTTTCGGCACTGCTTTTCATTTTGGTTAAATTGTCATCTCTATATCAAACCTACATATGAATATGGAAAATGCTTCCCAGTTTTTTATGATGATAAGATCTATAAGGATATACCATCTTACCGATACCGCGATTGTAAATCTGATATCCAATGCGTCCAATCCAATGTTCCTTGCGCTTAGCTTTCTTAGTGATTTCTCTCTCGGTTCCGAACGCTTTAATCTCCGCACCCGATTTAACCGCTGAAATCAAATCGTTGTTGCAGTGGATATCCGCATCTATTTCCGTACACGCCATTCCGATATAGTCTGTGACATGTGCATCCGAACCTGCAAATGTCGGCATATGAAAGCGCTCTGCCAGTTCCTTTGCCAATCGGTTGGAGTTGACAAATTCACAGGTATTAAAAGTTTCAATAAAATCAAAATGCCTGATATAACTCATTTTCATTTTCTTAAAGCCCATTGCGCTGGATGTAGCTACTCCAAACGGATGCGCCGGTCCCAGAATTCCGCCCAAAGAATGCACCATTTTAATCAACGTGCTGCATTTCAAGCCACGGATTCGGAAAATCCGCAGATACATATCATCCGGCATAACAACCAGAATATGACCCGCATCCTTCGTATCATATTCTATTCCGCAAATAACGGTGAAGTTATTGTATTTAGGATTATCCTTGATAGCATCCCATGCTTTACAGCCTTTGTAGCTGTTATGATCAGATATCATGAATCCATCGTATCCCAGTTCCATAAACCTGTCTGCAAACTCCTCCACAGACACCTTTGAATCAATGGATCCTTCCTTAGTATGACAATGTAAATCAAATTTCAAATCTATCGCCTCTGTTATTATATAATCTGCAAAAAATTGCTGTTTCTAATCTTCTTATATATAATACTAGCTCTTTTCTTTTAAAAAAACAATGTTGAATCTGTGAAAAAAACTTAAATGGAAGTAAAAAGTTATCAATTTATTCTAAATGTACCTATCGCCCCTATTTCCCGAAACATCCGCAGAACGCAAAGCCTATCGGATATTCAAATTTCTGCATAATTCTTAAAGATTTGGCTTGCATCTTATTCGCTTTTTTGATATATTATATAAGTGCCTTGCACAAGGCGCACACTAGAGATTCGGAGGATTGACCGAGTGGCTAAGGAGCTCGCCTGGAAAGCGAGTAAGGTGTAAC
>CAVCML010000078.1:0-17766 GCA_963603335.1 Bacteroidaceae bacterium | reverse complement strand
GCCCGGACTTTCCTCATACATCCCGAAGATGCACGCGATTGTCTGTCTTACCCAAGATATTCGTTTGTAATCGTTCCTAACAGTTTATATCACACAAACCTTCTTTTGTAAAGGCATATTCCCTACTTTTTTCTCCGTCCTCTTCAGTAATTTCAAGCTTTTCATTGCTTTTTTATTTATGAAGTGATATAATGCTACGTACGTCTTTTAGATGTATCACGATTATTAACATCATTATTTACAAAAGTTTTCAGATTCAAGGAGGAACAACGACAATGGAATTAGAAGCAATAAGTGTTGGCATTCTTTCCATCGTACCACCTGTGGTCGCCATTGTACTTGCGCTGATCACAAAAGAAGTGGTATTCTCCCTCGTGCTGGGCATTTTATCGGGTACTACGATTTATGCTTTTGCAACGGGGACCGGCATAGTCGGAATTTTTGACACAACTACGCAGCTAATCTCTGCAAAACTCGGAGACAATGCGACAATGATTCTCTTCTTATGCTTACTCGGCATCCTGGTTGCACTGGTAAACCGTGCAGGAGGCTCCAGAGCATACGGAGAATGGGCCGTAAAAAAGCTGAAAAGCAAGCGCAGCGCATCTGTCGCAACTGCTTTTCTCGGCATCCTGATTTTTATCGACGACTATTTCAACTGTCTGACCGTAGGTACAGTAATGCGTCCGGTAACCGACAGGTTCAATATGTCCCGCGAAAAGCTGGCATACCTGATTGATGCCACTGCTGCACCGGTCTGTATAATCGCACCGATTTCATCATGGTCGGCATCGGTAATATCCTATTATCCGGAATCAGCAGCCCACAGCGGAATGACGGCATTCCTTTCATCCATCCCGATGAACCTTTATGCGCTTTTAACCATCTTCATGGTATTCTACATAGCTATCCGCAAGAACGGAGACTTTGGTCCGATGCTTAAAGCAGAACTGCTGGCAAACCAGGGCATACATGACGGAAGAGTTGAACAGAGCAAAGAGGAAAAAGAATTTCAGGAGCAGATTGAAAACTCCAAAGGACAGATTTGTGATCTGGTAATACCTATTTTGTTCCTTATCATAGCATGTGTTCTGTCCATGCTGTATGTGGGCGGATACTGGGGTGAAGAAGAAATGAGCCTCTTTGATGCGTTCGGAAACACAGATGCCGGTTCCGCACTGGCACTCGGCGCACTCGTTACACTCATTTTCTCATTTATCTACTTCATGCTGAGAAAAGTCCTGACATTCGGCGACTTCTTCAAATGCATCAATCCCGGTGTAAACTCCATGGTAGCTGCCTGCATCATTCTGGCACTGGCATGGACAATCAGCGGCGTCTGCAGAGATTTGCTGTCCACCGGACCTTATGTAGCTCACATTGTAGAAACTTCCGGTGTCCCGGTAGGCATACTCCCGGCATTGATTTTCGTTGTAGCATGCTTCCTCTCGTTCTCAACAGGAACAGCTTGGGGAACCTTTGGAATCCTGATTCCGATTATCATCTCCATCTGCGAAGTAGCTGCACCTGAACTGCTTATTACGACACTGTCCGCAACACTGGCAGGCTCAGTATTCGGTGACCATTCATCTCCGATTTCCGATACGACAATTCTGGCTTCCACCGGTGCTCAGTGCGATCACCTTAAGCACGTTGGAACTCAGGTACCGTATGCCTGCACTGTAGCTGCATGCTGTCTGATTGGATATGTCATTGCAGGCTTCACCGGCGGCTTGGGACTGGCTCTCAGCACTGCTATAACTCTGCCGAGCTCGCTGATTCTGCTCGTTATCGCACTTGTCGTTATGCGCAAGATTGCAGGCCCTGCAAGATATCAAAACGAAATTCCGCAGGAATAACACAGACAATTCAAGCATAAACATATAACGCTGAAAAACCCGCTCAAACAACATCTCTTTTGCTGAGATGTCCCTGAGCGGGTCTTTTTATTTTATAAAACAAATGCAGATTTTAATCTATATAATCTGTCCCAGGCTGAACGGATCCATATCCACTCCGGAAGCCAGCACCTCCGCGCGCCCCGAAAGTTTCGGTGTGAGAAGAGTCTGCATGTTTTTTCCGAAAGTTTTCTCCGTACCGTAATGTCCTGCATCTATTAAGCATATTCCATAGGATGCAGCCTCCTGTGCCTCGTGGTATTTTACATCGCCGGTCACAAAAACATCACAGCCCAGTTTCCTCGCCATAGGAAGCAAATCTGCTCCGGCGCCGGTGCACAGACCTGCCCTATGAAATTCCCGTTCCGATATTTCCGCCTGTTTTTCACAATCATTTACCGGCATCGCAATGCGTATTGATTCCGGTCTGATGCAAAGTCCTTTGCTCAGACGTTCTATCAGCTGCGTAATATTTACAGAGCGGCGAAACTCTCCGCTTCTGCCGATGTCCGCTTCTTTCATGTTTTCCGCCATCTTCAGCGGAGATTCCACCTTTTCACCTGCCAGATTACGCACACCGGAAAGTCCTAGAATTTCCGCCAGCACATCGTTGTTTCCGCCTTTTGTTTTATCAAAAGGCGTGTGGCAGGAGTAAACGGTAATATCCTGCTTCACCAGCCTGCGAAGAAGCCTGCCCGTCATCTCTTCATCGGTCAGTCTTTTTATTCCGGAAAACAGCAGCGGATGGTGGGTCACAATCATTTCACATCCCAGCTTTTCCGCTTCTTTTAATACAGCAAAATCCAAATCCAGACAGGTCAAAACCTTCGATACCCGCTGTTCGGCCGACCCCACCTGAAAACCGCTGTTATCCCAGCTTTCCTGCAGACTCTCCGGTGCAATTTCCTGTATTTTTTCAGCAATTTCACCTGCTGTCACAGCTCTTTTTTCATTTTTTTCCATTCTCATTCACTTCCCTTTCACGAACCTGTCTCAGTAAATCTTTTATGTAATAAATATTGTCACATCTTATTTTCTCTGCATTTTTATTACGTTCTTTTGAGAGCATAATCTGTTCCAGAATTCCCTGTTCCCGCGCAAGCGCCCGCTGCAGGAACTCCTCTGCCGGGCCCTCCGCATTTAAAATCCACGGCGGAATTCGATAGAAGATTTCAATTTCCTGTTTCGATTCTGAAATTTCTTTCGGCACAAATCGGATTAAATCTTCTGCCTCCTCGCCGGGTTCACGATTCGAGTCTGCACCCGGTGAAAGCGCCGTAATGATTTCCGGAATAAAATTTCCCTCTTTCACCAAACCCTCGTGTATAATCTGAAATCCATTATCGCACAGCCATTTTCTCAAAATTCCCTGTCCTATTCGGGGCTGAAAAACAAATTTTCGAAAAGAGCACGTATGTGACATATCCCGCTCTAAAATCTCCGTAATCAGTTTCCCGCCGACTCCGGCAATCACCACTGCATCAACTTCTCCGTGTTCCAGCACCGATAAGCCGTCACCCACGCGAAATTCCGCCTTCTCCATGCATTCACAGAACTCATCGGTAAAATACCTTCTGCAGTTCACCTCCGCCTTAGCCAGCGAGGGAGCACTTATATCCGCCAGAATCACCCGTTCACACAGCCCGCTTTGCAGCATAAAAACAGGCAAAAAACCATGGTCGGTTCCAATATCGGCCATGGTTTTTTCATTCTGTAATCGATCCGCAATCATCTGCAGTCTATCGTTCAGCTTAATCATACTTTTTCCCTGCTTATTCAAGATAGTCCTTTAATTTTTTGCTCCTGGTCGGATGACGCAGCTTTCGCAGCGCCTTCGCCTCAATCTGACGAATACGTTCTCGCGTAACATCAAACTTCTTGCCGACTTCTTCCAACGTCCGTGCACGTCCGTCCTCAAGTCCGAATCTCAGCTTCAAAACTTTCTGTTCTCTTTCGGTCAATGTACCCAACACATCTACCAGCTGTTCCTTCAGCATAGAGAATGCCGCAGCCTCTGCCGGTGCCGGTGCATCATCATCCGGGATAAAATCTCCCAAATGGCTGTCTTCCTCTTCACCGATCGGAGTTTCCAGAGAAACGGGTTCCTGTGCAATTTTCAAAATTTCACGTACCTTTTCAACCGAGATTCCCATCTCTTCTGCAATCTCATCCGGGGTCGGCTCTCTGCCTTCCTCCTGCAGCAGCTGCCGAGAAACGCGAATCAGTTTATTGATTGTTTCTACCATATGTACCGGAATACGAATGGTTCTCGCCTGATCTGCAATAGATCTCGTAATCGCCTGACGAATCCACCATGTTGCATAGGTACTGAACTTATATCCTTTTGTCCAGTCGAATTTATCTACTGCCTTTATAAGCCCTAAATTGCCTTCCTGAATCAAATCCAGAAACAGCATCCCTCTTCCAACATATTTTTTGGCAATGCTCACTACCAGACGTAAATTGGCTTCACACAGTTTCTGCTTGGCGTATTCATCTCCGGCTTCCATTCTTTTAGCCAGATCGATTTCTTCCTGTGCAGTCAAAAGAGGAACCTTACCTATTTCCTTCAGATACATACGAACCGGATCGTCCACCGCGATGTTCTTGGAAATCGTCGCTTCCAGATCAATTTCCTTAGCTTCAGGATTTTCTGCGATAACGGCATCCACTTCCGGATCATCCACATCGTCATCATCGATTTCCATAAGATCCAAATCATCCGGCTCATTTTCCATTATGATTTCAATGCCCTTTCCAATGAGTGCTTCGTAGATTTCATCCATCTGGTCCTTATCCAGATCAATATCGCCCAGCCGATTTGAAATATCCGTATAGCTCAGCGTCTTCTTGCCTTTTCCCCCCGCTTTTTCCGTCAGGTCTTTAATCACCTGCTGCTTTGCTGCATCATCCAGAACATTGTTCTCGGTGTCATTATCTCTTTTGATTTCTGCCTGTTTTGTCACTTTTTTCTTTTCCATTAAATATGCCTGCCCCCTCTAATTCTTTCGTTTCTTCTGTATTTCCATCAACTTCTGCGTCATTGCAACAATTTCCTCTTTATTTTCTTCTTCATCGGCCATAGACAGCCGCATCAGAATCTCATCCTCTTCTTTCTTTAAAATCTGTGTCCGAATCGATTGTATACAATCGCTAAAGATAATATCCGCATTATCATCGGAAACGGTTTCCGATTCATTTTGTATTTTTTCCAGACATACCGCTGCATCTTCTTCCAGCAAATCCCTCAGCTGTGCATAATCCGGATGGTCGCCGTCTCGTTTTATCTGCCGCAGTGCGCTGTAAAGATTCTTACCGGCATCACTGACAAATGCCTTTTCGGCTATATCCGCAGGAAGCTCCGTGTACTTTGCGTCCCGCAGCATAAGCTTAATCAAATCCTGTTCAGTCAGGCTCATCTTGGATTCCGGCTCTTCCCCGCTTTTTCCCGATGACCTGCTGCGAGGTGATTCACCGTTTTCATGAATGCTGCTGCCGGAATATTCAAATCTTATGGCTCCTTCGGAAATTCCCATTTCCGCCGACAGCTTTTTTATATATATATCCGCTTCCACCGGTTTCATTTCCTGCAGGACCTTAACGGCATCATGTATAAATTCGACTCGCTGCTGCTCATCATCCATATCATATTGCTGTTTTATCATATTCAGCTTGAAATCTCCGTAAGGAACCGCTTGATCCGCAAGCTCCAAAAATGCATTTCTGCCGTTTTTCTTAATAAATTCATCCGGATCCTTGCCGTCCGTCACTTTTAAAACCCGTGCCCGGCATCCCTCTTTATACAGAATACTCAGTCCGCGAAATGCTGCATTCTGTCCTGCATTATCAGCATCGTATGACAGAATCACATTTTTAGTATATCTCTTAATCAGACGCGCCTGATTTTCCGTCAGCGCCGTTCCCAAAGAAGCGGATACGTTACGAACACCTGCCTGATACAAAGAGACCACATCCATATATCCTTCCACCAGAATAATGGAATCCTCCCGGTTGATTTCCTTTCTGCTCAGATTTAAGCCATAAAGGTTATTTTTCTTTTGGAACACATCAGATTCCTGCGAATTCAGATATTTGGGCTCACCGTCTCCGATAATCCGCCCACCGAAGCCAATGACTTTCCCCCCTGTATTTATAATGGGAAAGATTACCCGATTTCGAAATTTATCAAAACAACGATCCTTTGATTTTGAAATCAATCCGAGAGAAAGCAGCTTGTCCTCATGGATTCCCTTCTGTATCATATAATCATACAGACTTCTCCATTCTCCGTCTGCATAACCGATACCAAAGCGATTCATCGTATCCTCTGAAATTCCTCGATTTTTCATATATGCATATCCCGGATTGTTCTTTCCCCTCAGTGCGCGGAAAAAGTACATGGCAGCCTGTCGGTTAATTTCGTAGAATTCCTCCTTGTCCCTGCCGGTTTGAAACATGCCTTCCAGTGGAATTCCGTACTCTTTGGCAAGCATCTCCACAGCCCCTTTAAAATCCTGATTGTAATACCGCTTCACAAATTCAATTACATCGCCTGTAGCTCCGCATCCAAAGCATGTAAAAATCTGTTTTGTTTCCGATACAACAAAAGAAGGTGTCTTTTCGTTGTGGAACGGGCAAACGCCCTTATAATTGCTCCCTGCTTTTTTTAAAGAAACAACCCTGCCTGCCACATCAACAATATTACACCTGCTTTTAATTTCATCGACGATATTGCCTTGATTTCGATTGCTCACCCGTATATCCCTTCTGCATCTATAATGCGTTCTACGTATATATACGACAAAAAACGCTTATTTCCTTTTTATTTTTTTGATTTTTTTAAAAAAGTTTTTCATACAGATTGACAGCATATCGATCCGTCATGCCGGCCACATGATCCTTCGCCAGCTCTTCATCCGAAAACTCTCCCCTCATAGATACAAGTTCATCAGGAAGTTTATCCGGATGTTCCGTAAAATAGGTGAACAGCACCGTAATAATTGTGCGTACCTTACTCAAATCCTCAGCTTTCTTAACATTTTGATTGAGGTACACATTCTTAAACATATAGCTGCGCAGTTCATTCATAGCATCTGTTTTTTCATCACTCATCTTCGCCTGCGGCCTGTCAATGCTATTTTCTATCATATCTTTCACTAAAGTATCGATTCTTTTCTTGTGAGTATCCCCAAGTACATTAATACATTCCTTCGGCAAATCATGCGTCGTTATAATCCCGCTTCTAAGCGCATCGTCTATGTCATGATTAATATATGCTATTCTGTCGCTGACTCTGACTATCTGCCCCTCCGGGGTTACCGGCAGCGACTTGCCTGTATGGCATAAAATACCATCTCGAACCTCATATGTCAGATTCATCCCTCTACGTGAACTGTTTCCGGATTCCAGCACATCAACTACCCTCAGACTCTGTTCATTATGATGAAAACCGCCGGAATAAATTTCATTTAAAACAGCCTCTCCGCTGTGCCCGAAAGGCGTATGTCCCAAATCATGCCCCATGGCAATGGCCTCAGCGAGATCCTCGTTGAATCCCGCTCCTCTGGCTATAGTTCTGGCAATCTGCGACACCTCTATGGTATGTGTCAGACGCGTCCTGAAATGATCGCCCTCCGGAGAAATAAACACCTGCGTCTTATGCATAAGGCGACGAAAAGCTTTGGAATGAATTATGCGGTCCCTGTCTCTTTGAAAATCTGTCCGTACAGTGCATTTTTCTTCCGGCAGAACCCTTCCCCGGCTTTCTGCCGCTTTCGTCGCACAGGCAGAAAGAATTTTAAATTCTCTTTGTTCTAGGTTTTCTCTGATATTCATAAGCTTTACACTCCCGTATGACCAAAACCTCCGCTGCCTCTCTCTGTTTCCGAAAGCTCTTCAGCCACAGTAAACTCCACTTTTTCATAGCGCGCCGCCACCATCTGTGCCACGCGTTCTCCGTCATTAATCAAAAAAGGCTCATCGCCCCAGTTGATCAGCGCAATCTTTATTTCTCCGCGATAGTCGCTGTCTATGGTTCCGATGCCATTGACAAGTCCGATTCCATGTTTGATGGCAAGACCGCTTCTTGCCCGTATCTGCACTTCATAGCCCTCCGGGATTTCCAGATAAATGCCCGTAGGAATCAGCGCTCGCTGTCCCGGCATCAGTTCTATCGGATTTTTTAAGTACGCCCGAATATCCATTCCGGCCGAGCCTTCCGTTTCATATGCCGGAACAACACCCGACTCTGACTTTATCTTAATTTCCATTTGTTACTATCCTTTCCAAATCAAACTCTTTGCCGGTGACCGCAGCACCGCAGTAAGACGAATAATCTCCAATCATCTCCGCAGCTTCCAGAATATCTTCTCTGCTTACTTTATCAAAAGCTGACAGAACTTCTTTCTCGGAATACACCTTGTCAAGAAGCAGTTTATTTTTCCCTATTGAGAACATCCGGCTGTTGACGCTTTCCAGACCGAAGATATAAGAACTTTTCATCTGCTCCTTGGCCATTGCCAGTTCCTCTTCAGTCACACCACCGCTTCTCAGCATATCAAGCTCATAATGAATAGCTTCCAGTGCTTCTTCCGCCTTTTCAGCCGACACACCGGCATAAATGCTGAAGAATCCCCAGCAGCTTGAGAAGAGGTTCATGGAACACACGGAATATGCCAGTCCCTTCTGCTCTCTGATGTTCTGGAACAGACGCGAACTCATACTGCCTCCGAAAATACTGTTGAGCAGCACAAACGTATAATAACGCGGGTCATCCAGCGCGACTGCAGGTGTAGCCAGGCAAATATGCGTCTGCTCAATATCACGCACCTTTACATTAAAGCTCTGATGATACGGCTTTATTTGAATTTCTTTTTTCGGCTTCTCTGCCCGCAGCGACGCCAATCTATCCTCAAAAATAGTCTCTATTGCTTCCTCATCAAAATTTCCGGCAACTGCAACCACGATACTGTCTCTCGCATACATTTGATCCCGATATTTCACCAGCTTGCTGCGATCAATTCCCGCAAGGCTCTCCGGCGTTCCAAGAATGCTCCGTCCCAGTGGGTTGCCGCTTGCCACCAATTCTGAAATTGTGTCATATACGTCATCATCCGGGGTATCTTTTACCATCTTGATTTCTTCGCAGATGACTTTTCTCTCTCTATCCATCTCTTCCTGATCAAATTTCGATTCCGTCAGCATATCCAGCAGAATCTCCGCGCCTTTGCATATGTTGGATGACAGCGTTTTAATATAGTAACATGTAGCTTCCTTGCCGGTAAACGCATTGAACACACCACCGATTTTATCTACATCTTCCGCTATCTGTTTTGCCGTTCGTTTTTCCGTTCCTTTAAACATCATGTGCTCTATAAAATGAGACACCCCCGAAACGTCGTCCCATTCATCGCAGGCTCCCGCTCTTACCCATATGCCGAGTGCCGCCGACTGCACACGATCCGTCTTTTCCATGATTACTGTGGTTCCACAGTTGAGTTTTTTTATTTTAACCATAATTTTCCGTCCTTTCACACCTTGTTATTTTAGCATATTCCGGGAAAATTTTGTGATGAACCGCCGAAAATTTCATCGAATCTGCCTGCTCTTTTCCAACAAAGGCTCAAATTCATTCGGAACTTTCTCATCGATGACCATCTCCAGCAGTTGATTAAGTACTTTTCCGACTTCCGGTCCCGCGTCCATGCCGTCTCTCATCAAATCGCTGCCGTTAATCCGCAGATTGCTCCGCGAAAAGCATTCTTCTTCATTTATGATTTCATCCATTGTCTCTTCAATTCTGCAAAGCCGGCTTTTCCAGTGCTGCAAAGAGCCTTCTTCACACCGTTCCCTCTGCCCGCTCAAATCGGCGGTTCTGACATTAAGCAGCATGCGGCAGTCTTCCATACCGAACCTGTTTAATCGCCGCTTCAAAAAGCTCCTGTCTTCCTTCCATTCGATTCCGTGCCGTTCAACCAGCATGCTCACCCTGCGGATCGTATCTCCATCCGCTTTCAGCCTCTGAAGAATTCTGACACAGATTGCTCCGCTGACGCTTGCATGCCTATAAAAATGTCCGATACCATTTTCATCTTCCGTATACACTTCCGGTTTCCCGATGTCATGAAACAGCATGGTCATCACCAGATTCAATCGTTCTTTTTCAGCAGCTCCGTTTTCAGCCGCCAGTTTACCCGCATACTCCACCGACCGCAGTGTATGCTCCAGCACATCAAAATCATGGTGCGGATTTTTCTGCATAAATCCATTCATTGATTCAAGTTCCGGAATCACCACACACCAAACAGGGAAAAAATCCCGCAGGATTTTTGCAGCATCTCCGCCAAGCAAAGTTTTACAAAATTCCTTGAAAATCCGTTCTGCTGAAACACATCTAAGCAATTCTCGCTGCTTAAGCAAAGCCTCTGCTGTGTTTTCTTCAATACTGAATCTCAGAACCGATGCAAATCGCAGGGCTCGCAGAATCCGAAGCGGATCCTCATCAAAGCGTTTTAATGGATTACCTACCGCCCGAATTATACCGTTTTTTAAATCTTCTTGTCCGCCGAACGGATCTTTTAAATTTCCTCTGTAATCCATAGCTATGGCATTGATGGTAAAATCCCGCCGTTTCAGATCTTCCCGCAATGATCTGACAAAGGTCACATGATCCGGGTGCCTGCGATCCGTATATTTTCCCTCTGTCCTGTACGTTGTTACTTCTGTCATCTGCGGCTTCACCGTTACCGTACCGTGAGCCAATCCCGTTTCGATAATATTTTCTGCACCGAAAACATCCGTCACCTCACAAGGTGCGGCATTGGTTGTAATATCAATATCATCACACGATTTTCCCAACAGCGCATCTCTTACGCATCCGCCTACAAACCAGGCTTCCCAACCATGTTCTTCCAGCATTTGCAATACTTGCTGTTCCTTTTCGTATAGCTTCATCGGATTCTCCTTTTCCTGCAAGCATTGTATCACAGATCAAAGAAAAAAGGACCACTTCATGTGATCCTTTTCTCTTCCCGTTTTAGTTGTCAGAACTCTGTGTGGTCTAAAAATCCACTTCTGTGTCGTAATAGCAGCACTTAAGAAGTTTTTCCATTTCTTCCTGTGTCGGAATTCTAGGGTTTGATCCCGTGCACGCGTCACCTATGGCATTCTTTGCCACTTCCGGCAGACGTTCCAGGAAAACTTCTTCCGGAACAAATCCGTTTTCTGTCGGATAGCTGTCCGCACCATAGTTTTTGATGCAGTGCGGAATGTTCAAATCGTCATTCATGCCGCGCAGATATTTAATCAGCAGTTCCACCTTTTCTTCATCGGTAGAGCCTCCGAGTTTCATAAAGTCAGCAATTTTGCCGTACCGTTTCTTTGCTGTTTCGTCCTTTGCATTAAATGCAATAACCTTAGGCAGATACATAGCATTTGCCGCACCGTGAATAATGTGAGCACCATAATCTGCAAATGCAGCTCCGGTCTTGTGAGCCATCGAATGAACGATACCCAGCAGCGCATTGGAGAATGCCATGCCGGCCAGACACTGTGCATTGTGCATGTTGTGGCGTTTTTCCATATCACCGTTATATGACGGAATCAGATCCGACTGAATCATTTCAATCGCATGCAGTGCCAGAGGATCGGTGAAATCACAGTTCGCTGTGGATACATAAGCTTCAATAGCATGTGTCATAGCGTCCATACCGGTGTGAGCCACCAGTTTCTGCGGCATGGTTTCAGCCAGTGCCGGGTCAACGATTGCCACATCCGGCGTAATTTCAAAATCCGCGATTGGATATTTTATTCCTTTTGCATAATCCGTGATAATGGAAAATGCTGTTACTTCCGTCGCTGTGCCCGATGTTGAAGAAATCGCACAGAAACGTGCTTTCTTCCGAAGCGGCGGAATGCCGAATACCTTGCACATATCTTCAAATGTTATATCCGGATATTCATACTTAATCCACATAGCTTTCGCTGCATCAATCGGAGAGCCTCCGCCTATTGCCACAATCCAATCCGGCTCAAACTTCAGCATTTCCTCTGCTCCCCGCATAACGGTTTCAACCGACGGATCCGGTTCAATTCCCTCAAACAGTTTAACTTCCATGCCGGCTTCCTTCAAATACGATTCCACCTTATCCAGAAATCCAAACCGCTTCATGGATCCTCCGCCTACACAAATCATTGCTTTTTTGCCTGTAAATGTCTTCAGTGCCTCAAGAGCATCTTCTCCATGATAAACATCTCTAGGTAATGTAAATCTTGCCATAACGTAACTCCTTTCCCTAATCAAACCAATATATATTGCAACTATATTGAAAAATGTATCGTGTCAAGGTTGTTTTGCAGAATTTTAACTTCTAAAACATCTTATTCTTGACTTCGTTAAAATTATAACACTCTTGTATACAGAACACAACCCTTGCTTGTGTATTTTTTAACAAACATTCCCGATAACTTTTGCATATAAAAAAACAGTTCTCCGTCTGCTGCTTTGCAGACAAAGAACTGTTTGATTCATAATATTTTTTATTTTTCTATCAGAACAGCAAATGCATTGCTATTGCCGCCATCGGAATCGCTACAATAGTTCTTTCCAGGAAGCATACCAGAAGTTCCCAGAATTTAATCGGCGATTTAGTGGCCAGCATAACTGTCGCTGTCTCCGAGAAGAAGATAATCTGTACCATAGAAACCAGGCATACGAACACGCGAGCCTGATAGCCGATGGTCACTGTGGCTGCCGCGCCGTTCATAACCAGAACAGGCAGGAACATTTCAGCCAGACCAACCGGCATGGACGGTGCGATTGCTGCAGCATCCGGAACCTGACAAACCAACAGGAGCGGCTGGAAGATATATCCCAGCCAAGTGAATATCGGTGTGTATTCCGCAATAATCATAGCCGATACACCGATTGCCGAAATCATTGTGAGTACCTGCGGCATGATAACAACGCTGTCTTTTAAACTGTATCCGATATCCTTAGGAACGCCTCTTGCGATAGCTGCGCGCTTTACAGCTCTCCTGCAGCCCGTCGGTATGGTTTTAGAAGTGTATTTCACCTCACCTTTCCGTTCTTCCGCTGTCTGCTCTTTCCCGTTAAAGTACACATCCTTCTTCCGGCTGATCGGCGGGATACGTACCATAACCATCTCAACAAGGAATACCATGATAAAGCTGATGAAATATATCTTTGCGAAATCTTTGCCGCATCCTGCCGTGTCGATAACCAGTCCTGCGAACCCTATGCTGACAGCCGAGAATCCGGTCATGATAGCAACCATTTCCTTCTCTGTATAAACGAGGTTCTTCCACAGACGATTTGTAATCAGAACGCCCAAAGAAGACGAACTTACGAATGATGCGGTTGCATCCAGCGCGGCTTTCCCGGGCACCTTGAATAACGGGCGCATTAAAGGCTCCAGCAAAACACCTACGATTTCAAGCACACCATAATTAAGTAAAAACGGCATGAAGATTGCTCCGATGATTATGATGCCGAATACACCTTTGCACACCGGCGGGATTACATTGCCGCCTGTCATGTCGCCGACAATCATTTCCGGCGCATCAACACCGGCTGTAAGCCACAAAGTGTATACCAGCACATAGATAAATCCCAGTGCGAACAGCAATGTATGCACAACATTATCGTTTGAATACACGTCGAGCAATATATTGCTGCGTTTACCTTTATTTATATATTTGCAGTATACATGCAGAATAAAGTTCAAACCGATAAGAACAACCAGAATCCAGTACACACCCTGACCAAACAGATTCAGGAAGCTGTTGTACAGGAAACTGAAAATCGTTTCAGAACTCCCATCCTCCTTTGGAATCGATCCGAAAAATACGGCGATTCCTATTGCGCTGCAGATCAAGAACAAAATCAAGCCTTTGATTGCACTTTTTTTACTGATTTCAATCTCGTCCAGTTCTGCGGACTGCATATCCGGATCATAGACGGGATTCTTTGCTGTTTCTGTATTTACGTTTTCCATAATTCCCTCTCTTAAACTCTGCAAATTTTATTTGCCCTGCTTCTTTGCAGCGAGAATCGAAAGGTATTCAAATACGATGTTTGCTGCCAAATACGCCGTAGTTTCTCCGGCTGTATCATACGCCGGCAGAACTTCTACAATATCAAATCCGATGAAGTTCAGATCCTTGATGCTTCTTACAAGGTTCAGTGATTCATATGAAGTGAATCCGCCAACCTCAGGTGTACCTGTTCCCGGTGCATAAGCCGGATCGACGAAGTCGATATCAAATGTCAGGAAGCAAGGCATATCGCCGACACGGTTCAAAATCTCCTTAATCAGAGCGTCAAAGCCCATTTCGCGAACCTTGTGAGCCGGAATCAGTTCCATACCCAGTTCGGCAGCCATCTTGTGCTCATCCGGATCGTACAGAGATCCTCTCATTCCGATCTGAATGGAGTGAGCCGGATCAATCAGACCTTCTTCCAATGCACGACGGAACGGTGTTCCATGGTTATACTTCTGTCCAAATACCTCATCACAAAGATCCGAGTGAGAATCGAAATGAACGAGAGCTACCTTACCGTGCTTTTTAGCTACCGCACGCAGCTCTGCCAGCGTAATTGAATGGTCTCCGCCCAGTACAATCGGGATTGCACCTTTTTCGCAGATTGCGCTTACACCTTCTTCAATTGCGTCGTATGTCGGGTGAATATATCCCGGCGTTATATTAAAATCTCCCAAATCCGCACCTTTCAGGCTATCCATGATGTTAACCTGCAGAATAACGTTATTTGGTTTCATCATAGCAGAAATGCTGCGAATCGCTGCCGGACCGAAACGAGATCCGGAACGGAAAGAACTCGCTGTATCAAACGGAGCTCCTGCGATTGCGAAATCCAGACCCTCTGCGGAGTCCAGTCTCGGCATTCTCATAAATGTTCCCATGTTGCAGAAACGCGGTGACGATAATGCGCTTGCCGGCTGTTTAACGTTCATTGTAAAATCCTCCCTTACCTTGCATTATGTTTGCTCTTGCAAACATTCCTATTGTGGTATACAATTTCTTTATACGATGATACACGGGTTTTAAAACCCTGTTCCACCTTTTGTTGCACCCATTGTAGCATAGTAACAAGGTGTTGTAGTTATTCCACTTTTCAATACGTTATATGATTATATGCATATTCTAATTTTTGAATGCGCTATATTATCACACATATACCCATCATTCCGAAATGTGCCAATGAATTCCGGATTTCACGTCACATTCGGATGACAACAGGAGAACAGCGATGAATCTAAACTCTTTTTTATATGTTGCCGAAATCGAACGCTGCGGTTCCATTAACAGGGCTGCTCAGAACCTCTATACCTCTCAGTCCAATCTCAGCACCGCCTTGAAATCCCTGGAAGAAGAACTGGGATACTCAGTGTTTAAACGTACCAGCAACGGCAGTGTTCCCACTGCGGAAGGTTATCTTTTCATTCAATCCGCAAAGGCAATTCTTGCTGAAATGGAAAAGATAAAGGGAATACCGTTTCGCGTCGGCATCGGTGACACTATTTCCATCAGCTGCAACTGGTCAGCACAGATTCTCCAAAGTCTGATGGAATTCAAGGCACAGGATCACACGGAAACTCACGACACTTATCGAGAGACAAGCATACGGCAGAATTTCGAATGCATTTACGAAAACCGCTACCGTCTGGCTATCATTGACTGCTTTCATTCTCTCAGCAAGCCGTACCGTGAACGAGCCCGCAACACCAACCTGGAAGCCGAGGTTATGAAAGAATGCGTCCCCGCTGTCGCTTTAATGTCCATGCATCATCCATTAGCACAGCAGAAAAGCGTCACCATGAAGGAAATCTATGCATATCCTCTGGTTCTCTTTGAAGACTATCAGGATCCGCAGCAGCACCGGATTCTTCGGCTGCAGCCCAGTCAGCAGATTCTCTACCTCTTTGACCGCGGCAGTCTGCTGGATGTAGTACAAACCAGCAGCAGCATTTCAATCCTCAAAAAAAACACCTACGTGGACTCTGATCAATACGGAATTGTAGAACTCCCAATAAGCGACTGTCCGGATACATATGATATCGTCATGTTAAAACGCAGCTACTACCAGATGAACCGACGAGAAGAAGCGTTTATACACTATTTGAGGATGCAGCTGTAATCTTACCCGGCAAAATATTTTTAGACTTTTCTTTGAGACTGAATATCGTTATACATAGAAAGGAGATTTGTTGCTTATGAAAAAATCGAAATCAAAAGGAATTTGCATTCCATCCTTATTGTGCTGCATACTGGCAGTACTGTTCTTTTTGTACGGAATTTACATGATAATCTATGCCGTAGACTATGTTCGCAGTTATGAACGCAGCGGTTTAGTCGATATTCAGAATATAATACAATATGTGGTAACATCATCATCATCTTATCTGGGCTTTGCCGTGCTGCTCTTCGCTGCCGGTCACATAATCCGCCTGCTGAAAAATCTGCAGCCGGCATCTGCTGAGACAACCCCGGATACAATATCTGAAAAAACATCAACATCTGAAGAAACAGCATCATCAGAGGAAACAACCGGTGAGCGGATTTCCAGTTCCATGATACGGGATATTTTCGAGCACAAATGATAAATCAAGCGGACACGCCGAGTGTCCGCTTATCAATTTTATAATTATTCACTTATTTTAAACCCAGCGAATGAGTTTGTCTTCTTTCCCTATCAACAGGATTTCATTGTGTAAAGCCCGAAGTTTAGAATTGATAGTCTGATCTACATGCATATGACCGAAATACCATTTGCAGAAATTTTCCCGATTCTGTATTCGTTGGTACCACTCATCCAGCTGTGCCGGAAGTTTATAGTCCTCATCAATTTCCTTGGTGCGTTTGATGAAACTTCTTGCAAACAGCGGTGTTTCATGAGTAATAACATAGTCTATCCTGTCAATATATTTTTCCAGCTGTGCCGCAGCATATTTCATCTCTTCCGAGCTTGGTTCCTCTTCTTTCCACCAACTGATTCCTTCTTCGCGCCGGTGTTTGTCCACAGAGCGTGCGCCGCCGAATGCAAAGAAATTTTTCCCATAAATAGAATACATCTCCCCGCGCATCATGTGAAAAATCCGTTCACTGATTCGGTGTGCCCGCCCTCCGTTCCAGCAAACCGTATCGAATTCACCGAGCATCTGATGGTTTTCATGGTTACCGTCGATAAATGCAATTGTGCCCGGAAACAGCTGCTGCAGCGTCTCAATGTTGCCATGATAGTTTTTATCCCACACATATCCGGCATCTCCTGCAATCAACAGCACATCTGAGGGCTCCAGCTCAATGTGATCAGCCAATCCGAACAATGGATAAAATGATCCATGCTTGTCCCCGGTAATGAATATTCTTCCTGTCATAAAGCCTCTCAATCTTATTTTATTCTATAACGATAAATACCATTATGCTCTTCACGCAGCACCACTCCCGAATGAAATAAATACTGCAGATGAGCAATCGCCTCACCTGTTGCAAACCACTTTTGCGGTCCCGGGAATTCATCCCAGTTTTTACAATCAATTTCCCATGTCATATCAGCTGCCACAGCATAGGCTGTTTTCTGCGAATTCCCCAGGATCTTAACAACTTCAGCCAATCGGTCTTCATGATGTTTCTTAAGTTCTGCAATTCTCGCATGCATGTCCGGTACCGGCGTCCCATGAGCTGTCAGCAGCAGATCCACATCCAGCTTATTGATTTTCTCAAGGCTGTCCAAATAATCCCGCAAAGGATTTTCCACACCTATTTCAATGCAGATATTCGGCGTAATCGTTCCAAGAATTAAATCGCCGCAAAACAGGATTTTTTTCTC
>CAVCML010000077.1:0-18832 GCA_963603335.1 Bacteroidaceae bacterium | reverse complement strand
ATGGTTCCGATGTTGATATGCGGCTTAGTTCTTTCAAATTTCTGTTTTGCCATTTCTTATCCTCCTAAACAAATTCAAAACAATGGAGCTGCTGAGCAGACTTGAACTGCCGAACCTCCTCATTACCAATGAGGTGCTCTACCGACTGAGCTACAGCAGCGCACATGAGTTATGTTACTATATTTTACACCTACTGTCAATCAAATTGCAATAGGTTCAGTATATTTTTTACAGCATTTTTTGTCGTCCGTTCCTGCTGCTCAATCCTCAGTTCTTTAATTTATTCCCATAAATATCGTATGATTTTTTTCTTGATCCGCTGCATCGCATTATCTACGGACTTACTGCTCCGATTCAACCTGCGGGCAATCTCTTCATAGTCATTTTCACGCACAACCTCATTCAGCACCTGCATTTCAAAATCGCTGAACACATTATCCTCATTGTGCATAATATAGTAAGCCAGGTCCTTGACTACCAGCAGAGTTTCCGGTGATTCGCCGCCTGCCGCCGTCATGGTGTCGGCCAGAACCATGCCTTCCTCCTCACTGCCTATCGACTTATTCAAAGAAACCGACGTATTAAGTGCCTTATGCTTTTCTCTATCCGCCATTCGTATGGCACTTATAATCTGACTTGTAATGCAGATTCCTGCGAATGTTGCGAAACCGGCGTCTTTTTCGGGATCGTACTTGCGAATTGCCTTGAGAAGTCCTATCATGCCCTCCTGAATTACATCATCCTCATCCGCCCCGGCCATGTAGTAATATCGGGATTTAATTCTGACGATTTCCTTGTATTTTCGCATCAGAGACTCTTCTGCATCTAAATTCCCTTCCTGTGCCAGTTTGAGCATTTGGCGTTCGTCCACATCCTTCATCGGATTCCTCGCTGACGAACAATTTCATACATAAGAATCGATGCTGCGTTGGATGCATTGAGGGATGTAATTCTTCCCCGCATCGGAATTGACACGACAAAGTCGCATTTCTCCCTCACAAGGCGGCTGACACCAAAGCCTTCGCTCCCTATGACTATGCCGATCGGGCCCTTCAAATCCGCTTCCGTCAGCGTATCGCCATCCATATCACAGGCTGCAACCCAAAGTCCCGCTTCCTGCAGCTGTTCAATCGTTCTTGCTATATTCGTCACACGAGCACACGGCATATATTCCACCGCCCCGGCGGACGTTTTCGCAACCGTCTCCGTCACCGATACCGACCTGCGCTTGGGGATTATTACACCATGCGCTCCGGCGCATTCTGCCGTTCTCATGATTGCCCCTAGATTATGCGGGTCTTCCAAACCGTCCAGCAGTATCACAAAAGGATCCTCGCCCCTTTGCTCTGCGATTTTCAGAATTTCATCCACTGTAGCATATTCATAATCCGATGCCACTGCGATAACTCCCTGATGATTCCCGCCTTCCGCATCTTTGTCCATCCGGGATTTATCACTGTAATAGAGGGGAATTTTTTTTGCTTTTGCTTTTCCCTCGATTTTTTTAACTGAACCTTCCGCACCTTTCGCCAGAATAATTTTTTCAATCCGGCGATTACTGTTGAGTGCTTCCATTACGGCGTTCCTACCGATTATTTTTTCTGACATATTTTAAAAACCTGTATGTTATTCCTTTTTCTTTCTGCGGTTCGCTTTCCCATACGACTTCCATCTTCATTTCATCCAGATTCGGAAAATAGCGATCCGCATCAAACGTTTCATCAATCTTCGTAACATAAAAAGCATCACAAAGCTCAAAAAATTCTTTGTAAATTTCAGCTCCCCCTGCTACGAATACCGTTTCCGGGTCATAATCCTTTACGGCCTCCCGTACTTCTTCTACCGTGCGGCAGACCGTACAGCCTTCCTTTGCATAATTCGGATCCCGCGTCAGCACGATGTTTTCCCGTCCCGGAAGAGGCTTCCCGCCGGGGAATGATTCCAGCGTCTTTCTGCCTGCAATAATGTGATTTCCAATCGTTTTTTCTTTATAGTATTTTAAATCGCCCGGGATATGCACCAGCAGGTCTCCGTCCCTGCCGATTCCCCAGTTCCGATCAACTGCTACGATAGCATTCATATTCTGCTCCTTGTGTTCCGATACTCATCTTTGTTCAATTCTGCAGCTCTGCAATCGCACTGCTATACCGCAACCGGTATATTTCTTATCTGCGGATTGTTTTCGTAGTTTTCAATGCGAATATCATCCGTTGTAAAGTCGTAAAAATCCGTGATTTCCGGATTCAGGCTGAACTTCGGCGCCGGATACTGCGGGCGCTTTATCAGTTCCTTCACGATGTCCACATGACGATCGTAGATGTGTGCATCCGCGATGACGTGCACCAGCCTGCCCGCTTTCAGTCCGCTCACCTGCGCCAGCATATATACCAGCACGGCATACTGCACAACATTCCAGTTATTCGCAGTCAATATGTCCTGCGATCTCTGATTGAGGATGGCATTGAGCCGGTCCCCCGTCACATTGAACGTCATGCTGTATGCACACGGTTCCAGACCCATCTCCATGAGATCATCAAATTTATAAATATTAGTCATAATGCGCCGGGAATACGGAGTGTTTTTCAGCTGCCACAGAACATTGTCCACCTGATCCATCTCTCCGTGAGGAAATCTGTATTTTACCCCCAGCTGATATCCGTAAGCCTTACCGATGGAGCCGTTTTCATCCGCCCATTCGTCCCAGATATGACTGGAAAGATCCCTGATATTGTTTGACTTCTTCTGCCAGATCCACAGCATCTCATCCACAGCCGACTTGATGGCGGTAGGACGCAGCGTCAGCGCCGGAAATTCTTCCTGCAGATCATATTGATTCACAACACCGAACTGCTTGATGGTGTGAGCCGGAGTGCCATCCTCCCATTTAGCGCGAACCGTCCGGCCCTCGCTGGAATAGCCGTGATCCAGAATATCCTGACACATGGCTACAAAAAGCTTGTCTGCCTGACTCATCTTATCCTTCCTTTCGCAAATCCCTACAAAATCACGTATTTGATTACAATTCCAATCAACGCCAGCACAATGACAACCACATATGTTTTCTCCGTACTGTTGAGGTTTTTGAGTCCTTTGGTCTTGACGCCCTCTTCTTTCTGACGGCGGCGGTTTTCCTCATCGTACTCCATATTCGTGCGGTAATAATCTGCCAGGATATCCTTCGTTTTATTTCTGACTTTCCGTTTCTTCTTTGCCTTTTTTTCTCCCATTTGTATGTTCTTCCTTTATAATCCCAATCGCGCGATTCATCAGCCACGACAGCCGTTCTTCATTTTCCGTCAGGTACAGGTGTCCCGCCAAAGCTTCGAACGCCGTCGCCCATTTATAGGTAACAGGATCTGCATTCTTGGCCTTCGTCGCCGATTTGCGGTTTCTGGCTCGTTTCACCAATGCCTGTTCCTTCTCATCCAGTTCATCGAATATAGTCTTGATAACCTTCGCCTGCGCCGATGCCCGCACATATAGGGTTGCAATATGATGAAGCCTGTTGACGTCATAATATCCCTGCTTCATCATCTCTTCGCGTACAGCCAGCTCATATACCGCATCCCCCATGTAAGCCAGAGCCGTTGTGTTTATTTCTCTGATATTCTCTACTTTCATATTATGCCGGTCGCCTTTTTGCAGCATTCTGCAAAGCTTACTCCTTGATAATCTGCACACCCTGCGGAGTGTCCTTCAATGTGATGCCCTTCTCCTTCAGGATATCTCTGATCTCATCAGCTCTCGCAAAATTCTTTGCTTTTCTCGCTTCCTGACGTTCATCAACCAGAGCCTGGATATCGGTGTCCACGGAGTTATCGTCTTCCTTCTGCAAAAGTCCCACTACCGTTGTCAATTCCATCAGTACACTCAGAGATTTTTCTGCAAATTCTTTACTTGCGCCATTTCTCACGTCCGTGTTGATAGCTGTAATAAGTTCAAAGATTGCTGAAATTGCATCCGCTGTGTTCAAATCATCATCCATCGCTGCTATAAATTCCCGGCGATACTTATCATAGCCTTCAAGAGCCGCGGTTTCTTCCTGAGTCATCGATTCGCCGCCGTTGGCAATCAGGTGCTCCAGATTTTCTTTGGCATGCTGCATTCTCGCAAGTCCGGCTCTTGCCTGTTCCATAAGTTTATCGCTGAAGTTGATTGGGTTTCTGTAATGTCCCGACAGCAGGAAGAAGCGGATTACTTCTCCGTCATACTCCTTCAGAATATCTCTTACCGTAAAGAAATTGCCCTTGGATTTTGACATTTTCTCATTATCGATGGTGATGTATCCATTATGCATCCAGTAATTGGCAAACGTTACGCCGTTGCAGCATTCTGACTGTGCAATTTCATTTTCATGGTGCGGGAACTGCAGATCCTGTCCGCCGGCGTGGATATCGATAGTATCTCCCAGGTGTTTCTTTGACATGGCGGAACATTCGATATGCCAGCCCGGTCTTCCCATGCCCCATGGGCTTTCCCATGCGATTTCATCCTCTTCCTTGCGTGCTTTCCAGAGAGCAAAATCCAGCGGATCCTTCTTGATATCTCCCACTGCAATACGCGCTCCCGATTCCAGATCCTCGATGTTCTGTCCGGAAAGCTTGCCGTATCCGTCAAATTTACGTGTTGAAAAATACACATCTCCATTGACTTCATACGCATAGCCTTTATCCACCAGCGTGCTGACGAAATCGATGATTTCCGGGATGTGTTCGGAAACCTTCGGATGCACGTCCGCTTTCTTAACATTGAGAGCCGCGGCATCCTTGTAATATTCCTCGATATATTTTTCACTGATTTCAGGCGCGGTCACACCTTCTTCCCTTGCTTTGTTAATGATTTTATCATCCACGTCCGTAAAGTTCTGTACGAATTTCACCTTATAACCCCGGTATTCCAGGTATTTGCGTAGTGTATCAAATACAACAAACGGCCTTGCGTTCCCGATGTGAAAGAAATTATATACTGTCGGTCCGCATACATAAATTTTAAGAACTCCCTCTTCGATAGGTTTCAGTTCTTCTTTCCTGCGCGTCATAGTGTTATAGATTTTCATGCTTTACCTCCGTTTCTCCTTCCGGGCTGTCCGGCAGTGTTTCCGTTATGATTTCTCCGCTCATTTCATCGTAAATCCGATTTAAGGTTCCGTCCTCCATCTCCCTCAGAATGTTAGGATACTGACATTCTTCATGACATTCATGCGGCAGCTCGACACCCAGCTTCTCTGTGATGATATCTTCCAGCTCCACGACTCTCCGCCGCAGGCATTCCAGTTCTACCGCAACCGGATCCGGCATATCCACCTGATCCATTTCCGAAATCGGTTTGCCGTTTCTTCTCACGATTGTTCCCGGAATTCCGACTACCGTACAATTGTCCGGAACCTCTTTCAGAACAACCGCCCCCGCTCCTATCTTTACATTATTGCCTACCTTGAACGGTCCGAGTATTTTGCAGCCTGAACTCAAAATAACATTACTTCCAATGGTCGGATGACGCTTGCCCGTGTCTTTTCCGGTACCACCCAGTGTAACGCCCTGATAAATCGTAACATCATCTCCGATTTCCGTAGTTTCGCCTATGATAATAGCCATGCCGTGGTCGATGAAGCAGCGTTTGCCGATAACCGCTCCGGGGTGAATTTCAACTCCTGTAAACCAGCGCACTATCTGAGAAATTATTCGCGCCAGCAGCTTTAAATTGTGTTTATACAGCCAGTGAGCCGGCCTATGAAAAATGACAGACCAAATTCCCGGATAGCAAACCAGAACTTCAAATCCGTTCCGGGCCGCCGGGTCTCGCTCCAAAACTGCTTTAATATCATCTCTGACATCTTTAAAAAAGCCCATACTACCTCTTCCTTGCCCTTTTATTAACGTGCCGCAAAGACCGTTATTAATCTTCAAACCGCAGCCCAATCAGTTCAGTTTCTTCAATCTGCGCCGTGTCTTCGGCTTCTGCAAAGTTCTTACCGTGAAAATCGGAGCCGCGCGAAATGCACAAATCGTATTTCTGTGCCATTCTCACAAAACGCCTGCTCTGTTCCTCGTTTTGATCCGGGTGAAAACATTCCAGCCCGCCAAGTCCGCATGAAACAAGGTATGCGATAATACCCTCTATATTTTCATAGAACTCCTCGCTGCCCGCTTCCCCGATTTTCTTTGCCTGTATCGGATGCGCCAAAACCGCAAGCCCTCCGGTTTCCCTGATCAGTTTAACCGCTTCGCCCGCTTCCATCTTTTTCTTTTTGATTGCAAGAACCTTTTCACTTCCCAGAAGCTCCTTGCTCTGAAACACTTCCTCAATATCCGAAGCGTATCCCTTTGCAATCAGCGCACGTGCGATGACCGGTTTACCTATATAATCATTAGGCTGAAACTCCTTCAGCGCCTCTTCGGAAATATCATATCCCATTTCCTGCAAAGCCGCAATCAGTTTTACATTTCGAGCGGCTCTGCGTTCAGAAAGAACCTTCATAGCCGCATGAAGCCGCTCATTTTTAAGATCCATTCCATAGCCCAGAACATGCAGCTCTGTACCGGAAACGGTCTCCGTCGCCAGCTCCACGCCTGCGATTACCGGAAGCCCCGTCTTTTCACCTTCTGCAAAGGCTTCCGGCAGGCCGTCTATTCCATCATGATCCGTAATGGCAATTTTTTTATATCCCAAAGTCTTTGCGGTGCGCACAATTTCCGCCGGCGAAGCCTGTCCGTCGGAAAACTTTGTATGAATATGAAAATCCACCTGATACTTTCCCATACTAAATCATCCCTCTGTAAAGCAGACCCTCTGCCACTTCATCGGCAGAGCTTTTTCCTTTAATTTTTTCAATAATGGCCAATGCAAATCCGATTGCATAGGCAGGTCCTTTTGCCGTGATTACATTACCGTCTTCCACCACTCCGCTGTCAATATAAAAGGCCATATTCAGCTCGCTTTGCATGCCGGGATAGATGGTTGCCGTTTTACCGTTCAGCGCTCCCCGCGCATCCAGAACCATCGGAGCCGCGCAGATTGCAGCAAGTCCTTTGCCTTCCATCGCAAACTCGGTGATTATTTCTCCCAAGTCATCGTGATTTCTTAAGTTGAGCGCACCCGGCATTCCACCGGGCAGCACAATCATATCACACGTGTCATAATCGGCTTCATCGAACAGCAGGTCAGCCTGAAGCTGCATGCCGTGAGCACCGTTTACCAGCTTGTCATCCATAATTGAAACCGTTTTGGTCTCGATTTCCGCACGACGCAGTAAATCCACAATCGTGGTCGCTTCCACTTCTTCAAAACCATCTGCCAGGTGTACATATACCATGCTATCGCTCCTCTCTGAAATAATTGTTTCCTAAATCAGCCGGCGGCTGACTTTCTTTTCTCTTCTTGTATGTACTGAAAATTACAATCAATATTGTCGCTACATACGGAATCATATCCACCAGGTACTGCGATACCCCGACACCCATAGCCTGCAGCTTAAGTCCCAGAATACTCAGCCCGCCGAACAACGCTCCGCCGAAGAACCCCTTAATCGGATTCCATGCCACAAAGATAACCAGCGCAACGGCAATCCATCCGCGTCCATTGACGATATTTTCCTGCCAGATCGGCATTCTTACCAGCGACAGGTATGCGCCTCCCAACCCGCAGAGAGCTCCGCCGATCAGAATATGAACGTATTTATACAAAGCCACATTGATACCGGATGCATCGGCTGCAGCATTGCTTTCTCCGACCGCTTTCAGATTCATACCGATTTTCGTCTTATACATATATACGGCTGCCAGTGCGCACACGATATAGCTTATGTATACGAACATATCCTGCTTGAAGAAAATCGGTCCGATGAACGGAATATCTCCCAGAAGCGGGACGGACAGCTCCGAAAAGAACGAAGTTATATCCGACGGCACGCTGGAACCGAGAAGCGGCTCTCCCACGAACTGCGCGAAGCCTGTTCCGAATATGGTCAGCGTCAGGCCGCAGACTACCTGGTTTGCACGAAGCGTAACGGTCAGGAAACCGAAAATCAGCGCTCCGAATGCACCTGCCACTCCTGCCGCCAGCAAAGCAGCTCCCGGGTTGGATGTGTTTACACCCGCCAGGAAACCCATAACGGCACCCATCAGCATCATACCTTCCACGCCAAGGTTCATGCTTCCGGATTTTTCTGTAATAAGCTCTCCTACGGTCGCAAATACCAGAGGTGTTCCCGCTACAACACAGGCTGCTAAAAATTCTACCATGATTAAGCCACCTCCTTGTTGTTTCTGCCGATATGCACTTTATATCGCATGAAGAATTCACTTCCAAGAACAAAGAACAGTATGAGTCCCTGCACGACATCCGATACGGCGCTCGGCACGCCGAGTGCAATCTGAATATATTGTCCTCCCTGAATCAGCATTGCGAATACGGCGCATACAGCCACCGCATATCCTGCATTCAGTTTCGAAAGCCATGCTGTGATTATGGCCGTGAATCCATAACCGTTAGCAATACCATATACTAAAGTCTTTTCAATAGCCGACGCCTGTATCATACCGGTGATACCGCAAAGTCCTCCGGAAATCAGCATAGCTACGACAACAACTCTGCTGATGTTCATTCCGGCATAACGCGCCGTCTGAACACTTTCTCCCACTACTGCAATCTCGTATCCGCGTTTTGTGTAATTCATAAAAAAGTACACAAAAGCAGCTGCCAGAAGTGCCAGAATCCACCCAATATTGACACCGCCCAGCTTCGGCATAACAGCATTATCCGGGAACATGGCAATTTTAGGGAATCCGTTTGCAGCCGGATCCATCCATGGACCGTACTGGAGATACGTTACAAATTTTATTGCAACATAGTTCATCATCAGCGTGAATATTGTCTCGTTGGTTCCAAGCTTTGCTTTAAAAATGGCAGGAATGAATGCCCAGATGCCTCCGCATACGGCAGCTCCTATTATCATCAGTAAAAGCATAATCGGCTGAGGCAGATCCGGGCTCAGATTAAGGGCTACCCAGCTGGCTCCCAGCGCACCCATAGTAATCTGACCTTCTGCACCGATGTTCCAGAACTTCATTTTAAACGCTACAATGATACCCATCGAAGTTATAATCAGCGGCACTGCCTTAACGATGGTCTGTTTTACACGCAGTCCCGTTCCTACGGAGCCCAAGATGATTTCCTTGAAAATTTCAAATGGATTGAGCCCGAAAATCACGAGAATAACCCCTGCGAAAACAATTGAAAGAACGATCGCCAGCAGAGTAATCAGAAATTCATTTTTGCGCGACAGATTATCACGCTTGGTAATCCTTATGAAATCCATTATTCGTCCACCTCCTGTGCTTTCTTGCCTGTCATAAGCAATCCGATATCTTCTTTCGTCACCTGATTCGGATCTACGATTCCCGTAATTTCACCGTGACACAGCACGATAACGCGGTCACACAAATCCATCAGCACATCCAGGTCTTCTCCGACAAACAGGACGCCGACGCCGTTTTTCTTTTGTTCATTGAGCAAATCATATATTTTATACGATGCACCAATGTCCAGACCTCTTACCGCATATGCTGTAATCAGAACCTTCGGAGCCGAATCGATTTCTCTTCCCAGAAGCACTTTCTGGACATTGCCGCCGGAAAGCTTCTTAACCGGCGTATATATATCAGGAGTTTGAATATCAAGTTCTTTTACGATTTTATTTGCCTTTTTGATGCACGGTCCGCGGTGCAGGATAATCCCGGGCTGATTCTGATAATCCTTCAGTATCAGATTGTGTACGATATCCATGCCGCCCACAAGACCCATGCCGAGCCGATCTTCGGGGATGAATCCCATTCTGATTCCCAGGCGGATTATATCACGCGGCGTTTTACCCACCAGATTCTCGCCCTCAAAATAGATGCGGCCTTTTTCTGCTTTCGCCAGTCCCGCAATCACTTCACAGAGCTCCTTCTGACCACTGTTGGCAACGCCTGCAACACCGACAATTTCATGGGAATTCAATTCAAAGCTTACGTTTACCAGCGCTTCCTTTCCTTCGCCGTCAAGAACCGTTACCTCGTCCAGATTAAGCAGAGGCTTCTTATCGTCGATTTTTTCTTTTTCAATGGAAAGGTCAACTTTCTTGCCTACCATCATTTCAATCAGGCTGGCAACATTGACCTCAGCGGTATTCACCGTCCCGATAGACTCGCCTTTTCTGAGTACCGTAACGCGATCTGAAAGTTCCATTACTTCGTTAAGCTTGTGGGTGATGATTACCACGGAGCATCCCTGTTCCTTCATGTTGCGGATTACGCGGAACAGTTTCTTGATTTCCTGCGGTGTCAATACTGCCGTAGGCTCATCCATGATGAGTATGTTCGCTCCGCGGTACAGCACCTTGATAATCTCAAGAGTCTGCTTCTCACCGACGGACATGTCATATACCTTCTTGTCCGGATCGATATCCAGTCCATACTTATCCGAAAGTTCTTTTACCTCTTTGGACAACGATTTACTCTTTACAAAAAAACTGGACGACTGACCGATGATGATATTCTCCTTCGCCGTCATAACGTCTACCAGTTTAAAATGCTGATGAATCATCCCTATTCCCATGCGGATAGATTCCTTCGGAGATGCAAAATGCACTTCCTGTCCGTTGATTTTGATGGAACCCGTATCCGGAGTATAGATTCCCGAAAGCATGTTCATCAAAGTCGATTTGCCTGCTCCGTTTTCCCCCAGCAATGCGTGGACTTCTCCCTTGCGAACAGAAAGATTTACATTATTGTTCGCCTTGAGAGTGCCGAATACCTTGCTGATGTTTTTCATTTCTATTGCAAGATCCTGCTGCACTATTCTCCTCCATAAGCAACACAAAGGGGACCTAATAGGTTCCCCTTCATGCTAATTTTGTTCAACTAAACGAATCTACGATTTGATTAATTTGAAGTCGCTGTTACGCCAGCAACTTCCTTGTTGATCTTCCAGATTTCTTCATTGGTCAGTTCCTGTCCGTCTTTGCACAGTACGCTGCCGTCATTGTACTTGATTTCTCCGGAGAATACTTTGAATTCACCGGCTTCCATCTGTTCCTTAACCTTATTGATCTTCTCTACCTGATCTTCCGGAACGGCACTGCCGAAATCGTCAATCTTAATCATGCCGCTTTCCATGGAGCCATAAGTGCTGAACGGCTGATCGCCTGTCGGCTTAAAGCTTCCGTCAAGAATCGCCTTGAATGTCGGTGTGAAGTATGCGGACATATCCCAGTAAGGAGCCGTGATATAATAATCGCCCGCTACATTGTTGTTGTAGTTCCAACCTGTTGTATAAACGCCTGCTTCTTTTGCTGCCAGCTGTGTTGCTGTGGAGTCAGCGTGATATGTCAGCACATCACAGCCTGCACTTATCAGCTGTTCCGCTGCAGCCTTTTCGATTTCAGCATCGCCCCATGTATTGATGTAAACAACCTTAACTTCAACGTCAGGATTTACAGCCTGTGCACCCAGTGTGAATGCATCGATACCAATCTGAACTTCTGTGTAAGGATGAGCTGCAACATATCCCAGTTTGTTGCTCTTCGTTACGGAAGCTGCTGCCATACCGCTCAGGTATCTGGCTTCTTCCATGGATCCGAAGAAGTTCTCTAAGTTTGTTTCATTCTGGTAAGGGCCCGAGAAATGCAGGAATGTTACATCGTCATAATCGCCGGAATTAGCCAGTTCATTTAATGCATCCCCATATCCGTACGAGCAGCCTACGATAATCGTGCATCCCTGGTCAATCAGGTTCGTTGCCGCATCCTTGGATGCCTGCGTGTCGCTGTCGCTTACATTTTCTTTTTTGATAAGTTCTACGCCGTTTTCTTCTGCAGCCTTTTCCAGACCTTCGTTCATGCACTGCGAGAATCCGCCGTCATTAATTGAACCGATAAAGATGCAGCCTACCTTTACGTTATCGCCGCTGTCCTTATCGCTGCTGCCGCATGCGGTAAAGGCAAATGCCATTACCATGGCAAGCACTACTACAAGTACTTTTTTCATGATATTCTTCCTCCGTCTTCCTCTTTGTAATAGAATATACACCTATTATACTGTCTCTTTTGCTTCAATCCAACAAAAAAATATCCTTTACAGCATTTTTTTGTCATTAAAAAACATAAAGTTCGTGTGTCCGCGAACTTTATGTTCACTTCTCTTTTTATTGTGCGTGTTTTGGTGCGTTTATCCGCACTTTTCAGTCAAATATAATAACTCCGTCTTCGATTTTATCAATTACCGCAAGCGACTCAACGCGATACCCTTCTTTACGCAGCTTATCACTGCCCCCCTGAAAGCTCTTGTCAATCACCGCACCGATGCCGACCACTTCGCCGCCGGACTGCTTTACCAGCTGCGTCAGTGCGTGAGATGCTTCTCCGTGCGCCATAAAATCATCAATAATCAGCACCTTGTCTCCGCGCTCCAGAAATTTCTCCGAAACCCGGAACATGGATACCGTTCCCTTTGTAAAAGAACGAGCCTCCGCTTCATAAAAGCCCTCAGTCATCGTGCTCGGAATTGCTTTTTTCGCATATACTACCGGCGGATATCCAAAATGTCTGGCTGCCATACAGGCTACAGCAATCCCGCTCGCTTCTACCGTCAGTATCTTATCGACCTCGCAATCCGCAAACCTGCGGCGGAATTCTTCACCAACCCGATCCAAAAAGGCAACATCCAGTTTGTGATTAAGAAAGTTGTCCACCTTAACAATCTGCGTTCCGATTGCCACGCCCTCTTTAAGTATCTTCTCTTTCAGCTCTTCCATTTTTATTTCTCGTCCTTAAACAAATCTTCCAGTCCTTCGAAAGAAATCTCATCTTCCGCCTGTGCTTCCTGCACCGGGCCGGATTCCAATGTGCTCAAATCAGGAAGGTCAATATTGATATCATCAAAGCTGATTTCATCTATCGCCGGTTCTGCCTGCAGTGTCGGTTCCGGTACCGTTTCCTGTGCGGCATATGCATTAGGAGCGGTCAATTCCTCCAGCGTAACATTGGTTTCTCCGCCTTCTGCCGGCATTTCATACGCATCTGCTTCAGGCATTTCCATGTTTACTTCTTCCGCTGCAGAAAATTCCGTCACCGGCGCAGTCTGCACTTCCGCTGCCGGTTCAATCGTGTGATCGACCTGAATTTCTTCCGCCGGAAAATCTACGGCCCCGGCATCATCCACTATATCCCAGTTTACAGAATCTTCTTCCGGAAGCTTACTCTTCAGGCTGTCCAGTTTACCTGCCGTTCTAAGAATATTTGTCTTAATCTCATCGAATTCTTCTTCCATCGCATTAATCTGCTGATGATATTTGTTTTTCAGCGCAGAAAGCTTTTCTTTCTCAGCTTCCACTTCCGCCTTCATAGCGGCCTTCTCGGCTTCCACAGCCTGTCTTGCCGCATTCAATTCGTCGTTCATTGCCTGCTTTTCAGCATCAATGCCCGCACGCATCTGTTCTATCTCCGCTTCCTGCTTCGAAACCTCTTCACGTCCCTCCGCAAGTATGTTCTCTACTTCATCCTTTGCCTGATTAATGATTTCATTGCTGCTCTTTTTAGCTTCCATAATCAAGCTGACATACAAATCGTTGTTATCATCGTATTTCTGGTATTTGTCCTTCAGTGTTACGATTTCCCCTTCGTATGCGTCCTCTAATTCTTCTATATTCTTTTCATAAAGATCGCAAAGCTGCTGCATACATTCATATACATCATCCTTGTCAAATCCCTCACCGGAAGCCTTCTTAATATTCATGCCTTTAAGAAGGCCTATTACGGTTTCTCTTCTCTTATCTGTTAATGCATTTTTATCCATTGGCAAACCTCTTTTTCTCCTCAATATAAAAAGCCTTCAAAATTATATATTTAACATTATAACACCTACAATTTGTTTTGTCTCCCTAAATTTGTAATTTTTCACCTTTTTCCCGACTTTTCAGTTGACTTGAGGACACTTTTCGGTCTATCATAGAAAATAGTTCTTAAAAATAAACCACTTTTTGATGTCATGTCTGTAAAGTTGGGAGGTTAATATGAAGACGATAGAACTTAAATCGGGTCAGCAAATTGCACAGTTTACAACAAAATCCGTGACCTTCGACGGCAAAGAATTTTTCTATAGCAGAATGTCAAATCTGACACACGATTCCGTTGCTCGGAATTACTCTTTTACATATGAGGGAGAACATAAAACCCTTCCTTACGAAGCTAAAGATGCACCGATTTTGACTGCAATCTTCAGTCAAGTGCTGAAGCTTCAAGCCACCAAAGCAGCAAAAGCAGCTCAAACCGAAATTTCAGGAACGCATGCTGCCTCGCCGGGTACAATGCCCGCTGCCGAAACGCAGCCGGCTGCCGAAGCACAGCCTGCCGCCGAAGCAATTCCACAAGCACCGCAAACAATAAATGTACGCGCCGCCGCAGGAACCGCCGATACAGCACCTGAAGCTGCAGTTCCGGCACCCGGAACCGCAGCTCAGCAAAGCGTTCCCGCGCCAAATCAAGCTTCACCGGAAGTCTCCGCAGAAGAACCTATTGTATTTACCGACAAAAAAGCTGCAAAACAGGCAGAAAAAGAACGAAAAAAAGCAGAAAAAGCCGCTAAACGCGCCGAGAAAGAACAGAAAAAGGCAGAAAAAGCCGCTAAAAAATCCGGTAAATCGGCTGCTGCACCGATAGAAAATTCAGCCTCGGCAGAACAAACCGAAACACCGGATGCAGCAGAAGTCACCGAGCTTACCGATGAAGAGAAAGCAGCTAAAAAAATAAAGCTGAAAAAGTCTCTCCTTATCTTTGCAGCAATCCTGGCGGCCATTGCATTGCTGTCCGTCGCAACATATTTTATATTCGGCACCAGCAGCAACCCGTCGTCATCGAATCCGAACTCTGTAGAGTCCCAACAGTACGATAATATCGATCAACTGATTGATGATATGCAATAATTCTTTTGTATAAAACAACCCTGCACCTGCTTTGTTCAGCAGTCTGCAGGGTGTTTTTGTGTTGCCGCATATGCTTAAAATCGGCTTTGCAGAAAAATGCACCCGCACTTTTCTTAACGATCCGGATGGCAGTTTCCGCACGGAGAATAAGCGGCAGCCTCGGCCGCATCTATCGTCTTGAAATACACGCGGTTTTCTTCATTCGGGAGTCCGCTGCAGCTTGGCAGATGATATTTTTTCGAGTTGATATTGCCGATATACGAAGCGTCCTCGTAATCACTTGTATGCGTACGATCAGATTTCTTTCCCTCGCAGTTAAAGGTAATTGAAGTTCCGTCATCCACAGCTATAACAGTTCCCTGTTCATCGGTTCGAAACACTTCCGCTCCCAAATCTCTGAAACGGCTCAAAGCTTCCTCATGAGGATGTCCGTACATGTTATCTTTGCCGCAGGAGATGACCACATACTCCGGATTGGACTCCCTCAGGAAATAATAGCTGTTTGATGTGCTGCTGCCGTGATGACCCGCCTGCAGCAGATTTGCCTCAAGATTTTCGCCCATTTCAATCATTTTCTTTTCCGGCGCACTCCCCGCATCTCCGGTGAAAAGCATGCTGTTTTCTCCATGTCTGACCTTCAGACAGATGGAATTATCATTGACATCACTATAGGTTTCATAAGGTCCCAGGAATTCAATTTCACACTCTCCGAAAGATGCCGCATCACCGGGCTGCGGAGCCTTTACATCAAAGCCCTCCTGCCGGATAAACTGCTCCAGGCTTCCCGCAATCCCATCATCATAGCCATCCAGCATATAGATCGTATCCGCACCGAACTGCTGCAGTATATTTCGGCCGGATCCGATATGATCCTCATGCGGATGCGTGAAAATCACATATTTGAGCTTATCGATTCCCAGGCCCTCGATATAACTCAGCAGGAAATCCGCATCATCACAATTACCTGCGTCAATAAGCACCGCTTCGCCTTCAGAAACCAGCAATGTAGAATCAGCCTGTCCCACGTCCAAAAAATACACCGTCAAATCCTCATTCGACTGCAAAGAGCCTTCATTGCTCTGTTCTTCTCCAAACGAACATCCATACAAAAAAAATACCGCGGTCATCATCACGGCAAAAAATAAAATCCATCGCCTGCACTTGCTGCGGTCATGTCTTTTTTTGCTGTTTTGCATTATTATAATCTCCTACATTCTGATTGAAATATATGTCTCATCCGGTGTTTCAATATGTATAATTTCCATATTTCTGATTGTCCGCAATGTCCCTGAGCACTCCTTTATCAGAAGCGTAAGCATCTCTCTGCTCAAGAGAGCATTGTACGGCTCCGGCACGTGCTCCTGCATGTTGTCAAAAATCGATTCCGGGATTTTTTTCGTAACGATTTTCGCCGCTGAAACCGGGATTGTCAGAGAAAGGTTTAAATCTTTTGTTTTGATTCTGATTTTCATAATTTCTCCCTATTTCTCGGCTGCAAATACTCTTACGTGGACGCCGCCGGCCGTATCGGCCGTTACAAAGTCCCCTTCCGCTTCTTCATCCAGGCATGCTGCCACGGCATCCATCAGTTCTTTCAAGTCTACTTCCCGCAGAATATCCTGCGGCAGCGGCAGTTTCCCCGAAGCTTTAAGAATTTTCTTCACCGCCCCCACTGGAAATTGAATTCGGATTTTATCGCCTCTGTCACTGTCTATATTCACACGAAATATCCATTTGTCATACGCTTTTCTTCTCTGCGTCATATCCGCACCTTATCCATACCTTTCATTTTTAAGCTGCAGCGTCTCATATCCTGCAATTCCGCAGGCAAAACGGGCATGTCAACACTATATCGTTCAGTCAATGGGTTGTCAAATGATTTGCGAAAAAATCCGCACAAATTAAAAGTTCTGTATTGACGGAGCTTTTGTAACATAGTAAAATAGCATCATGCGGTTAATCAGATTATGATTTGAGCATGCCACTGTAGCTCATCTGGCAGAGCAGCACATTCGTAACGTGCAGGTGGCCGGTTCGATCCCGGCCAGTGGCTCCAAAAGCAGTTTGCCTGATTCTATAACCGGCAGGCTGCTTTTTTCTTTCACATTATCCCGGGGCATTGGCGCAGCTGGGAGCGCGCATGACTGGCAGTCATGAGGTCAGGGGTTCGAACCCCCTATGCTCCACCAGTTTTAACGATTAAGCCTTTGAAATTTCAACGTTTCAGAGGCTTTTTTATTTCTTCCGCACTTTCCTGTTTTTATTTATATTCCCCGATATTTCCTAATGCTTTTGTGCAAAAGCCATTAAAAGTCCTTAATTTTTTTAGCGCAAACAAAAAAAATAGCAGGGCTTAATTTTTCCCCGCTCCAAATCGCCAATATGCGGCACCTCAGCACTATCACCAATAGATGCACCTTAACACTATCATCAATGCGTGGCACCTTAACACTTAGGATGAATTTCTGGAAAATTATGGGTGATTTTTCATCCCAAAAGTCTCACGCAAAGAAATAAGGATGAACAGCCTTTTTTCATCCTTCAAAAAAGGCCCCTTTCATCTTTATTTTAAAAACAAACCGCTTTATGGATGAAACGCAATAATTTGCATTGATTCTGCTGCATTTATCTATCTTTTTTATCAAATTTTAATTCGGAGAGTACGAGTCCGGCCAGCGTCAGAACAATTCCGAGAACACTTAACAAAGTCACCTGTTCATTGAGCACTATAGCCGCCGCAATTACCGTAATCGGCGGAATGGCGTAGATGTATACGCCGGATTCTACCGCACCCAAGTGTTTGATTGCAAAATTCCATGTCGCAAAGCACAGTGCCGAAGCACCCACACTCAGAAACAGCATATTCCCCAGGTTAACCGGATCTGCAAAACGAGATAATTCCAGATGACAGTCCGTAAAAAACCACATTGGAATCATAAACAAAACGCCGTAGGCAAATATCCGACGAGTCACCTGGATAGTATTAAAACCATAACTGCTGACTTTTCGCGTGAGGATTGAATAAAATGACCACACGACTGCAGCGACGAGAGCCAGTACGTCGCCCAGCGGTTCTGCCTGAAATTTAGTCGTCGAAAAGCTGAGCATACAAATACCTATCATAGCGACTGCAAATCCCACGAAGTACATCAACCGAAGTTTTTCTTTACCGCGGGACACCGCATATGAAAGAAGAACGGTGAAAAACGGCGCCGTTGATGCAATTACGCTGACATTGGACGCTGTAGTGTGTACTAAGGCAATATTTTCCAGTAAATAGTAGCACGTTATGCCCGAAAGTCCCGCTCCCGCAAATGTCAATTCCTGTTTCCACGTGGTTCCGCGAATCGGCTTTGGACATGCGACAACCAAAGCAATCAACCCCAATGCAAAACGAAGAACCAGAATTTCCACCGGTGCAAAATCTCTTAACAATATTTTTGTGGATATAAAAGTCGTGCCCCACAGCAGAATGGTGAAAATTGCTGCGGCATGTCCCAAACCGTGTTTTTGTTCATAGTTTTCTGTCATCATAGTCCTCAAATTCCTTTTTTATACTGCAAAAAACGCTTATTAAAAGCGCTTTGTTTCATCATACAATTTATGCACCTGAAAAGTCAATATGCATTCCCGACACATTCCTGAAAACGCATCCTGTACCATTCCGTATTCATTCCATGCGAAAAATCATCGAAAATCCGGAAAATGCAGCAATAAAATTCAAAAAGAAAAAATAAGACAAATATGCAAAAAAATATTCTTGACATTGCTCCTATGAAGTGATAGAATTCTTTTTGTTGACAGCGGTCAGCACAAATAAATACGATGTGCACCATTAGCTCAGCTGGCAGAGCACCTGACTCTTAATCAGGGT
>CAVCML010000076.1:0-8456 GCA_963603335.1 Bacteroidaceae bacterium | reverse complement strand
AATTTATTAGGAGGTTTTTCATCCTTAATCGCATTTGCCGAACTTTTAGGATGAAAGCCTTCCTAAAATGTCCTAATTAGCGAGCATTTCATCCTTATTACCTAAAAAGAGAACGATAAGGATGAATCTACCTGTCACTGCTCTGGCTCACAGCTCTGTCTAAAAGAAAATGAATTTTACATAAAAAGAGACCGTACCAAAAGGTACGGTCTCTTTATTATTCAACTGGTAATCTCCGTGAGATTTATGCGAAAGCCTTTGCTCCAGCAGCTTTAGCATCTTCTGCGAACTTAGGATCGCCGAATTCCGGTCTCTGCAGGTGCTTAGCAACCATCAGAGTACCTGTTCCGTAAGCGCACAGTTCTGGCGGGTTAACCATTTCAGCGCCGGATCCGTTGATTACGTTGCCGTTTTCGTCCTTGGAATCCTTCATCCACTTATAAGCGAAGAATTTGCAAGTAAAGGAAGTGTTACCAACCTTTTCGATGTATCCGCCGTATTCCATCCAGTCACCAGCGTATACAGGAGCAGTATATCTAACTTCAGAATATCCTACAAACAGAGATTCATCACCGAACAGTCTGATAGCCAGTTCAGTACCAACATCTCCCCAAGCAGTTACGATGTGAGCTCCTTCTACCAGTTCGCCAGCATAGTGAGCATCACCAGCAGACATTCTAGTCTTCAGGCTTACGTATTCACCGATCATCTGTGGGTTGTTTTCTCTTTCCATAATGCAATCTAAAGGTGTTTTCATTTTTTAGTCCTCCCTTATTACTAATAAATATTACCTTGAAGAAGTTTTATCTTCCTTACATTCTTATAATACTCTTTTATGAGCGTTTCGTCAATCATATTGTGAAACTTTTATCGCAATTTTAATTTTCTGTTATTTGTGTATTTATTCTAATCGTGAAGTCCTTGAATAACCGCAATTTTTTGTTTCAAAAAAGCAATTTTATATAAATTTCACAGGATAATATTTTAACAAATTTTAATATTGCAAGATAATACTTCTGCTACAGTTCCCAGCTGTTAAGGTAGTTTTTCTGTTCCTCCGTAAGCTCGTCAATTTCGATATCCCAGGCTTTTAACCGTCTTCTGGCGATTATATCGTCAATCTCATCGGAAACGTCCACAACGCCGTTTAGTAGCTCCCCGTAATGTTCCTTGATATACATCGCAGACATTGCCTGCACCGCAAAGCTGAGATCCATAATCTCTGCCGGGTGACCATCCGCTGCCGCTATGTTCACAAGCTTTCCCTCTGCTATCACGTTAATCTGGCGACCGTTTTCAAGCGTGTATCCCATGATATTGTTTCTCGTCACTTCCTTGGAAACCGCAGCCTTTTCCAGCCCTGCCATATCGATTTCCACATTGAAGTGTCCGGCGTTTGCCAGAATCGCCTGATCCTTCATGGTCAGCATATGCTCCACCGTGATAGTGTGTTTGCATCCGGTCGCTGTTATAAATATATCACCCAGCGGAGCGGCCTTGAACATCGTCATCACATCATAGCCATCCATCCTGGCTTCCATGGCCTTTACCGGATCGATTTCCGTTACGATTACCCGGGCACCCAAAGCTGCCGCTCTCATGGCAATTCCTCTGCTGCACCAGCCGTAACCGACTACGACGACCGTCTTGGAAGCAACAATCAGATTTGTATTGCGCATAATGCTGTCCCATACAGACTGGCCCGTTCCATAACGATTGTCAAAGAGATGCTTGCATTTGGCATCATTTACCGCAACCATTGGAAATTTCAACACGCCGTCTCGTTCCATAGCCTTCAGACGAATAACGCCTGTAGTGGTTTCTTCGCAGCCGCCCATGACAAACTCGCCTAAATCAGGACGCTTGCTGTGAATCATTTCCACCAAATCTCCTCCGTCATCTATGATGATATGCGGCTTATGTTCCAGACACATCTCGATATGCTTCATATACTCTTCATCTGTCGCGCCGTGATAAGCAAATACGCGGAGGCCATCATCCACCAATGCCGCCGCCACATCATCCTGTGTGGAAAGGCTGTTGCTTCCCGTTACGGACATCTGTGCGCCTCCGGCTGCCAGTACCAGACAAAGATATGCCGTTTTGGCTTCAAGATGTACGGAAAGGCTTATTCTCAGTCCTTCAAAAGGCTTTGTTTTTCGAAATTCTTCCTCCAGCCCGGATAACAACGGCATATTGTGCTTGACCCACCGGATCTTTCTATGTCCGGAAGGTGCCAGCGAAAGATCTCTGATATCATAGTTGCTTTGCATATCTTGTTCCTCTTCTTCTTTCTGTTATTTCATATTTGCTTTACTGAATTGACTCTTTTTAAAAACAGAAACAGGCTGACAGCTGCGTCAGTCTGTTTCTGAAAATTATCTTATGCTGATTTCTATTCCACCGTTACCGATTTTGCCAGATTCTTCGGTTTATCGATATTGCAGCCGCGTTCCTTTGCCACATAATATGCAAAGATCTGAAGCGGTATAACGGCCAGAACCGGAGAGACTTCATCAATGCATGGCGGAATGTAGATAACTTCATCCGCAAGCTGTTCAATTTCTGTCTTTCCCTCCTTGGCAACGGCAATTACGTGAGCACCTCTCGCCTTAATTTCCTCTACATTTGAAATCATCTTTTCATACAGGAAATCCTGAGTCGCAAGTGCGAATACCAGCGTTCCTTCTTCCATCAGCGCTATGGTTCCGTGTTTCAGTTCCCCTGCCGCAATGGCAAATGAATTTATGTATGAGATTTCCTTCAGCTTCAGCGATCCCTCATATGACACACCTGAATCCAGACCTCTACCTATATAGAAAACCTGATCCTTTGTGTGATATTTCTTTGCAAGTGCCGCTATCTCATTCTCTTCCTTGAACAGATTCTCAACCTTTTCCGGAAGTTCTTTTAACTCTTCAAGAATCTTAGTGTAATAACTCTGCTCGATAGTACCCTTGGTTCTTCCCATATACAGCCCTATCATGTACATGCAGATGAGCTGCGTCGTATATGCCTTTGTCGAAGCAACTGCGATTTCCGGACCTGCCCAGGTGTAAAACACATCGTCAGATTCTCTGGCCACGGAGCTCCCCACGACATTGACAACGGACAGAATTCTCGCGCCTTTGCGCTTTGCCTCCCGCAGTGCGGCCAGCGTATCCAAAGTTTCTCCGGACTGACTGATTGCAATAAACAAAGTCTTTTCATCCACAAACGGATCCCTGTAACGGAATTCCGATGCAATATCCACTTCTACCGGAACTCGAGCCATTTTTTCGATGACCAGCTTGCCTACCAAACCTGCATGATAAGCCGTCCCGCATGCAACAATATATACTTTATTAAAGTTTTCAATATCTTCCTTCGTCATGGAAATGCCGTCCAGATTGATGCTGTCATCATCGTTAAGCCGTCTCAGCAGCGTCTCCTGAATGCCCTTCGGCTGTTCATGAATCTCCTTGAGCATAAAGTGTTCATAACCTTCTTTTTCTGCTGCATCAGCATCCCATGTTACATGGAATACATCTCTCTTGACAACTTTTCCCGCTTCATTATAAATCTTGATGTCGTCCTTGGTCAGCACAACGGTTTCATTATTTTCAATCAGATATACTTCTCTGACATATTTGAGAAGAGCCGGAATATCTGATGCGATAAAATTAAATCCTTTACCTATGCCTGCCACCAGCGGCGCATCTTTGCGAACGGCTACAATCTTATCCGGTTCGGCTGCCGCAATAGCTGCTACCGCATAAGCGCCTCTCATCTGCTCCACAGCTTTGTTTACTGCATGCAGTAAATCCCCTTCGTAATAAATTCCGATCAGGTGAGCGATAACCTCCGAGTCCGTTTCTGACTTGAATTTCACATCATAATCACGGATAAGCCATTCTTTGATTTCCTGATAATTTTCTATGATTCCATTATGTACAATAGCGATTGAATTATCCTGATTCGCATGCGGATGCGCATTAAGATCGGACGGCGCACCATGAGTTGCCCACCTCGTATGGCCGATTCCTACAGAACTGTCATATTCCTGATCATCTATAATCTTTTCCAGATTTTTAATTTCTCCCACATGCTTGCGGATTTCGATTTTACCATTGACCGGCAAAGCAATCCCCGCAGAATCATAGCCTCTGTACTCCAGTCGTTTCAGTCCGTCTATGATTCGTTCCTTTGCGTGATCTTCGCCCACGTAACCTACAATACCGCACATAAATCTATTTCCTCCCGATTTTCTTCTAACCAAACTTCTTCGTCAGCAGATCAGCCAGATTTTCTGCAATTTTCGTGATTTTTTCCACGTCCTGGCCTTCCAGCATCACGCGTACCAAAGGTTCCGTTCCCGAAGGTCGAATCAGCACACGGCCTTCTCCCTCCAGTTCTTTTTCAGCAGCGGCAATTGCCTCTTTCACTTCTGAATCCTCACGGAACTTAACTTTGTTTTCATTCTTAATTTTTGCATTTTTTAAAACCTGCGGGAAAATTTCAATTTCATCAGAAAGCTCTGACGGAAGTTTCCCCGAAAGAATCACTGCCTGCAAAAGCTGCAGTGAAGACAAAATGCCGTCACCTGTCGTGGTGTGATTGCGGAAAATAATGTGACCCGACTGTTCTCCTCCGATGTTGCAGCCCGTCTTAAGCATGCTCTCAAGCACATATCGGTCACCGACGGAAGTCACTTCCACTTTGCAGCCCATACCTTCCACGTATTTATGGAAACCGATGTTGCTCATTACAGTTGCCGTCACACGGTTTCCGGGAAGTTCTCCGCGATTTTTCATCATCTGTGCACAAATGCAGATCAGTTTATCACCGTCTATAATCCTGCCCTTCTCATCCACTGCAATCAAGCGGTCTGCATCTCCATCGTAAGCCATTCCAAGAAACGCTCCCTGCCGAACAACTTCCTTCTGCAGTTTTTCCGGGTGAGTTGATCCGCAGGCATTGTTAATGTTTATGCCGTCAGGGTCATTGCCGATAACTGTAATATCCGCTCCCAGCTCGGAATATACTTTTTCCGCCACTTTATATGCAGCTCCGTTAGCGCAGTCCAACACCAGCCTGCGTCCCTTGATATCCACATCCAGCGTGCTCTTTAAAAACTCTGCATAGCGGCCTATTGCATCGTCATCCGCCTCCAGGCAGCGTCCCAGCTTATCACCTGTAATGTGACTGTTGACATCGATATCTCTCAGGATGATATCTTCGATTTCGTCCTCTATTTCGTCATCCAGTTTAAATCCATCCCGGTTGAAAAATTTAATTCCGTTGTATTCGAACGGATTGTGCGAAGCCGAAATCACAACACCGGCATCGGCCTTGTACGCCTGCACCAGATATGCGATTGCGGGCGTCGGCAGAACGCCTGCCTTAATTACATTTCCTCCTACTGCCAGGATTCCCGCACTGAGGGCATCCTCCAGCATATCTCCGGAAAGGCGTGTATCCTTGCCGATTAAAACAACCGGTCTCGCCTTATCTTTACTCAACACATGAGCTCCCGATTTTCCCAGTTTGAAAGCCAGTTCCGGAGTCAGCTCCGAATTGGCAATCCCTCTGACGCCATCGGTTCCAAATAGTCTTCCCATAACACTCTCCTCTGTTTCTGCATTATCATAATTATTGTGCAGTTTTTATTTTCACTGTCACTTCTGTTGTGTTTCCCTTATTATACAAATAAACGCCTGCCGGCAAAGTAACATTCAGTTCTTTTTTCGCCTTTGATTTTATTCCGCTTACATCCACCGTGGCCGTAATGGAATCCAGATTTGCCAGTGTCTCTGCCGAGCCCACAACCTTTAATGAATCCACTCCGCTGATGGATTCAACTTCCTTGCCGCTGTCCACATTCTGAGGCGTGATTGCAACATCCACATCCTTGACTTCCATCAACCGTACAGTCGTCTGCGCACGCGAATGATTCAAAACGACGCCCTGCACCTCGGTTCCGTCTTTCTTCACCGGAATAAGCTCCACCTTCACGGACTTTGCACTCTCTGACACTACATTTGTCGTAATCTTGCCTCTAACCGCATAAACGCTGTCTACGACGCTTTCCGCACCTGTTACCTTTACGGTGGACGGATATATGTCAAACGCCCACGGAACCTGATCCGTGTCGCTTTCCGTGTCGCCCACAAAGTCTATTTCCACGTTTTTCTTCACTTCAACGCTATCCTCCACTTTGTAGGAAATGGTTTTTTCAGAAATACTGTCAAGGCTCACGCCGGACGGCAGCTCCAGTTCAATCTTGCCGCGGTTCATACCTTTACTGGCCTCAGCCACATCCACCGTGGCCGTAATTCCGGTCTTCTTTGTTTCATAAATTACGGAACGTTTTCCCTTGATAACAGCACTGACCTTGATATCCTGATCGTGAACCACCGCCAGTCCCTCATCGGCCAGCTGTTCTGTATTTACAAACGTAACTTCGATATCATTGATTTTTTCTTTTGATTCGGGATTTACCTCTCCCATGACATATATCCACAACAAAATTGCTATAATCAGGGAAAGTATCTTCAGCACATTTTTATTTTCCAGCACGATTCTTCCCCCTTATTTTATCTATGGTTTTCGGAATAACGGCAATGGAGCCCTTCTTTGGTTCATTGCTCCAATACATATTCAGCAGTTTTTTCTCGACGGTCTTTATATCCAGAAAGCGTGTCAGTTTGCCCTCACTTGCCATTGAAATTACGCCGGTTTCCTCCGAAACAATCAGCACAAGAGCATCGGAATTTTCCGTAATCCCGATTCCTGCACGATGGCGCGTACCCAAATCCTTGCTGATGCTTTTATCGTGAGTCAGCGGCAATACGCATCCTGCGGCATAAGCCCGATCCTGACGTATAATCAATGCACCGTCATGAAGAGGTGCACCCTCATAAAAAATATTGCCGAGCAGCTGATCGGAAATCTCTGCATCAATCACGGTTCCCGTTTCAATAATATCCATCAGAGAAGTTTCCTTCTCAAAAACCATCAATGCTCCTACCCGATTTGCCGAAAAGCTCTCAATGGCGCGAACAATCTGTGCCGTGACATGCTTACCCTTTTCTTTATCCACCTGAGAAAAAGAGCCCTTCATGAGCTGGCTGCGGCCCATATACTCCAGAGCGCGCCGCAGCTCCGGCTGAAACACCACCAGAATAGCAATCGCTCCCAATGCAACGGTTCCCTTCAGCAGCCAGTTAATCGTATGCAGATTCAAAAGATCCGTCACAAAAGTTGCCACGACAAGAATCAGCACCCCTTTGAGGAGCTGTTCCGCTCGTGTCTGTTTAATCAATCCCAGCAGCTTATAAACGACAAAAGCCACTATAAGAATATCGACTATATCCGTAATTCCGACTCCGGAAAATACATTTTCAAAAAAACGTTCCATATAACTTTACCTTAACCCTATACCTATCTTGTTATATTTTACAGAAATCACTCCGCGTTTTCAATAGCTATGTCATGTCTTTTCCGTGAATAAATCTTCATACTTTGTTTAAATTCCGCAAAACGACACAAGAGCGGAGGCCTCCCTCCGCTCTTATTTACCTTTGTTTTTCTGTATTCTTTAAAGCAGACGCACCGACCGCTTTCCCATCGTCTAATAGGACGTCTCCAGCAATCCGTAATCCTTATCGTTTCTGCGGTATACCACATTGACAGAATCCGTTTCAATGTTGAGGAATACAAAGAAATTATGTGCCAAAAGTTCCATCTGCACGATGGCTTCATCCACCGTCATCGGAATCAGTTCGAATTTCTTTTTCTTTACAACATGAATATCTTCCGCATTGTCCTCTTCATACTCAGGAAGTTCTGCGAACATAACCTCCTGCTGTCCTTTATATTTTTTCTGGAGCTTCGATTTGAATCTTGACATCTGACTCGAAAGCTTCTCTATGACCCGATCAACTGCATCATATGGATCATCCGCTTTCATTTCCGCTCTGAAAATCGTTCCCTTCGCATTGATTGTGGCCTCTACTTTATAACCGACTTTTTCTCTGATTGCCATCACGTTTCCGGTAATCTCATCGGAAAAGTATTTGTCCAGCTTTTCAAATTTCTTTTCAATGGTTTCCTTGAGCTTGTCGCTCGGCGTATAGTTCTTTCCAGTAATGATTGTCTTCATAATTAACAACCTCCTTTGCAGCCTTTTCTTTATTATAACATATATTTTTCGAATTTTCAATAAAATCAATGAAGTCTGCATATGACTCAGCTGACCTGATCTTTGCCCCCACACCTGCCTTTACCTGAATTTTTCAGAGGACTTACTTCTAAACTACGCCATGATCACTGCCGCCTTGCGGATCAGCTTACGTGGGACCTTTTGCCCGTAGCTGGCCTGGCCTTTCAATCACAGACCTGAGTCATATGCAGACCTTATCGACTCTCACATTATATGATATGCTTTTTTAAAGTTCTTTCGGCCTTCGGTTTCC
>CAVCML010000075.1:0-2103 GCA_963603335.1 Bacteroidaceae bacterium | reverse complement strand
ATCGAATTACAATCTCGCAGTCACTCCCGCCTGCGAAAGCACACGCTTTTTCCACTGCGGCTCTGCAAAGTTCTTCTGCCGCGCTCTTTGCCTCGTCCAGAGTCTGATATTGTCTCTTCTCATCCGGGGCATATACATGGAAAAGTTCTCTTGTCGAGTCTGGTCTAATCAGAACGGTCACGCTCTCCATAATATTGGCTACCGCCGCTCCGACTGCATTGGCCACCTCATAGTGCTCCGGCAGCACGAATGTCGTTTCTATTCTTTGAGCCGCCTCTCTCATCCACATTCCGGCAGGAGCGCCGATACCTATCACCGGGATCTGCAGCTGGAACCTCGTCTTGAGGAGCATATTCTCACCTTGTCTCAGAAAGCAATCCGTCATATAGCACTTATTGTTTTTAAGCCCCTTAGAGGCGTTCTCGTCAAATCGGCTGACTCCATCAATGCAGTGCAGGCTGATTGCACGTATGATTGCCTGCTTTACTTCACCAACCAGTTCGTCCTCGCCTATTCTTTTGCGGAAGGCCAATGCCTTGATGGCCATCTTGACTGCCTGAACGTCCCACTGTCTGAATTCACCGGTATAGTGAAGGATGCAGGTCGGCGAAAGAGAGATTCTGCGTATTGCGGCATTCCTCACCAGATTTTTTAACGGGAGATTTTCAACTTCCATCCCCGTCATCTCAGCAATCTGGAACGCGCTGTGAGGCTGATCGCATACGGCATCCAGAACTTTTAATTCCTCCTCGGTATATTCGATCTGCGGCTCCATTTTAATAAATTCAAAACAGTCGATTTCCTGTCCGCTTACCAGGGGATACTGCCATCGGTCTTCGAACTTTTTGAGTTCTTTAAGGATGTTGGGATATTCACAGGCAGCAACACATAACGGCTTAACCTTTTCGGGACCTACATGCACCGCATTCCTGGCGTCCAGATAGATATAGCTGTCGCCTCCTACTCCATACGTGCTGATTTTGGCCGCCTTGACACTGGTATTCCATCCTCCCACGCACGCTCCGCGCTTATCAATCTTCACCTGACCTTTATCCAAATATGCCAAATCCAGCGTCGTTCCTCCCATATCGGCAACAAGTCCGGTGTCTGTATCGCCGAGAAAAGCCGCTCCTATCACACTCGCCGCAGGTCCTGATAAAATTGTTTCAATGGGTCTCTGACATGCCATTTCCTCCTGCATTAAAGCTCCATCTCCCTTGACAATCATGACCGGGGCATCAATATTTCTTTTATCCAGAACAGAATGTACTGAGGTGATAAATTCCTCTATAATTGGAATCAATCTGGCATTTAGCACCGCAGTAACGGTTCTTTCATTAAATCCAAGAACAGAAGTCAGTTGATGTGCACAGACTATCGGCAAATCTGTTCTGCTTTTGGCGATTTCTGCGATTCTTTTTTCATGCTTTGGATTACGCACACTTGCATAGCCGGAAACAGCAATACCGCACACATCCTCTTCCATGTTGTCCAAAGCCCTGCTGACTTCATCTTCATGAAGAGGTTCAATCTCACGACCTATGATGTTCATCTTACCGCCTACATATATGATTTCATCTGCTGCTACAGAATCACTGACCTCCTCTCCCGAAACAATGAGCCCAACCTTGCACCCTTTACCTTCTACCAAAGCGTTCGTTGCCAAAGTTGTTGAAAGTGCCACAAAATCAATATCGCCAAAATCAGCATCTCTCAGTTTTTTTAAGCAGTTGTCTATTCCCCGGCTCAAATCCGCCTTGGTAGTGAACGCCTTTGCTTTACAGCGCACCTCTTTTGTCTGGCGATCCACCATTACCGCATCGGTATATGTCCCGCCTGTGTCTATTCCTAAAATATATGACATTACAACTTCTCTCCTCAAATGGAAACAGAGCCTGAAAATCAGGCTCCTGCTCCATCTTCTTTATAATTATTATTTTATGGCTGTAACGTACTCGTTCATAGGCTTGACGTAGTATCGCGGAGCATTGAATTTATCCGTCGTAACATAACCCGCCGGTCCGTTTAATACGTCTACGATTCTGGACACAATCTGTGAGCAGATCATAGTTCTGTTGTCAATCTTCTTATTCTCTACATAGA
>CAVCML010000074.1:0-5315 GCA_963603335.1 Bacteroidaceae bacterium | reverse complement strand
CGATCCGTTGGTGGTAAGCAAAGCTCCGATCAGCTTATCATCAGCAGAAATAAGCTCAGCCGGACTTATCATATCAGATACAAAGGCAGAGACTTCGGCAGGAGCCGCTTTTTCGTTGTTAATAATACTTATAAGCTTATTGGCTGCACCCTCGATATCATCTTTACGAGCCCTGAGATAGTCAGATTCCATTTGGTTAAAGGATTCAGTGATATCGTCTGCAGCTTTTTTTATAGACATGCCGGCTGCAAGGCGGTTCTCTTTTATGCCGGCTTCAACCTTTGAAGTGAATGCCTCATCAGAGAGAATAGCTAATACAGTTTCATAAATATCACCCTTCTTAGCATTGCACTTAAGAAGCTTTACGGCATCATAAAAGCGTTCAATCTCATTTTCAGGATTTATGACAATTGTATTATTTGTGCTGTCTGCTGTAATTGAATTTATAAAATGAACAGGCCCTGCAAAATATCCGCTTTGGGCAACGCTGCATATAAATGTTTTCATAATAATCCTCTATAAATTTTTGCTGAGATACTGTTTTACAGCTTCCGCTGCCGCTGCAGCGTCATTACCGGAGACATGAATTGCAAGCTTGCTTCCGTTTGCTGCTCCTAGCTTCATCATTTCGATAATGCTCTTCATCGCTGCTGTGGAATCTCCGTTTTTGACGATGACCTGCGCATCAAAGCCGGATACGATTTTTGCAAGCTCACCGGCAGGGCGAGCATGGATTCCGTTCGGGGACTTTAAGACATATTCGAAATCATATGTATCTGTATCATTATTACCGGAGTTAAGATCCGAAATATTTTCATTTCGTTTATTTATTAAATCGAAGCTGATCTTCTCGCCATGTTTTACAATCTTGCGGGAATCGTCCTGCTTGCTGGAATCGTCTTGGTCAATGCCTCCCAGAGCCTGGGTTATCTCAGAATCCTTCACACCTATACATGTAAAAACATAACCCATACCGCAGCTTATCAGGTATCCGATTAGATACATAATAATGCTTTGTACAGCTCCACCCTTACCGGCCGTCATGACGAACACACCCAGAAGTCCGGACACGCCCCAGGTTGTGGCAGCTACCTTGAAAAACATAACGAAGGCACCTCCAAAGCCGGCACCAAGGCATGCCGCAAGGAAAGGACGCCACATTGGAAGCGTGACACCGTAAATAAGCGGTTCGCCGATGCCGACCAAGGCCGACGGCAAGGCACCGCCGATAACGGAACAAAGCTTCTTGTGCCCGAGGCGCTTACCCTTGACATATAGTGAAATTCCAGCGCCTACCTGACCGGCTCCGGCCAATGCTAATGCCGGTAAAAGCATTATATATCCGAATTCCTGCAGTTGAACGGCATACAGCGCTACAAGGCCATGGTGCATACCGCAGGCAACCAGAGGAAGCAGTATTGCAGCTGAAATATAGCCAACAACAATTCGAACGAAAAGGAGATCCGTCATACATGCCTGACTGATTATCCAAGCGATGCCTGTGGAGACATATCCAAAGAAAGGCATGATAATTAAGATATAAGGAACAACGCAGAGAAGCATTGTCAGAAGCGGTGTGAGGATTACATCAAGGTTTGCAGGCATTCTTTTACGAATGGCTTTCTCGACGTGTGACATGATATATACACCGCAGATGACAGCCAGAATGCCGCCCTTACCCGCTTGGAGAATTGAACTTAGCGGTGCGGATTCATTATATAAGCCCAGAATCATTGCAATCTCGTTAATGCCCTGAAGGGACGTTATCATACCCAGCATACCGCCGAGAATAGGTGTTGCTTTATATGACTCCGCTGCACGATAACCGCACCAGGCCGTAATATAGGTCATGAAAGATGCACTTATAAGTGAGAGCATCTGCCATATCAGGTAAAGAGATTTAATGTCCTTATAATCCGGAACAAGCTGAGCAATCAGTGAAGCAGCACCCATGCAGAGTCCGGCAGTGATTACGCCGGGAATGAGGGGAATAAATATGTCACCGCAAAACTTAAGGCTCTCTCGAAAAGAACGTACTTTCAGACTATTTAACTTGCGCCCTTTGTTATGCCCTAAGTCCGTCTCAGAGCTTTCAACAGAGGCGATGCCCTTCTCGTGGCAGATATCTGCCAGCGTTCTGCTGTTTCCCGGTCCTACCACAATTTCATAGTAATTGGCTCTGTCATGTACAAGACCGATTACTTTCTCGGTTGTTCTAAGCTTGTCTTCCTGCACATTTGCTTCATTCTTCACAACGACGTGAAGTCTGGTCATACAGTTTGTTATATAGCTTATGTTATCAGGTTCGCCAAGCGCTGTTATAAGGGAGTCGACTATTTCGCAATCTTTCATTTTATGTCCTTTTTATAAATATCTGAGGCTTTATGTAGCAATCTGTAGCGTCAATGGTCAAAAGGCCCTTTGACCCCATCGTTATATGATAACATAATATGAATTTATGGGAAATAAGATTTTTGAATAAAACATCATCTATTCATAGTTAAAAGCGACAATGCACAGATTGTTGTATGTACATGCATGAGCCTGCATGCATTTCCCTTCTGTATGCTTCCACGTAATCAAACACTGATCATTGAATCCGCACATCCAGCTTTCTCCGCCGGAGATATTTTCCAGTTCATCTTCGTCAATTGACATTTTAGATACCAGACATGATCTTACTTCATTTTCCGTCGCTTTAACACCGCGTTTCTCCGCCTCTGTTATAAATAGTGCTATGCTCTCCTCATCGTTTTTTAATTCAGCCTTTTTCAGGGCTTCACACATTTCTTTTCTTACTTCTTCATTTTCGAATAATTCTTTGAATGTCATATAATCAGCCTGCCTTTCATATTTAATATTTTATAAATCAGCGGCAATAAAGCATTTACTTTATTGCCGTAAGTCTGCATTACTCTGGCTGAGCACCCGGTTTTCGGGCGGTCTCCGCCGATTTCTTTTTCTCAATCGATAAGTGTACCGCAAAATCCAGAATCCTGCAATTCCTAGTTGGACATAAATTGGATTTAACGACACCTTAGTGCACTTTACTGCACTCACATGCGCAGATTTAAAACCGCTGAAAGTATTGCAAACACCATTTTATCACGGAGATGCCGGCAAGGCATTTGTGCCGAACTATTCTTCAAGTAGATTATGGTAGATTCTAAGGTCTTCGTCCTTAAACACATTGAATATTACTTTTTTTATTCTGTCATCATTATCAATATACTGCTTTACTGCAGCCGCAGCAATTCCTCCTGACTATTTCTTTCAGTCGGAACTTTCTGTGTCACGAAATGAATTTTTTCTTTTAATAAATACTCAATCAAAAATATCCGTCTTTCACTCTGATTCATGAAATCATCTCCCAAATATCTGTAATCGCCTTTGCCATATCACCACCGATGCCAACGGCTCGCTTTTCAAAGCTTTCCGGCACTACGGCCTCATCCATGTTCAGACGAATCAGGCTGTAAGATGCATTCTCCCGCACCATCTTTTCAAACGGAAATCGTATGATTGTCGGAGTATTAAAGCCAACTCCAAGTTCAAGCAAAACTACATTCTTCTCTTTTACTTCTTTCAAAAAATCCACATACCGATTGGCTGCCTCATGCCAAGCCTCATCCTCCACGAAAAAATCGTCGCAGCGCAGGTTCATTTCCATTTTCCCACCACATACATGGCATTTCGGCACGAGGTCAGTTGGAATCAGACAATCGTATCTTGTCTCACCCATCTTTCTAAATAATTCTTCTGCATCATAAACCTTCTGATGGCAGGCTCTCCGACACTGGATTTTTCCATAATCACCCTGTGTCGCAAATATTTTCATTTGATCAAAGCCTGCTTTATAAAATTGGGCATCTACATTGGTTGTAAGCACAAAGTATTCCTTGTCCTTAACCAGATTAAAAAGTTTTCTGTAAAGAGGCAATGCCGGCAAATCAAACCGGTTGAGCAGGGATGCTTTTGACCAGTATCCCCACTTTGCCTCTTCTGATGGAAATGGATAAAATCCTGCAGCATACATATCTGTCATATACTGCCCACCATATTTACCTATGAATTCAGAAAAATTAGCCCGAAATCTTTTCTCGCCCATCTGTATGCCTGCTGCTGTAGATGCGCCGGCACCTGCTCATATAATCACTGCATCTGCATTTTAAGCACCTCTCTTCTCCGTTAATCATAGTATTCTTTCGATGTAATTTCAACTGAGATATCCAGTGCTTGCCTTGGATACTCCGTATTCATCGGTATGCAACAAAAATTTCAGTTTTTATAATCTCAATCTGATTTTTTTGCGGCATCCGCATTTTTATCAGCTATGCATCATTTGACGATGAGACTTTCATCCAGAAGGAAGTCTTCGATTCCGACATACTGAATTCCGTGTTCGTCCCTCCAAGGCTTGATGTAGTCTTTCACAACCACACTCTTCTTGAAGGAATCCGGGATGCGCAGCAACGACGCAATCTCCTGTTCCTTTTTATCCGATTCGTCAATGGAGAGTGCAGACTGGATATAGTAACGTTCATCTCCCCGGTTGACCACAAAATCGACCTCTAATTGTTTGCGGGCATTTTTCCCATCGTCCTTTCTGATATTCTGCTCCACAACGCCGACATCCACGTCATAACCCCTGCGGATCAGATCGTTGTAAAGTACATTTTCCATGATATGCGTCTCTTCCAGCTGTCTGAATCCAAGCCGCGCATTTCGTAAACCTACATCGGAATAATAATATTTGACGGGAGTCTTAATATACTTCCTTCCCTTCACATCGTACCGCTCCGCTCTCTGAATCAGAAACGCCTCCATAAAGTATCCGATATAAGTGTCAATCGTATCCGGGGCAATTTTGATATGCCGTTCGGTATCAAAAGTATTTGACAGCTTTCTCGGATTGGTCAGTGAACCGATGCTTGAGGCAAGCACATTCAACAGGATTTGCAGCACCTCCGGGTTGTTTTTTACCTGATGCCGCTCCAGCACATCCTTGATGTAGGTTCTGGTAAAAAGGTCCCGCAGGTATCGGCTTCTTTCTTCATGTGATTCATAACACCACACAAGAGGCATACCGCCATAGGTGTAGTAATCGCGCCACACACCGCGTTTATCGCCCTCGTAGTTCTCATACACTTCCGCAAAGGAAAGCGGATTAACACGAACCTCATCCCCGCGATCACGAAACTGCGTCAAGATATCTGATGAGAGCATCTTTGAGTTGCTGCCGGTCACATAGATATCTGCATTGGGAAGCTTCATCAATCCAAGCACCACATCAATGAACGTCAATTTTTCGTTCG
>CAVCML010000073.1:0-4665 GCA_963603335.1 Bacteroidaceae bacterium | reverse complement strand
CGGCAGATAAACTGCCGCCATGACAATTCCGATAAAAGCGAATCCGAAATTCCAACCATAGTTCTGAATAATGCTATTAATGATCGGACTGAAAATCAGTCCGCCAATGCCGCTCCCCATGTATGAAATCCCGATAGCAGCTCCGCGTCTGCTGCTGCTTACCCAATTGTTGACGAGAACTGAAATCGGAATAGTGCTTGTTCCCGCTTCTGCTATGCCCAGAACGACCGCAAAAAAATAAAACTGCCACAGTGAACAGCATTGAGATAAAGAAAACGCTGCTGCACTGAACAAAGCAGCAAAAACAATCATGCAGCATTTTACACTCTTTTTTCTAATAACAACTGCGGCAAGCTTTGAGCCTATAATTGCCCCGACCGCCTTGAAGCTCATAATTGCGGAAACGGATGCATAGGAAAAACCAAAGTAATTCACCATCGGAACCACGAACAATCCCAAGCTGAGCATCGTTGTTCCGTAAACCATAATCATGGCCAGCATTCCGGTCAAAACGACAACATATGAATAATTTTCCCGTACTATTTTATGCATCTGCATAACGTTGTCTCACCTCTTTTCAGTCTGTCGCAATGCATATTTTATATAAATCCTGCCGGGGAATTATTTACCCGGCAGGATTCTGGAAATAAATTTATCATAAAACAACGTACCTGCAATGCCACCAAGCATCGGTACAAACATGTACAGCAGAAATCTTCCGTCTGAAAAACAGGCCGATGTCTCGCAGCCGGTCAGCTTGCCGTAAATAAACCCCGCTATACGCGGGCCGAAATCTCTGGCTCCATTGAGAGCCATCCCCGTATATGGTCCACATGCAGCTATGGCAACCGCAACGTACCCGCCGATAGCGAACGGAAAAAGTTTAGCATCCGGTTTGTTTGGCAGTCGATCATCCAGACATGCCAAAATCACAATCATCAATCCGGCAGCCCATATGATTTCAACCCACACTCCGGTCCAGATATATTCCGTCGAACAGAAAAACAGATTTACAGGATTCCCTGAATCCGATTCATAAAATTCCTTCAGCTGTTTCCAGAACACCACATATATCATGCCCGATCCGAAAAACCAGCCCAGATACTGAGCGGCAATATATGTCACAATTGTTTTCACTGACTGTCTGCCGCTCACTATCATAGATACCGTAACCACCGGATTAAACTGCGCCCCGCTGACCGGTGCAAAAATTATTGTGTCAAACGCTACCAGGAGTCCGAACAGAATTGAAAACTCAAACTGATTCATAAACCCGCTCACGCACAAGGGGACTACCATTGCCAGACCGAAGAATGCTATCATGGCCGATGACAGGAATTCACTCGCAAATTGCCTCTTTTGAGAAATCATACTTTTCTCCTGCTTTTAAATTACCTTTCCTCACAAAATACAACCTTTAAAGCTTGTTATGCAGTGCCAGAATGCCCATCAGCATCTTGTCTCTGTATTCAGCGATTTCCTCATTGGTGTTTCCTGTTCCCGGTTCTCTGTTTTTCTTTTCTTCGGCAACACCTTCAGGTCCGATTTTCAGAGCGTACTCTTCCGGAACTTTCGTAATCGAACAATCGTGAAGTCTCTGGAAGGCTTCATCCCATCCTTCACGGAAGACTCCCCACAGATAATTGCTGATGCCCTTCTCACCGCCGTTCAGCTCGCCTACAAGGTTCGGTCCAAGTATCGCCCATCTGAGTCCCAGTCCGAACACAAGAGCTTTATCCAGATCCTCGACGCTGCAGATATCTTCCATTATGATAGTAATCGCTTCTCTGACAACTGCATGCTGCAGACGATTTCCTATAAATCCCGGTGACTCCTTTTTCAGGATTACAGGGACTTTCTTCATGAGTTTATAGAATTCTTCCGCTGTATGAAGAATCTCATCGTCTGTTTTTTCCCATTTGGTGAGTTCAACCAAAGGCATGAGATGAGGTGGATTGAAGGGATGTCCGCCGATGTATCTGCCGGGATATTTGCTTTTTCCGGATATGTCGGAAATATTCATTCCGGACGTGCTGCTGCATACGATAGCATCTGCATTGCACTCATCAATCTGATCTACCATAGTCTGCTTTATCTCCAGAACCTCCGGAACAGACTCCTGAATAAACTGTACGCCTTCCAACGCATCTGCCAGATTGTCAAAGTAACTGATATTTTTCATCACTTCATCAACCTGCTCCTGCGTCATATGGCCATTGTCAATATAGCCCTGCAGGTTTACTCTGATTTTTCCTTCCGCTGCATCCAGGCTGGTCGGGAATGAATCATACACATTCACAGTCAGGCCGTTCTTTGCAAACAGCGTCGCCCAGCTTGAACCTATTATTCCCGCACCTATGCAGCATACTTTTTTAATTGAATCCGTCTTCATCATATACTCCAATTTCAAATCTTTTCAGTTAAATTAAATCTGATGCTTGCTTCTGTCGATCATGGTCTGCTGCATTTCCGGTGAAAGCAATGTAAAATATGCACTGTATCCACCCATGCGAACACGAAGGTTAGAATACTTTTCAGGTTCCTTCTGTGCTGCAATCAGCTGCTCGCTGTTCGTTCCTGCAAGTGTAAGTATCATTCCTCCCATATCGAAGAATGACTTTATCATACCGCTCATTCTTAAAATGCCTTCTTCACCGGCAACTTCATTATTATTGAACTGCATATCCAGAGGACATCCTGTGATGTATTTCATCAAATCCGGTTTAGTCATGGTTTTAATTGCAGCCGTCGGTCCGTTTTTATCACATCCGAATGAAGGCGAGAAATTGCTGCTTACGGATTCCTGACTCAATCTGCCGTCTGCGGACGCTCCGACATTATGGCCGAACATCACATAGCTTTCAAACGTTCCGATACCGCATACCAGAATCAAATCTCCCGTATCGTTTTCCTGATTTATTTTCGTCATGATGTCATAACAGTCATCCAGGCAGCGAATCAGAAGTTCATCCACTTCGTTCTGATCATTTCCAATTTTCGGGACTCTCGTGATGATTTTTTGTCTCATTGACTCATTGCCTTCGAAATTGGTTCTGCAAAGCTCCGCAAGCTCCGTCAAAGTCAGCTGCTTTTCTTCGAATACCATCTGCTTGATAGTCATCAAGGAATCGACGAAGTTAGAAACTCCCGTGAGCAAATCCGCAAAGAACGTATATCTTGCACCGGCATCCGTCTTGTCCAATCCTCTTTCAAGGCAATCGTGAATCATAGCGGAAATCAGCGGCGAAGGAGCTATCTTAACGCGGTCGCGCCAATATCTCAGTTTACCGTCAACATCGGCATTAATCTGTTTTTCAATCAACACGAGTACTGCATTATAGAACTCATCAAAAGTTTTAAACTGTTCCAGATCTCCGATGTCATCCGCCTCAACTCTGTCTCTGACAAGGCTTCTGCCATGCTGCATCGCATACTCCAGTATCTGAAGCAGTTCAAGATTTCCCGCAGTATAATCCGATTTACCCGGTATCAGAACTTCCCAGCATCCGTCATTGGAGTAATCACGCGCATCCTCTTCCGGAATTCCCATCTTGAGCAATCCCGGAATTACAACCTCATCATTGTAGAGAGCAGGAACTCCACCGGTTCCTTTTCTGAGAACTTCAGAACACAAATCATAAAGTTCTTTTGATGAATTCTTATGGAAGCGCACTGAAAGCACCGGTGCAATGCTGTCCAGATGTGACCACAATTTCAGAATCTTGTACGTCAGCTCATTCGTCGCATCTTTGCCGTCCGGAGTCTGTCCGCCCAGCATCATGTTCGTCTGCCAGTGATTTGCAGCCGATCCATAGTTGTAATCCGAGCTGTTATCCAGCATATTGGATGTGTCAAATGATTCCGGATCTCCGCCGTACAATCCATCTCGTTCATCCGTATGGTCTTCCCAGTCATCCTTGCGCATTTCTATTCTTTCACTGAATTTTGCCAACCAGCTGAAAATAAGCTCATCCGCCTCATCTTCGGTAATAACGCCTTCTTCTATATCCTTTTTATAATATGGATACAGATACTGATCCGATCTGCCCGTAGGCGTATGTTCCATCGTCCCCTGATTCGAAATAAATATGAACCAGAAACTCTGCAGGGCTTCCTGCAAAGTTTCCGCCGGATATCTCGGCACTCTGCTACACACTCTTGAAATCTCCATCAGCTCTTTTCTGCGATCTGCATCAGGCTCTTCAAAAGCGCATTTCATTGCCAGATTTGCATAGCGATCGGCAAGATCGATTAATGCATCAAGTGAAATAATCATTGCCCTGAAGAAATCAAGTTTTTTAAATTCCGGATTTTCCAGCGACATTTCTTTTTCAATCCGCTCATAAATATCCTGTTTGATTCCCGTGACTCCCTTTTCAAGCAGAAGCTTGTAATCAACCGGATGTCCCCATGTCGACTTATAAGTAAATGAACTCTTTAAAGCTTCCGCATCTTCTTCCGGAGTTGTATATGTCGGAATTTCTCTTCCGAATCCAACAGAAGACATCGTAGTTATTCCGACAATCAGCTCATCCGGCTTGATAGTTACAGGCATATTGCGCAGCGTATATGCGATTGCAAGTGCTTTCCGCACCATGACGGTTTCATTCAGTACGTTTTCATCCGTCAAAATGGTCTCATCCTGGCCCCACCACTCTTTTTTAG
>CAVCML010000072.1:0-2149 GCA_963603335.1 Bacteroidaceae bacterium | reverse complement strand
AATTCCCAGATTGCTTTAAAATGGAGTTGAATTTGGATTGATGCATTGCTAGTGGACGGATGAAGGACTTTTACTCAGAGAAATTCTTAATAACATATCAAGTTATGGAAAAAATCGAGCTTAAAATTCTTTTCTGAGTGCCATTGCTTCCGAAAAGCCTGAATAAAAAAGCTGATCTGGGAATTCAAAGCTGTCTGGGGAGAACTCTTTGCAGAAAAAGTTCCCGGATGCCTGCTAAAAAATGCAATCCGGGAATTTAAACAAATTTCATAATATGATAAAATAACTCCATCGAAAAAAATAAAAAACGAGGATACGAGTATGGTACATATCGGAAACAGTTGGGATGAGATTTTGAAAGGCGAATTTGATAAGGACTATTATTTGAAGCTGCGGGAGTTTTTGAAGCAGGAGTACGGCAGCAAGGTAATCTATCCTAATATGTATGATATTTTCAATGCGTTAAAGTTTACGCCCTATGAAGATGTAAAAGCGGTAATTTTAGGACAGGATCCGTACCATGAGCCGGGACAGGCTCACGGACTTTGTTTCTCCGTACAGAAAGGCGTGCAGAAACCGCCTTCACTGGTGAATATTTTTAAGGAGCTGCAGGACGATCTGGGGATTGATCCGCCGAGCCACGGCAACCTTGAAAGTTGGGCGAAAAACGGTGTGCTGCTTCTCAATACCGTGCTGACCGTTCGAAGAGGAGCGGCCGGTTCGCATCGCGGTAAAGGCTGGGAAATCTTCACGGATCAGGTGATTCAGCATCTTAACGCCAGAGAAAAACCAATGGTGTTTATTCTTTGGGGCGGGTTTGCCAAGAGTAAGGAGTCTCTGATTACAGGACGGCAGCACTGCATTATCAAGAGCGTGCATCCGAGTCCGTTGTCGGCGCACCGGGGTTATTTCGGAGGAAAATATTTTTCAAGAACAAATGCATTTCTGCAGTCTGCGGGACAGGAGCCGATTGACTGGAGTATTGCGGAATAAAAAAGAGCCGAGGAACGCAGGATCCTCGGCTTTTCAGCATATAGCATTTCGGTTGTCAGCAGACCCGGCGGCATTCCGGCATTACCGTACTGCCATCAGCACCAGCTCCGCTACAAATACGGCACAGCTTGCCCCCACGGCGACGATGAGAAGTCCCCTGCCTCTATAGGCGATAAACACGGCGACGGCCAGACCTGCGACGGCGGAAATCATATGGTTGGTTCCGTAGAGAATTGCGGGGAAAGTCATCGCAGCGAGAACCGTATAGGGAATATAATAGAGGAACGAGTTGAGAAACCGGTTCTCTATTTTTTTATTAATCAGAACGAAGGGCAGGGCACGAATCAGATATGTGACACCGGCCATCACCAACAGGTATGGTAAAAATGTAAGTATATCCATTATTCGGCCTCCTTTACCGGGAAGAATACAGCTCCGGCGACTGATGCAATAACTGCACTGATTATGATGGCGAATCCTGCCGAAATTCCTGAAAAGATTGGAACATAACGAAGCACCGAGCTTATAATGATTGCGAGAATTACGGTAATCAGAATGTGGCGGTTTTCTCTGGCTTTCGGTACGACTACCGCGATGAACATGCCATAGAGTGCTATACTCAGTGATGTGGTTATAATCTCCGGCATGATGTTGCCAAGGACGGCTCCAAACAGAGTCCCTGCAGACCATCCCAGAATCGGCAGGCTCATAAGACCGGAAAAATATTCCTTGGAAACAGGTCCGTCGTGACCAATGGCAACGGCGAAGATTTCGTCGGTTATGGCAAAGCCGAGCAGCCACTTCCAGATGCCGCGAAATTTCCTGTCCACCTTTTGGGAAAGTGAGATTGCCATCAGGGAGTAGCGGGAGTTAATAACAAGCTGGGTTAAAGCCATTTCCAAATAAGTTCCCATGGCAGCCAGTACCGTTACACCGGCAAATTGACCGGCGGATGTCAGATTTGTCAGGGAAATCAAGACAGCCTCCAGTGCGCTGCATTCACTTTCAATGGCCATCAGACCGAAAGCAATCGATACTGAAAAATACCCTAATGCTATCGGAATTCCGTCTTTTAGGCCTTTGTTAAAATCCATTATAATATTGTATGATATTTAGGAAGCCAGAAATCATACTTTCCTTTCTTTTTAAGATTGTG
>CAVCML010000071.1:0-3840 GCA_963603335.1 Bacteroidaceae bacterium | reverse complement strand
CCCTGCTGATAGAACGAAATTACCGCATCCTCCGGCAGATCCTGAATCAGTTCAACCTTATAATCCTCGTGTTTATCCGCCATGAATTTAATGGCTTCTTCTCTCGGCAGCTCGAAGCGCTCCAGCGGGTAATTCGCCTGAATCACCTTTTTCATTTCCTTCTGTATTTTCAGAAGGTCCTGATCGTTGAGCTTATGTTCCATATCAAAATCATAATAAAAACCGTTGGCAATCGCAGGGCCGATAGCCAGTTTGGCATCCGGCCACAGCTTCTTTACAGCCTGCGCCAGAATATGTGACGTAGTATGCCGATACCGTGATCTTACCTGTTCGTCTTCAAAATTTATTTTTTCCTTTGCCATTGCTTCTTCTCCTATTCTTACATATTCTGCTGCGCAGTTATTGTTCCAAAGCCAGCTCAATCAGCCGGTCAATCAATTCAGTGTACGAAACTCCCGAAGCTTCCCAAAGCTGCGGGTACATGCTGATTTTGGTAAATCCCGGCATCGTGTTGATCTCATTGAATACGATGCGCCCGCTGTCCTTCAGGAAAAAGTCCACACGCGCCAGTCCTCGGCATCCCATAATCCTGTAAATCTTCACCGCCGTATCCTTGATTTCCTGTTCCTTCACCGGATCCAGATCCGTTACGACAGCCGTTTTCGAAGCTTCGTTTTCATATTTGGCGTTGTAGTCATAAAATTCGTTGGCTGTAAAGATTTCTCCGATGCACGATGCCTGCGGATTTTTGTTTCCCAGAACCGCCACCTCGATTTCTCTGCCTGTGATTGCCTCCTCTACAAGCACCTTATCATCTTCTTTGAATGCCGTCTCAATGGCCTCAGGCAGTTCCTCCGCACTTTTTACTTTGCTTATGCCCACAGAAGATCCTGCGTTTGCCGGTTTGACGAAGAGCGGATACCGGTCATCAAAATGAGTTGTGATTCCAAGCAGTTCGCCATTCTGATCCTCGCGATATCTTCGTTTATAAACCAGAACCGAATCCGCCTGAGTAATCCATCCCGAGTGATCCACTACCACCTTGGTAATCGCCTTATCCATCGAAGCCGCAGAAGCGAGCATATCAGAGCCTACGAACGGTATGCCTGCAATCTGAAGCAGACCCTGCATTCTTCCATCCTCGCCGTTCTGTCCGTGAAGCACCGGAAAAATCACGTCGATTGGAATTTTCTTTGCACATCCATCTTCTTCCATAACCACCAGTCCCCGATGCTTCTGATTCATGGAGACCGCCACGATTCTGTTATCCCGGTTCTGCTCCCAGGAGCCGTCCGCTACGGAAACTGCGGGCGAATCCGTCAAAATCCAATCTCCGCCTTTAGTGATTCCCACCGTATAAATATCATATTTCTCGTTGTTTATGTGAGTCAGAATCGACGAAGCCGATGCCCTTGAGACCTCATGCTCCGAAGAAACTCCTCCGAATAAAATCAGTAAATTCTTCTTCTTTTCCATATACCTGCCTTCTTGCTTTTAATACAGTCCTGTCTTTGCTGAAATTCTCTTGCTGATATTCTGTACATCCTGTGTCGGTGTATATCCTTCCTGACCGAAAAACTGCTCATGAAGCTTGGTTACATTGCTGCTGAGAGTTACCGGAGGTCCGTACCAGCCGTTGTTGCTCCAGCTTCCCACATCATACGGCCAGCCAACGCTGTCGGTCATCTCATAGGAGTTGAGCTTAAGAACCATATCCATCATATCCGCGGAGGACATGTTGGTCTTGATTTCCGGCAGTATTTCGTTGGAAATCTTCTTCAGCGCCTTGGCATCCATCTGGGTCGCCTTCTTAAATGCTGCCTTCACGACGATCTTCATACGCTCGTTTCGGCGATAATCTCCGGTCGAAGCATCTTTACGGATACGGGCATAGGTAACAGCCTGGTTTCCGTTCAGTGTCTGCTTGCCGGCTTTCTCAATCTTGGCATTTGATCCGCCGATATTATTATATGTATCCTGGATGTATTTGTTCATCTCCTTGATTTCGGATTCCTTGATTGTGATATCGAGTCCGCCAAGTGCATCAACCGTATCCGCAACGGATTTCCAGTTCACGACAACGACTTCTTTAACATTTAAATCCAGATTTTTATTGATGGCATACAGCATCTTGGTCGGTCCGCCGTAATAATAGCCATGCGTCACCTTGTCGAGCCCCGGTGAATTGTCGCCCAGATCCAGCAGGGTATCACGATAGATGGAGAACATCTTAATCTCGTTTGTTTCCTTGTTGATGCTGACGATGATGATGGCATCGCTTCGTACGTTCTCGTCGCTGCTCATATCGCGGGCATCGATTCCCAGAAGCGCGATGTTTCGATAGTTTCTCAAATCGGAATCCACCTGTGCATTGATGCCGATAAGATCCGGATCCAGTTCAATCCGGCCCACATTATCCAGCGTATTCTTGACCACCGTAAGTCCCGCCGCAATCACGCCGCCGATTCCGAGCACCAGAATCAATACTACGATAAGTGCTATCTTGAGTCCTCTGCCGCTCTTTTTTTTCTTCTTGCGCCGCTTCTTTGAACTGCCGCTTTCTCCGCCTGATCCGTTTCCGCCATCTCCGCCGTCTGCAAAGAATGCATCTTCCTTCTGCGCTTTTTTTCTGGCTTTTTTCTCCGCACGGGTCAGCTTATCAGCTCTGTTTACTCTGCCTTTTCTGGCGATGGGTTCTCCGTCATCCGGCTCTGCAGCGCGGCTTTGCCTGCGCATTCTTGACTCCCCGTACGGTGTGTTTTCTATTGATGTCTGAAAACCGCCGGTGCTGTCAAATTCATGCGCATCGCCGTATCCTTGAGTCCGATCCGACCGGTTCGATACATACGATCCGTACAGGGTATCATCCTTGACATAACCGCCTCTGTTTTCATTATGTTCCCGCAGTCTGAGATATTCCTGATACGCATCTTCACTTGCGCGGTTCTCTCCGCTGCGATAATCGTCTTGTCTTCTGTTATGATCCATAGAGTATAACTGCTCCTTTCATGTCACAGTACATTATATCAATAGAAATGCCTCCGTGCAACAACCGGAAGGCTCTTCAACTGTAAAAGTTGTGTGAAAACGGCTGTAATCAAACGGTTTCCAAGAATTCCTCAATGGATTTCTGTACCGATTTGTACGATTTTTTTGCTTCCCGCTGCTCCGCAGCCCGTATGCAGTAATAAAATTTGATTTTCGGTTCCGTGCCTGACGGGCGCACCGCAATCCACGAACCGCCCGGAAAACGGAATTTCAAAACATTTGAAGGCGGCAGTCCGTCGAGACCCTTGCTGTAATCCAATATCTTTTCAGGTTTACCCAATGCTCTGAAAACAGCTGCTCCGCGGCTGCGAAGCCGCGTCATAATCTTCCGGATAAGCTTTGCACCCTTTGCACCTTCAAATACGAATGAGTCCTGCTCATCGATATAATATCCATACTTCTGATAAAGATTTCCCAGTGCATCCAGCAGCGTTCTGCCGTGAGCCTTGTGCCACGCTGCCGCCTCGCAGAGAAGCAGCGCCGCCGACACTCCGTCCTTATCCCGAATATGTTTTCCGCCGACGTATCCATGGCTTTCTTCATATCCCAGGAGAAATTTCCCATCCTCCATATTATTCATTTCCTCGCAGACGAACTTGGATCCGGTCAGCGTGCGGATTACCGTTCCCCCGCGTGATTCAACGATTTTTTCGCCTAAATCGCCGGTCACAATGGTGGTTACCATCTGTTTCCCGTCCGCACCGTCCCGGCCGCTGAGAAAATCCGCCAGCAGCGCTCCTATCTGATTGCCCGAAAAATAAAACGCCTTCGATTTTTCTATAACTCCCGCAC